>CAZLPZ010000007.1:0-51824 GCA_964561535.1 uncultured Pseudobdellovibrionaceae bacterium | reverse complement strand
GGTGGACTCGATCGGGATCGAACCGACGACCTTCGCAATGCCATTGCGACGCTCTCCCAGCTGAGCTACGAGCCCTTTTAAATCAAAAGTGGCGCGACATTACGGCTTTTTAATCGAAAGGGCAAGGGGGAAAGCATGGTTTTGCCGGAATTCAGCTTTCTTTTTTATCCCGGATCGTCTATAAATACCTATGACTTCTTCTTTTCCAAACGCGGCGATCCGTCCGGTTGAACCGGGCCTTTATGCGCGTCATCTGTCAAAATCCTACAAAAATAGGCCCGTGCTACGCGATGTGTCCCTTTATATAAAAAGGGGTGAGGCTGTGGCTCTTCTCGGGCCGAACGGGGCGGGTAAAACAACATGTTTTTATTTAATGACGGGGTTGATTGAACCGGATGGGGGGGCCGTATTGCTTGACGGCTATGATGTGACGTCCCTACCTATTTATCGCCGGGCCCGCTTGGGGCTTGGGTATTTACCCCAAGATGCGTCGATTTTTCGAGGGATGAATGTCGAAGATAATATTCGCGCCGTTTTGGAAATGCAGGATGATTTATCAAACGCGGATCAAGCGCGTCTTCTTCTTCAACTTCTTCATGAATTTGGGATCGATCACTTGCGGCGCACAGCGTCAACGGCATTATCGGGGGGGGAACGTCGCCGCTTGGAAATTGCACGCGCTCTTGCAACCCGTCCCCATTTTTTGCTGCTGGATGAACCATTGGCGGGGATTGATCCGATTGCCGTTGCCGATATTCGAATTTTAATTGCGCATTTAAAGACGAAAAATATTGGTATATTGATCACGGATCATAATGTTCGCGATACATTGGATATTGTTGATCGGGCTTATATTTTACATGATGGAAAAGTATTAATGGACGGGACACCTGATCAAATTATAAATAATTCCGATGTCCGGCGTGTTTATTTGGGCGAGTCGTTTACGCGGTAATCAATTGGATAAAATCATTTTCTGAAAGAATCAAGACCCCCAATTCCTGGGCTTGTTTTAATTTTGATCCCGAATCTGTTCCGGCAATCACATAGTCTGTTTTTGAAGATACAGATGAGGCGACTTTGGCGCCGGCACGTTCAGCGCGCGCTTTGCCTTCGGCGCGGGATAAGGTGTCGAGTGATCCTGTAAAGACAACAGTTTTTCCAGATAGGGCCGTTTGTGTGGTCGCCGGCGGCGTATAGGGCTCAACCGTGACATATCGACATAGATCGCGGATCAAAGTTTGGTTATGGGGTTCGGATAAAAATGCGATGATATCATCCGCCATACTTCCGCCGATTCCCTCGATTTGGATTAGTTCAGGTGTAAGGGTTGGGTCATTCACCCCCGCGCGGGTCATTAATGTCATCCAATGATCAATCGTCGGATAAATTGTCGCCAATTTTTGCGCAGTTGCCTCACCAATTTGAAAAATACCTAAGGCATATAAAAACCGAGGCAGCGTTATGATGCGGCGGCTATTGATCGCCGACCACAGATTTTCAACCGACTGGTCGCCCCACCCGGGTTGATTTTTTATTTTGGTGACGGATGCTGCGTCACGTTCTTGCAACGTAAAAATATCAACCGGGGTTTTGATCAACCCCGCATCAAAAAATTCGGCAATAATCTTTTCGCCCAATCCTTCAATATCAAAGGCCAGGCGCGAAACGAAATGGGTCAGGCGTAATGTCGCTTGGGCCGGGCAGATCAGGCCACCGGTACAACGGCGCGCAACCATATCGGGTGTCCGGTGGGCTGCTGATCCGCATGCGGGGCAATGATCCGGCATAATAAAGGGCGTTGTTCCTGGCAGGCGTGCGTCCAAATCCACCGATACAATTTGCGGGATCACATCGCCGGCGCGCTGTACAATTACGGTATCGCCCACGCGAATATCTTTCCGCGCAATTTCATCTTCGTTGTGTAATGTTGCACGTGCAACTAGAACGCCACCGACATTAATGGGATCCAGGTCGGCCACAGGTGTTAAGACCCCTGTTCGCCCGACTTGAATCGTAATGGTGCGCAAGGTTGTACGGGCTTGTTCGGCTGGAAATTTATGTGCAATGGCCCACCGCGGGGCACGCGATACAAATCCTAATCGTTCTTGTTGGGCAATGTCATTGATTTTATAAACGACGCCGTCAATGTCAAACGGCAGACCAGAACGGGTGCGCATCACATCGGTATAAAAATCAATTGTTTCTTGTTCAGACGCGACGATACGTGTGGGGGTGGGCGTTTGAAATCCAAATGATGTTAAGGCCGCGCGAATGTCGGATTGTGTGCTGCCTATCGATATGCTGTGTTCGCCCAAGGCATAGGCAAAGAATTTTAAAGGACGTTCAGCGGTGATATGTGGATCGAGTTGTCGCAAACTGCCCGCGGCCGCGTTGCGGGGGTTAGCAAAGGGAGCTTCTCCGCGGGCGATTTCTTGATCATTTAGAATTATAAAATCATCTTTTCGAATATATACTTCGCCGCGTATGTCGATGCGATCCGGAATATGTGTACCTAATAATGTTTGCGGAATGTCTGCAATTGTGCGGACGTTTGCCGTGATATCTTCTCCTGTATATCCATCGCCACGTGTTGCCCCATGGGCCAGTTTTCCGTTAATGTATAATAACGAACAGGATAACCCATCTATTTTTGGTTCGGCACATATTTCGATTTTAGAGGTTGGGTCCAGATTTAAAAATCGGCGAATACGATCAAAAAAATAGGTAATGTCGTTGTTTGAAAATGCATTCGACAGCGATAATATTGGAACCGTGTGCGCTATTTTTTTGAATTTTGATACAGCCAATGGAACAATCTTTTGCGATGGGCTGTCCGCGGTGACCCATTCGGGGTGTGTCGTCTCAATGGCTATAAGATTACGGCGCAGTGCGTCATATTCTGCATCTGTGATTTCAGGCGCGTCTTCATTAAAATATTTCTGATCATGATATTTTATTGTTGCGATCAGCGCGTCATAATCCGGCCGCGTTATCGGTTTTGACGGATGATTGGTCGTATCAAAAAGATCTTCTGCTTGGGACATGGATCATGCGACCTTTTTGGACAATAATTTTGATGCCGCCGCGCGCGCTTCATCTGTCACGTCGGCCCCTGAAATCATGCGAGCAATATCATCCCGGCGGTCATTTAAATCAATCAAAGGCTGAATGGTTGTGGTTGTTATGTTTTTGATTGTTTGTTTGGCCACTACAAAATGATGATCCGCATGTGACGCTACTTGGGGCGCATGCGTAATCGCCAATACTTGACTGTTTTTTGAAAGTCGTTTTAATCGTTCGCCCATCGCGTCCGCCACGGCGCCACCAACCCCTGTATCTATTTCATCAAATATTAATGTCGTGTGGGTGGTTGCACGTGCGGTTAAAACGACTTTCATGGCAAGCATCAGACGTGATAATTCTCCGCCCGATGCAACTTGGTCCAGAGGGGCGGGTAGAGATCCCGGGTTCATGGCGACACAGAATCGAACGAGATTCGTGCCTGTTGCTCCTGGCACCGTACTTGTAATATCTGTGATGAATTTTGCTTTTTCTAATTTAAGAGGCGGCAGTTCTGTTGTCATCGCACGGTCCAGATCATGGCCTGCGAGGATACGTTTTTTTGAAAGTTCCCCGGCTTTTTGTTGATAATGATGTTCGGCCGCTTGCGCCGCTTGGGTTAGAAATTGTACTTGATCCGTGTCCGTTGTAATTTGGGATAATTGGGATTCAAATAATTTTATTTTATCAGCCAACCCATCAACAGAGCATCCAAATTTTCGTGCGGCTGCCCGAAGGGTGTAAATGCGATCTTCGACTTGATCCATTGTCCCATAGGATCCATCATCATCCGATCCCAATGTTGCCGTGGCTTCCATATCACTTGCGGTATCCCTCATCAAATTGATGGCCGTATCCAGTGTTGCTGCCCACGATTCAATTTTGTCATCCGGCAATTTTCCGCGTAATCGTTCTGTCGCGCGTACAGCTTGTACCAATTTTCCGTCGGCCCCATCTGATCCGGTAATTTTATCGACAGCTGTTTGTAACCCTTCAATAATTTGGGCAGATTCGTTTAATAATTTTTTACGCGCCAGTAATTTTTCTTCTTCCCCAGTGTCAAGGGCAAGGGCCCCCAGTTCATCAAGTGACGTGCGGATATATTCTTCGTCTGCGCGTGCGCGTTTGGTACGGTCAATATGATCGGCCAAGGCTGTGCGCGCGGTTTGTAATGTTTCCCAGGCGGTTGTGACTGTATCCCGCAGCGGGATCAATTGACCAAATTGATCTAATGTATCGCGATGAAAGGAAGAATCCATTAATGATCCGGTTTCAAATTGCCCTAAAATATCAAACAGCGTTGTGGCAATGATTTTTAAAAATTGAATACTGACGGTTTGGTCGTTGATGAACGCGCGTGATTTTCCGTCCGATGTCAGGGTGCGGCGTAAGATGATATCGCCGTCGGTGCTTAAGCCTTGAGCTGTGATTAAGGCCCGTGCGAGGTGATTATTCGGTGTGTCAAAGGTTGCTGTCACACTCGCCTGATTCGCGCCGGACCGGATCAGCCCTGTGTTTGCGCGGTCACCTCGGATTAACCCCAGCGCGTCCAAAACAATCGATTTCCCGGCACCCGTCTCGCCCGTCATCACCATAAAACCGGCCGGAATATCGAGTGCAATATGATCGATTAAAACAATATTTTGGATATTAAGATGCACGAGCATCGTTGTGTCCTTATTTAAAAAATAAAAGACCGCACGACCAAGAAGATTAACTTGGTTTTAAAATTGAATCGATCGTGCGTTCCATCACGCCACGTGATTCATTTAAACGTTCGCGCGCGGCGGGGTCGAGTAAATTATATGAATCTTGATACCATTTTGAACCAGGAAAATTATGGCCCAATACGGCGGCCACCCGTACGGCTTGATCAACCAGGCCTAATGATAAATATGATTCAACCAATCGGTGCAATGCTTCGGGTGTATGAGTTGTTGTTTGATATTCTTTGATTACGGTTGTGAAACGATTGATCGCAGCATTATATTCCCCCCGGGTTAAATAATATCTCCCAATATCCATTTCCTTGCCGGCGAGATGGTCATAAGTGAGATCGCGTTTGATTTTTGCCTCGCGGGTATAGGGGCTGTCTGGGTAACGGTTGATCAGTGCAGTAAAACTTTCAAGCGCACTGGCCGTCATGCCTTGGTCACGTTTGACGTCGGATATTTGTTCGTAAGAACACAGGGCCTTTAGGTACAACACATAATCCACGCGGTCATGTGATGGGTGTAAATCGATAAAGCGATCGAGCGCCATAATTGCCTCGTCATACCGTACATCTTGATAGGCGGCGTATGCTGCCATCATTTGTGCCTGTGTCGCCCAGGATGAATAGGGGTATAAACGTTCGACATCTTCGAATGCTTTTTGTGCTGTTTTATATTGCTTATCGTCAAGAAGCGCCGCCGCCTCGTTATAGAGTTCTTCGACCGGGCGTTCTTTGATCGTGTCGGGACCGTCTTTTTTATCCCCGGCGCAAGCTGCGAGAGACAGGATCGATAAACAAAGAGAAAAAAGAAAAATTTTATAAATATATATGTTCATATCTAGATCATAGCGATTTTGGGGCGGGTCTGGAAGATCATAATGTACTTAACATACTCCAAAAATTGCCATACCGGCGAAAGCCGGTATCCAGGCTTGATTAAAAATTAAATCTGGGCTCCGACTTATCGGCAGGGGTGGCCCCTGTTTTTAGGGATACCTTACGCCGCCTGAACCATCCGCCAGGCATCAGGGGTTGCGAAGAGTTTCCTCAACAGGGCGTTATTCATCGCGTGGCTCATTTTCTCGCCCCGATATGCCGCGCGGATGGGGTGCCCGGCCAGCATCATATCGCCAATGGCGTCCAGCAATTTATGGCGAATAAATTCATCGGCGAATCGTAACCCATCCGGGTTCATGATGCCATTATTTTTGACAACAATGGCATTATCCAAGGATCCCCCCAGGGCCAGACCCGCGGATTGCATGGCTTCGACTTCTTCGTATAATCCAAAGGTGCGGGCGGCAGCGATATCATGGCGGAAATTGCCGTTGAGTAACTCAACCGCATAATCCTGGGTACCAATGACCGGGTTTTTATATTGGATGGCGCCTGAAAAGGACGTCCGGGATGCCGGCGTCAGGGTCACGCTTTTATCGCCGTCGTGTACCGTAATTTCCAATGTCAGTTCAATGATTTGTACGGGAGCGCCTTGATCCGTAATACCCGCGCGATCAATGGCTGCTAAAAATTCGGCGGCGGACCCGTCCATCGCGGGAATTTCAGGGCCGTCAATTTCTAAAATTGCATTCGAAATATCTGCCCCGCGGAGGGCCGCCATTACATGTTCAATGGTCGAGATGGTCACCCCCGCGGCATTCCCTAAAACGGTGCACAGGCGCGTGTCGACCACATGGTCCCATTTTGCAGGGATCATCGGATCACGGTCAGTGATATCGGTACGTATAAAAATAATGCCCGTATCGATATCGGCTCCGCGCAGGGTGAGTGTCACAGGATTACCAGAATGCAAGCCAACCCCGGTCAGGGTGATCGCGGATTGAAGGGTACGTTGGGTTGGCATCATGGAGTATTTTTCCTTATTTCTATCTTTACCTTAATGAGTCGGGATCAAAAACCCAAGTCACCTTACGTAACGGGATGTAACAGAGTTGTCGTCCCGGCCGACACGGGACGACACGCTTTTGTGGGATGACTCTCCCCTTCAAAATAAAGCGGTAATCTGGTAGGGTGTGCTTATGACACATAAACTTTTTTGTTTTGGATATGGGTATACGGCCGATTTTTTGGTTCAATCCCTCCGCGCCGAGGGGGCTGATTGGAGTTTTTCCGGCACCACGCGTGATTATCAAAAACGTGAAATTATGGCCGAATATGGCATTGAATCTCATTTATTTCGGGTGGATGAGCCGCTGGTCGACCCGGTGAATGCGCTGGCAGGGACCACGCATTTATTAATTTCAACGCCGGCGGATGATTTCGGGGATCCCAGTTTTCGCCTTCATTATAATGACATTCTGAATATTAAGACTCTCGAATGGGTGGGATATTTGTCGACAACGGGGGTTTATGGTGATCGAGGGGGTGACTGGGTTGACGAAACGACGTCGATTGCGCCATCGACCAAACGGGGAACCCGTCGGGCACGGGCCGAAGAACAGTGGCGCGAGTTGTTTTTAACATACCAATTACCCGTCCATATTTTCCGTTTGGCGGGTATTTATGGCCCGGGTCGGAATGCGCTTGATTCGGTACGTGCAGGGGCCGCACGGCGCATCAATAAACAAGGCCAAGCATTTTCTAGAATTCATATTGAAGATATTGTTCAAACTTTGCGCGCGTCGATGGCGCACCCGCACCCTGGGACCATTTACAATTTGGCGGATGATTATCCGGCCCCCAGTCACGAGGTGATTGCGTATGCGTGTGAAATTTTAGGGAAACCGGTACCGCCCTTGTTGGATTATGCATCGGCGGATCTTGCCCCGATTACAATGAGTTTTTATTCCGATAATAAACGTGTGCGCAACGATCGGATTAAAGATGAATTGGGGGTGCGGTTGATATACCCGACCTTCCGTGAAGGGGTGCTGGCGTGTCGCGCAGCCGAGGAAGCTGGAAAGACCACCTGCCTGCCCGATCAATGGTTCGCCGAAGGTCGCGATAGTTTGGCAAGTCTTGATTAATGCCCTTTAAAACGATAGAGTTCGCGCTATGAAAGCCACCCTTCCTCAACTGATGGATTCCCTGGGTATTGATATCTCTATGGGCCCGTACGATTCCCATATGTGGAGTGCGGATGAGGATGATCGCGGCGTGATGTGTACGGCGCAGGCCAGTATGAACGGCGAGGGGGACGAGATGGACGTGACGATTGATGTCACGCATACCAAACCAAAACCGGATACGCCTGAACATGAACAAACGATGTTCTTTCATATCAAACAAGATCATAATAAAAAATGGACACCTGATATATTGCGGGTAAAACGCGAGCTTATGCATTCTCAGGTCTATGATTGGGAAAAAAAGGCGTGTGATTTTTTTGTGGCTGTTGTAGTTGCTTTAAAACGCGATACGGTCCCAGATCTGGATGCGTTGATTGAACGGTTTTTTAAATCGGCGGATAATTTCGGTACAGGTACGGGCGGTGGCGGTAAACGTAATCCGACAATCAAACCCGAACAATTATTAAATCCAATGAAGAAATTTTAAAGTTTGTCATCCCGGCGAAGGCCAGGATCTGGTCAGGCTCAGAATTGTACGAGATCCCGGCTTTCGCCGGGATGACACTCCTTTACTGGTCGGACAATATCTCGATAATCACCGGCACATGATCGGATGGTCGGTCCCAGTTCCGGGCGGTAGGTAAAGTGGCATAAGCCCGAAGGTTGGGTTTAATAGGGGGCGTGACCCAAATGTGATCCAATCGCCGTCCACGGTTTGAAACTTGCCAATCGCGGTTACGATATGACCACCAGCTGTATGATTTTTGATCCAGTGGTATAAATTCACGTGCGGTATCAATAAAATTTAAGGATGATTGAAACCCTATTAATTTTTCAACCTCGATCGGAGTGTGAGACACAACATCCAAAAGTTGTCGGTGTGACCAAACGTCATGTTCATGGGGCGCGATGTTAAAATCCCCGGCGATAATTACAGGCGATTTGGAATCATATTCATCTTTAAACCAGCGCGTGATGTCGTTGATGAAATCCAGCTTGTGTTCAAATTTATCATTCACATCGGGATTTGGAATATCGCCGCCCGCGGGGATATACAGACAATGAATATCGATGCCGTTAATGGTGGCCGAAATATGCCGGCAATCATTCCGGCCTACGCGGGGGTATACGCGCGGGTTCACAATTTTGGCACGGGATAAAATCGCCACGCCATTATATGATTTCATCCCCGATATGTGCGCCGTGTATCCTAAATCATTTAAAAATGCATGGGGGAACAATTCATCTGGGCATTTCGTCTCTTGTAAACATATAATGTCGGGATGTTCTGTTTTAAGCAAACGGGTCAGAAGTGGCAGGCGCAACCGGACTGAATTGATATTCCAGGTAATAAGTTTCATGAGAATTTATTTTGTGTAAAATTTTTACAACAATACGTATTAGATTTTCGTTATGAAGCAGTTTTCTGAATTAAATTTTCCTGATAAATCTGCACCAAATTTTGGGCAATGATTTCTGGAGTATATTGTTTTGATTTTTCTAAACCGGCTTGGCCCATTTTATGTTGACCTTCTTTATTCATATAAAGTTCAAAGAGTCGTCTGGACAAATCATCCGTTGATTCATGATGGATAATATATCCATTGACGCCCTCATCGACTAATTCTGTGGCGGACACGACGGTATCTGCAATTAATATAGGGAGGCCGTATGACATGGCCTCTATGGCCACAATACTTTGGGTTTCAACCCGAGAAGGTAAAACAAAAACGTGGCTTGTTGAATAATAATGCGCAAGATCTTTGTGGCTGAGAAAGCCCAAGAATTCGGTTTGCTTTGAAATTCCCAATTCATTGACCAATTCGTGAAGGCTTTCGTTTAAGATACCTTGTCCCGCGATTAGGAGTTTGGAATTTGGAACTTTTTTTGTAAAATCAGCAAAGCCTTTGATCAGGTACGGGATATTTTTTTCGGGGCTTAATCGGCCCGCATAGATCACGGTAAAAGTGTCTGATTTTTGTTGGTTAGAAGGAAAGAAGGGGAGCGTAATGGGATTGGACACATAACTGATGGGGGTTGTTATTCCACGATGGCGAATGTCATGAATTAAATTTTTTGAAACACTGATGACGTGGTCGATATTATTACAGTAATTTCTTATTTTTCTTCGGAAATGGGCTCGAAAAGGTTTCAAAAAATTGGCATTACACAAAACATCTTCTGTCATATGAAATGTATAAATGTGAGGTATTTTATTTTGGTTTGTTTCCTTTTCGAGGATATTCACGATCAAACCCAAATAATGGACATGTATAATATCTGGATTTATATTTTTTATTATTTTATGGATCCAAGATCGAACGGGGAATATTTGAGCATACCCTTGAATTTCAAAAGAAGGGAGGCGATGAATCGTGGCCCCCTTCCATTCTTCAAGGGCGTTCTCGCCGGCGCGTTTTGTTGTCAGTACATGGACCTTATGTCCCATTTGAACAAGAGAGGGGATAATGCCTTGAAGATGAAACCCAATGCCTGTTATGGCCGGAAAAAAATCTTCTGAAACCATCAATATTGTTAAATTGTTATTATCTTTGATGCGCGCGTATTCCATTATGATATAAATTTCCGACAAGAGAGATATATAACTTTACATTATATAGAGTTCTTGTGGTGAGTAAATCTGTTGATTGAATTTAATTTAAAAGAGATATCCCAAATATCAGAGATAATTATATTTTCAAAGTAAGATCTTCCAATGTCGTGGGGCGATAGGGATGTGCCGGGTCCCCGTTATCAAAGACGCGGAATGTGTCCACGAGTTTCACATATTCGGGCAATAAAAGCCGCAAGGATTCGCTGCGTTCTCGGACCATTTCTTCGGCTGTGTGTCGAGTGGTGCGGGTGACCAACCGGCGCAGACATTCATCAACGGGACAGTAAATATAGGTCATTTCCAACCGGTATCCCGCAGCCTTGAAGGTGGCGAGCCGATCGTAATCTTCGCGTCTGACGGCGCCCATGTCTTGGATAATGTTCAAGCGACGTTCGGCGGCAATTCGAGATAAGGAATACGCAAATAAACGGGCGGGGATTTCCCATCGGCGATAGGCCGTTTGTTTACCGGATAAAGCCAGATCATCTTGATATCCTGGAATGGCCTGCATGATTCGGTCGGGGTCGAGAATAAAGGCATTTTCGGGAAATTCGCCTCGTTCAATCGCGGCATTGGTATATTTGCTTTTCCCCGCCCCTGGAATTCCGGCCATGGCATATACAACCGGGTGAGCCACGGGCGTCAGGGTGGGGGCTAAGAACTTTTCGGTTAAATACTGACCCGTGGCTGCATCCAGATCTGTTTCCGAAATGACGGTCATGGAAGAGGAATAGAGCATAAAAAATCCTTTAAACGGAACGCATAAAACAAAAAACACTGGTCAAAACAAGCTCATCTGTATATAACCATTTTATCATAAAAATCAACTGCGAGAGAAGACATATGTCCCAAAACACCTTGCACCGCAACATTGGAATCGCGCTTATCCTTGCGGAAAGTACCCATGTATTTTGCTGCGTCCTCCCGACCGTGGTCACAATATTGTCGTTGATGGCAAGTGCCGGCGCGATTTTACCAATCCCTTTGTTTTTATTAGATATTCATGAGTTCTTGCATGCGTATGAAATGCCAATGATTTTGTTTTCAGGCGTGGTTTTATTGATGGGGTGGGGATTGTATCTCGCCTCTCGCGCAACAACATGCGAAAAACCTCATTGCGGTCCACATGAGACGGTATGTGCGGGGAAAAAGGATCGGACGCGCCTCGTTTTAGGCATCGCATCGGTTTTGTTTGTCATGAATCTAACAGTTTATATCACGTTGCACCGTGGAAATGAAGATTTATTGCCGGCGTCACAGGTCTATATTGATAATAAACATACCCATAATGATGAGGCTTCTTTAGGGGCAAAATCAAAATCTGAATAAGAAAATGTCGTAGATTGTCGTTCCTGGTACTTTGCTCATGATTTTTTAATCCAAAGTGCTATAATAGACTCATATCCAATTCTTCTTTTTTTCTCTTTCTTCCTGAAAGGATGATTTTTATGAACTTGAACGTACAAGGTAAACAACTTGATGTCGGGGCGGCTCTTAAAACCCATGTCGCCGAAAAACTTGAAGATTTAAATGCAAAATTTTTTAATCGTGCCATTGATGGGAATGTTGTTTTTTCCCGGGAAGGTCATGGATTTTACCGTACGCATATTACGATTCGTATCGGTAAAGATATTATGGTGCAATCGCATGCGACAGAAGAAGATCCGTATTTGTCGTTTGATGTTGCGTCAGGGAAAATTGCGCGCCAAATGCGCCGGTATAAAAATCGACTGCGCGATCACCATGAACGGATGGAACGTGATCAAAAAGATGGTGCCAGTGCACGTGATGTTATTTTGGCTGCAACACCCGAGCAAGATAATGATATAGAGATGGGAAAAGATCCGGCGGTGATTGCCGAAATGACCATGCCCATTTTGACATTGACGGTATCTGAAGCCGTGATGTGTTTGGACCTGTCGGGCGAGGCAGCGTTGTTCTTTAAAAATATTGCAACAAAGACCCATAATATGGTCTATCGCCGGTCGGATGGTAATATCGGTTGGGTAGACCCGACGGAATTAAAATAAAAAAAGGCCCTGTAAAAAGGGCCTTTTTTTATAAAGGTGGGGCGGCGTTGATTTCACGGCGTGCTTGCCGGAATGTAGAAAAGGCGGTTTGTAGAAACAATCCGGACATCAATCCAGCAACAATTAAATCAGGCCAGGCAGACCCGGTACCAAATACCCCAACGGCGGCGGCGAGAACGGCCAAATTTCCAAACATATCATTACGGGAACATAACCATACGGATCGTAAATTTGCATCGCCATTGCGAAATCTCATCACGAGTAAGACTGATAAAATATTTGCGATGAGGGCAAGAACAGCAACCCCGCCCATGATACCGGCGATCGGGGTCGCGAATACAAACACTTGAAATAGAGTTGATCCGAATACATAGGCCGCCATAATAACTAACAATCCTGATTTAAAGATTGCGGCGTGGGCGCGAGCATGTGTCGTCCAAGACAAGGCTAAAAGAGAAATTGAATAGGTTAAGGTATCGCCTAAAAAATCAAGGCCGTCGGCCAAGAGGGATCTCGATCCGGCCATCGATCCGGCACACATATCGATCATAAACATGATGGCATTGATGATAATGACAAGGATCAAGGCGCGTCGGAACGTCGGATCAATCGTTTTGTCAAGAATAAGATCATGGGTATGCGGGGAGTGATCCGAATGCGTATGACCGGGTTCGACCGATAAAGGAGAAAAAGACAAAAGGGAACCTTTAGAATAAAAATTATTGAATAATATCACAATGGACGGTGCCGCGCCAAGCGGGGGGCAGGATCAGTTCGCGTGCCGCGACCTGGACCGAATGAAGTCGTCCTTCTAGATGATGGTCCCAAAAATCCAGAAAACGCAAGAGGGTGGGAAACCGGGGTTCCAAATCATAATCTTGCCACACATAGGATTGCAACATATTCGGAAAATCCGGCAGAAAATAGATAATCTCCGCCGTTGTCAGGCGGTAATCATGCAACATACGGTGCATATCGCTGGTCATCCAGTTGAACCTTTCGTTCGTTGTAACATCCTGTTATCAACAAATTTTAGGATATCAAATGGGGATTAAAGGTGGATTAAAATAGGACTTATAACCTTTTTCTTCTTCCTTCTTTTCTTCTTCTATTCTCTCTCTTTCATTAACAAAAGCCGGCGCGCCGTTTTGATATGCTGTGGATCTGCCCGTGGGTCGTTTGGACAAAGGGCTTGTCAGACCCTGTATGCCCGCAACCGGGGATTGACGATCAAAGGGCCAGAACCACGCGGCCCTTTGAAAGAATGGATTTTCTCGAGAACTCGGTGCATTTGTTCTCGACTCTAAGAGTAAGGACGTATCCCCCCTTGACCAATTCCGATGTGTACATCATCGTTGATATGATATATATCCTAAATACAGGAATATAGTCAAGGAATAAATGCGGTAATTTTATTGCGTATTTTGGGACCTGTCCCCAATTAAAGGATTTCGCAGCGAAAACAAGGCTTGATATAAATGTTCCGAATCAGTCTTCTTGAAAAATCACAAGGCCATGTTTCTTTTTCCCAACAGATAGTTTGATGTGGCGACGTCCAGCCAAATAATCAAGGGTAAATTTTAAGGTGGGGTCATCAAAAGGTTGATCGTCAATTCGAATGCCTTTTCCAGCGACGAGACGTGTAAATTCTCCCTTACTTGCAACAAAGCCCAATTTTACAAAGACTCCTGAAATCGGAATGCCGCCTTCTTCCGCGATATTTTTTATCCCAAAAGTCAATGTGGGCAAATCATCCCCCGCCCCGCCTTGTTCGAATGTGGTCCGCGCCGTGTTCTGGGCCTCTATTGCGGCGCTTTCTCCATGGCAGAGTTTTGTCGCCTCAAACGCCAGAATTTTTTTGGCCGCGTTAATTTCGGCATCACGCAACGCCCCCAATCGCGAAACCTCATCCATCGGCAGGGTTGTAAAAATGGCGAGCATTTTTGCGACATCGGCATCCGTCGTATTTCGCCAGAATTGATAGTAATCATAAGGCGACAGCATATCGGCGTTTAACCACACGGCTCCTGACACAGATTTACCCATTTTTTTGCCGTCGCTGGTGGTCAATAATGGCCATGTCATGGCGAAAAAATCGCTGGTCCCATCGGCGGCCACGCGTGCGCGGTGCCCCAGATCAACACCGGAAACAATATTGCCCCATTGATCCGATCCTCCAAATTGAATGGTGACACCCAACGTATCATGCAAATGCATAAAATCGTATCCCTGCATCACCATATAATTGAATTCGAGGAATGATAGCGGTTGTTCGCGTTCAAGGCGCAATTTCACGGAATCCATGGACAACATACGGTTGACAGAAAAATACCGCCCCACATCGCGCAAAAAATCGATATATTTAATATCTAAAAACCAATCGGCGTTATTCACAAATTGCGCGTCGGTAGGGCCGTTTCCGTATGTTAAAAATTGACCAAAAACGCCTCTAATCCGCCCAATATTTGCATCAATTGTCGCCGCATCAATGAGTTTGCGCTGATCATCTTTGCCCGAGGGGTCACCCACTCGTGTTGTCGCTCCTCCCATAAGAGTGAGGGGTTTATGGCCGGATTTTTGAAACCAGTATAACGCCATAATACCAACCAAATTACCAACATGCAGGGATGTCGCGGTGGCATCAAATCCCAGGTATGCCGTGCGGCGGCCACTGGCCAAATGTGCGTCCAACCCATCTAGGTCCGTACATTGGTTAAAAAACCCACGTTCATGCATAATTTGTAAAAAATCTGATTTCAAAATCTCAACCCTTTTGTTATCCTGAAGACATGATATCTTCTCTTATGATCTCTCGCAAACTTACCCCCTCGCCGTCAACTGGTTTATATCGGACAATCGGATTAATGTCCGGGACGTCGATGGACGGGGTCGATGCGGCGCTTATTGAAACAGACGGAAAAGACATCGTTAAACCTTTGGGGTTTGTGACTGTTCCCTATCCATCGGGGTTTCGTGATCGGATGCGGGGCGTTTTGGGGGCCATATCGGATCCCACGGGGGTCATTAAAAAATTGGCGCGTGATGTCACGGATCATCATTTGGCGGCGATTTTGGCTTTATTGGCCCAAACGGGGTTTCAGGCCGATGACATTGATATCATTGGATTTCATGGCCAAACCATTACCCATTTACCGGGAAAAAAATTTACGTGGCAAATTGGAGACCCTGATTATTTGTCAAAAACATTGGGGATACCGGTGGTTTTTGATTTTCGGGTGGCGGACGTTGCCGCCGGGGGACAGGGCGCTCCGTTACTTCCTATTTATCATAAAGCTTTGGCGGCGCGCGCGGGATTGGTCCGTCCTATTGCGTTGTTAAATTTGGGTGGGGTTGGGAATATTACCTGGATTGGTCCGGATATTAATGACTTAATCGCTTTTGATACGGGTCCAGGGAATGCGTTAATTGATGATTTGATTAAAGAACGTACGGGGGAACTCTATGATCTCGATGGGGCCACGGCGCGTGCGGGTACCGTGGATATGAAGGTTCTTGACCATCTAATGGCGCATCCTTATTTCATGAAAATGCCACCTAAATCATTAGATCGGAATGATTTTCAAGGCCTGGAGGCTGTGGCGAATTTATCAACAAAAGACGCGGCCGCGACATTGGTGGCCTTGACCGTGCGGTCGGTTTTGGCGGCGTTTGGGCATTTGCCAAAACTTCCATCTCGTGTTTTGGTCACTGGCGGGGGACGTATGAACGCCGCGATTATGGGGGGTTTATCGGCCAGTTTGCCCGTGCCTGTTGAATTGGTGGATGCGTATGCGTTTAACGGTGATGCGATGGAGGCTGAAGGGTTTGCCTATATGGCGGTACGGTCATGTATCGGCCTGCCCATTAGTTTCCCGGGAACAACGGGCGCACCGATGCCGATGACGGGCGGTAAGATTTATGGGGCAGTTGAGTAAGGTGTAATCCCCCCTTCAGGAGGTAGGCACGCTTTAAAACTGTTCCAATTCAACAATCACATCCCACTCCTCCGCTGTGATTGGCATCACCGACAACCGCGATTGTTTGATCAGGGCGATGTTTTGTAATAGGGGGTGTGATTTGATGGTAGCGAGTGTTACCGGTTTTTTAAACGCGCGGACAGGGCTTACGTCCACCAATACAAATCGAGGATCGGTGGGGTCTGGATAATGCGCGCGAGCCACGCGCATCACGCCGACGATTTCGCGGCCCACGTTGGAATGGTAAAAGAACACCTGATCCCTGATCGCCATCGCCTTCATATTATTGCGCGCCTGGTAATTGCGTACATCATCCCATGGGGCGATTTTACGCGCACATAAATCATCCCACGAAAACACATCGGGTTCTGATTTCATCAACCAGTATTTGGGAGAATTGGTCACGCGACGGCCCCTTGATCCAAAAATACTTGAAAAGCGGGGGCACATTTGACGGGGGTAAACGCTGTGTATTCATACGTCGCCAAATGATATTGCATAAACGGATCGGCCGATAAAATGTGCTGTGCCGCATTGACCGTATCGACATTCATTAAAAGAATGCCCCCCGTGCGCGGGTTTTTGGGCCCTGAACAAATGATAATACCTCGCCCTGCCAAATCATTCAACAACGCCCGGTGCGGCTCCAAATGGGCATCAATTTGATCAAGCGGGACGGTATAATTCAAGGTCACAAGGATCATCATAAAATCTTTCAAATATGTTCGGAATTACGCGCAGGACGTTGTAATAAGGCGGCAACGGCTTGTTCGACATTCATTTGGTTGTTGATACAGGCAGCCACAGCCACCGCAATGGGCATTTCGATTCCTAAACGTCCAATTAACGATATAACCGCACTGGCTGTCGCGACGCCTTCAACGGTTGTATCGTCATGTAAACTGTGGGGATCGCCATCGGCCAGCGCTAGACCATATCTATAATTGCGCGATTGTGTACTGGTGCAGGATAAAATCGTATCGCCGATGCCGCATAATCCCATTAATGTTTCACGCGATCCCCCCATCGCGATGGCCAATCGCGCCATTTCCGCTAGACCGCGGGTGATGACCGCCGCGCGCGCGTTATCGCCCAGTTTTAATCCGTCGACAATGCCGCAGGCGATGGCGAGTACGTTTTTCATGGAGCCCCCCACTTGCGCCCCTACAACATCTGACGTTGGATAGAGGCGATAGGTGGGCGTTGATAAAATCGGTTGCAGCATGGCTAAATGATCTGGATGAGAGGCAGCAAGAGTTGCGGCTGAAGGTAGTCCAGTGGCCACTTCGCGGGCGAAATTTGGCCCCGTCAGAACCGCGGTTTTTAACTCTGGGGCAACATCGGCAACCACATCAGTTAAAACTTTGCCTGTGGTGATTTCAATGCCCTTGGCGGCGATCACTAAAACTTGATTTTTCGCCGGGAGGTGTTCGGTCAAAAATTCACGCAATTGCTGTGCGGGCAGGGCATAGATTAAAACGGGGCAATCAGATAGCATCTGAAGCGACGTGGTGGCGGTTATATTTTTGTGCAGGTCAATACCAGGTAATCCCGCGCAAACGCGTAAATCATTACATCGTTCCACCGCATAATCGCGCCGGGCCCATAGGGTTATGGTGTGGCCATTGGTTGCATAAAGTTGCGCGAGTGCCGCACCCCACGCCCCTGCGCCAATGATTCCGATGTGTGTGGATGTGGTCATGATTAATATGATCCTATTTATTTTTTTCTAGAATATAGGTTGTTATTTTTTGGATGAGGTCACTTGAAGAATCATATTCGTATAAATCATTCGTAATCATTTTGATGGATGAACTCGGTTTTGTATCCTGTTTATAAATCGCCAAAACAGGTATGTTATGCGCGACAGCCCACCCGATTTCAATCCCCATGCCTGTTGAAGGATAGCTGATTTCGGCGATAAGAAAATCGCAGGTTGCAATTACGGGAAGACTGTTAAAAATAACGTCCTTTGAATGTTGGTGCGGTAATATGATGTCATGAGCATTCCAAAGGTATGATTCTTTGATGGGATAATAAAGATCATTTTGGTAATCAAATGCGGTCGTGTGGGCGATATATATTTTCATTTTATTATTTTTCCCTTGTAAGAGGGGTTAAATCCGTGAGTGGCCACCTTGGTCGTGCGGCGGTATCCATCGGCGATGTCACACCCGCGCGTAAATATTCCACGCCCGCCCACGCGACCATCACACCATTATCCGTACATAATTTTAAGGGGGGGGCTACCAGTCTTAATCCAAACGCGGCAACTGTTTCGGTCAATCGGGCACGCAAATATTGGTTCGCGGCCACGCCGCCAGCGACGACAAAATGCTGCACCCCGTTTTGCTGGGCCACACGTGCAGCATTTTTGATCCGGTCACATAAGACATCTCCAATTGCCGTTTGAAGTGACGCGCATAAATCTTCGATGTCATTGCGGCGGAGGCCGCAATCTCGCTGTGTCTCGAGGTCCCAGCTATCGCCGGGACGACACTCTTTATTCAATTTTTCAATCGTCTCCCGCACGGCCGTTTTTAACCCTGAAAATGAAAAATCACATCCCGCCCGTCCTTTCATGGGCCGGGGCAGGGGATACTGCGCGCCCGCCGCCGAAACGTCTGCACATTGCGCCGCATACCGTTCAATCAACGGCCCGGCCGGATAGGGCAGTCCCATCATCTTACCGGATTTATCAAAGGCCTCGCCGCATGCATCGTCTAAACTTTCACCTAAAAGTTCATAGGAGCCTAAACCGCGCGCGATTAAAATTTGTGTATGTCCGCCCGAAATTAATAACGTTAGATACGGAAAGGGAACATTGTCGGTCAAGCGCGGGGTGAGAGTATGGGCTTCAAGATGATTGATTGCTAAAAATGGCTTATTCAAAGACGCCGCAAGGCCTTTGGCCGTCATCATCCCAACCATCACACCGCCAATCAGGCCCGGGCCGCATGTGGCGGCTACACCATCGATATTGCTTAAGGAGAGGTGCGCGACATTCAAGGCCTCGCGAATCAGGGCATCCATGACCTGGACATGGGCACGGGCGCCAATCTCGGGGACGACACCTTTTGTCGCCAAATGTTCTTTTATTTGTGTATAGGTGATTTGTGCTAAAATTTTGGCGTCATCGGTCACAATTCCGATGCCGGTATCGTCGCAACTGCTTTCAATCCCTAAAACAATCATATTTGGTCCTGTTTCATCTTTAAAAACAAAGGGGGGCCCTCTTGCGTGTCTTTCAATTATAGTTTAATCCAAGGTTCAGTTTCATAGCGTATTTTGAATAAAAACACAAAGTTTAGAAAAACATGACTTCTTCTCTCGTCCTCGCCACACGCGGCAGTAAAATGGCTTTGGTTCAAACAGACCACGTGATGGCGACGCTCTCTCGTAAGCATGCGAACTTGGAATGTATCCCGCGTATCATTAAAACATCTGGGGATTGGAAACCCGAAGATGGTGAGAAACGTCTCTCAGAGGTTGCGGGGGGTAAGGGATTATTTGCGAAAGAAATTGAGGTTGCGATTTTGGAAGGGGTGGCGCATGCGGGCGTACATTCGTTAAAGGATTTGCCCTCATTTTTGCCTGATGGCTTGGTTGTTGATCATATGTTGCCGCGGGATGACCCCCGGGATATGTTAATTTCAAAAACGCCGGACGATTTGTTTACCCTGCCTTCGGGCGCGGTTGTCGGAACGTCCAGTCTGCGCCGTCAGGCGATTATCAAGAAATTGCGGCCGGATTTGGTGGTGACCGTTTTGAGAGGGAATGTACCGACCCGTATTGAAAAATTAAAAGCAGGCCAGGTGGATGCGATGGTCTTGTCGTATTCGGGGCTTTTGCGCCTTGGAATTATGGATATTTCTGCCAGTGAGGGGGTTTATGGGTCCTTGTTGGATCCCGCGATTATGTTACCGGCTTGTGGCCAGGGAGTCATTGCTATTGAAACACGGGCGAATGATACGGAAACGCGAACTTTTTTTGATGCGATTCATGATAAAGATACGGGGATTTGTGTGGGAGCTGAACGCCGCGTATTGCAAATATTAAACGGTGATTGCCATACACCGGTCGGTGTGTATGCCATATTATCAGCAAAGAACCTACATATTCGGGCCATGATTGCCGCCCCCGATGGGAGCGAATCGTATCAGTCTGAACGATCAGAGGCGATCGGTTCGATGGCTGATGCATTAGAAATTGCTGAAGATCTGGGTCACGAGATCGCCAAACGGGCGCCGGCGGGTGTTTTACCCGAACGTCAGACTGGGACGTAATCGCAAAACGGATCCGCCCGGAAACAGCATCGCGGTTTCTGTGGATTTTGTACCATTATGGTTATTCTCTTGGGATACAAGATAAATTTTTATGCAGCCTTGCGGGCGCTTGTTTCTTTAATCGCTTTATGTTTTTTCAGTTCCCGGACCAAATTAAACACTTCGATCACCGCGAGATTTGACGATGGTTCTGATTCGGCAACGCCCAACCCCCGGGCGATGGAGGCTGCAAAAGTAACACGATTTCCAAGTACGGTCGTTGCAATGTCTAAATTCATATCGGAAAGTGTTGTGCGCATATGGTCATACAGGCTGGCGCGCGCGTTGACCCGGTTCATGACGATGATGGCGGGGACATGTTCAGCGGCCGCACATTTCAAGGTCTCGCCACAGGCCCAGATATCGAGTGCCGAGGGTTGAACAGGGACCAGAACCAAATCGGCCTCGCGCACCGCAATGGTGGCATCGGTTTGGGTGTGGGGAGGGCTGTCAATTAAAATAATGTCATAATCATTGCGTAAGCGTTCAATTTCTTTGCGCAACCGCCAGCCTTGGGTCGTGACATGAGCAATGGCATTGGCGTCCCCTAATGCATCGTTCCGTAATGTTGTCCAGCAGGTCAGTGATCCTTGGGGGTCGATGTCAATCGTGGCAACTTTAAGCCGGGCGCATGAAAATCCAACGGCCAGTTGTGCGGTCAGGGTCGTTTTTCCGGCGCCTCCCTTTTGTTGAGCAATCGTAATAATTTTCGCTGTCATGACGGACTCCTCTTGCAATTTTTGCGAATATAAGGACTCTACCCGGTATGATGACCGAAAAACAAGAGGGGGCACCCGTTCTATTCACATCGACTGATTCAGGGGGGATATCCGTGGCAGCCAATGTATTACGTGCCGGCGGATTGGTGGCCTTTCCCACAGAAACGGTATATGGGGTGGGTGCGCGAACCGATCAGGGGGCGGCGGTTGCAAAAATTTTTGCGCTGAAAGGTCGGCCGACCTTTAACCCCTTGATTACACATGTATGTAACAGAGCCGAAGCTGAAAATTTTGCGGTGTTTCATGCAACAGCACGCATGATTTCGGATGCGTTTTGGCCGGGGCCGCTCACGCTTATTTTACCATTGCGAGAGGGGCAAACCGATATTCACCCGCTGGTGACCGCCGGGTTGGACAGTGTCGCCGTGCGGGTTCCAGCGCATCCCGTTGCCCTTAATTTGATTGCGGCTGCAGGCGGTCCCTTGGCCGCACCCAGTGCAAACCCGTCCGGGTGTCTATCTCCAACAACGCCGATGCATGTCGCAGATGGTTTTTTGGGGAATACCCCTTTGATTTTGGCAGGAGGGGCTACACAGGCGGGCCTTGAATCAACCATTCTTGATTTGACCGTAGATCCTGCCGTGATTTTGCGACCCGGACCTGTGACCCCGGATGATCTTGCATCATTTTTAGGATATGTGCCAAGGGTCGGCGTTGGCCATTATAAGGAGGGGGATCGTCCCAAATCGCCAGGATTATTGTTGAAACATTATGCGCCAACAATACCGGTGCGGTTGTGTGCCGTGGATGTGTTACCAGATGAAGCCGTCTTGGCGTTTGGGTCTGTACGGTTTTTAGGAATGAGAACGGGGTCTGGCTCGAAAGGTCTTGCCCGCGAGATCTTGGCCGCGAATCGATTTTTAAATTTGTCTGAGACCGGTGATTTATTTGAGGCAGCGGCCAATTTATTTAAAATGTTACATGAGTTAGATCAGACGGGGGCCACGTGTATTGCCGTGATGGATATTCCAAAAACGGGATTAGGTCTCGCCATTCGGGATCGGTTGGAACGCGCGGCATCAAGGGCCGATTAAATCGCGGCGTCAATAGTTTCATAGAGCAGCATCTCGTGCAGTTCGCTTAATGAATTATCCATGTTTGTCTCCATCGATGACATAGATGTGGGCATCAGCAAGGTAACGGCAGACACGATCATGAGTGTGGCCATGACGGCAAGACCGGCGTGTAAATTATTCGAACGAATAAAAAAACTTTTTATAAAATGGTAAAAAATACCGGAAATTTTTGTTTTTCGCTGTTCTTGAGGAACGCTTAAAGCCGTTGCAATCATTTGGTCCAGACGGGTTGCATTCAGTGCAGGAATGGGAGATGGCGGGATAAAAAAATCTTTCATGTTATATTCCTGTGGGGGTCTGTGTATTTATTTTTTCATCATGTTGGGGCCAATTTTGTCCCAGATTTCGCCGTGCCCGGACCAATAAACTTTCAACTGCCTTTTCAGATACGGTTAATATGTCTGCGATAGATCGATTGGTGTGTCCTTCAAAGTACGATAAAAGTACCGCGTCGCGCTGTCGTGTGGGCAGTCTATCAATTTGAATCATAATATTTTCTCTGGCAGAACGGTCAATCAGTTGTGTTTCAATCAAGGGGGTTGTGTCCGGTATTATATCGGATATTTCGCTATCGGGTCGGCGTTTTCGGTACAGGTCGATACAGCACCGATGTACGATCGTGAGAACATAGGATTCAAGTTTGCCTTGAGGGCGGTAATTCGGGGCAGATGTCCACAATTTAATTAATGCATCTTGAACCGCGTCTTCGGCTGCGCTTGCATTATTACCCATCAAGCGATAGGCCAATCCAAACATACGGCCCGATAGGCGTGTCGCAAGGTCCCGGAAGGCGCGCTGGTCGCCTTCCGCGGTTTTTTTCATTAAAATGTCGAATGTATCATTCATACAAAAAAAGTTTATTCGTGACCATCTGACTTTTCAATATCAGATTCGTGATGTCCAGAGTTTGGGCGATCTTCCATCTGGTTGCCGCGTTTATCTTTCCATTCTTTCATGCGATTTTTCATTTTGGCGCGCATGGCTTCACGACCTTTTTGCATTTCGTCTTTGGATAATTTCCCATCCTTATTTAGGTCTGATTTTTCAAACATTTCATCTAAACGTTTTTTATGTTGGGCGAGCATTTCGTCTTTGGTTAAAAAACCGTCTTTATTTGTATCGGCCTTCATATAATGCTCTTGCCGCTTTTGGTCGCGTTCCCCTTGGCGATCAGGGCCGCCTTCTTCGGCCAATACCGGCAGAGCAAAGGTAGCTGACATCAAGGCCGTGAGGGCCAAAAGGCGATATTGTTGTTTTGTCATGGAAAATTTCCTTTTCTAAAAGAGAAGCGATACAGGTAGAACGCGAGATAAGGGCTAGACCCTGCGCGCGGGAGTCAATTTAATTTAAAGTGGATCATCCAGGATGAATTATGCTTATATATCAAATACTTATAAATCAGTACTAAATTTAGTCCTTTTTCCTTGATTTTATGCCATTGCTATCCTATCTTAAGCGTTGTCACAAAGACACAACTTACAGATCAAGGAGAAAAATTATGCTTGGTATCGGCGATCAAATGCCCAAATTCACCGTCACAGCGGTCAAACCCAAATTTATGCAACCGGAAGAAAATGGCCAATCGGCTTTTGAAACAGTCACAGAGAGTAGTTTTTCAGGTAAATGGAAGCTATTCTATTTTTATCCAAAGGATTTTACATTTGTTTGCCCCACGGAAATTGTTGAATTTGCAAAATTGAACCAGGATTTTGTCGATCGGGATTGTATTGTGTTGGGCGGGTCAACGGATAATGAGTTTTGTAAATTGGCTTGGCGCCGTGAACATAAAGACTTACATAACTTAAATCAGTACAGTTTTGCGGATGTGAATGGGTCGTTGGTTGATGGTTTGGGGGTGCGGTCGGTCGCTGGTGTGGCGTACCGTGCCACGTTCTTGGTTGATCCTCATAATGTTATTCAACATGTGTCGGTTAATAATTTGAATGTGGGTCGGAACCCCAAGGAAACTTTACGTATTTTGGACGGACTGCAGACAGACGAACTTTGTGCGTGCAACCGTCAGGTTGGTGATACGACGATTTCCAAGGAATTAAAAAAACAAAAGGCGGCTTAAAAAATGTCGATGGATCGCATCAAAAACGGCCTACCGGAATATGCCAAAGATGTTAAATTGAATCTTGGCACCTTGGTGGCGGACGAAGCTTTGACCGATGCGCAAAAATGGGGCTGTTTTATCGCATCGGCCTATGCGTGTGGGAACGGGATGGTGATCGCGGGTATTCTGGCGGACGCTGCGTCCAAAATATCCGAGGATACGATTACCGCCGCGAAAGCCGCCGCGGGGATCATGGCGATGAATAATATTTATTATCGATTTGTTCATTTGGCATCGAATCATACCTATCAAATGATGCAGGCCAAATTGCGTATGAATATTATTGGTAATCCTGGCGTTGATAAAACGGATTTTGAATTATGGTCGCTGGCTGTGTCTGCGGTGAATGGGTGTGGGATGTGCATTGACAGTCATGAGCAACATTTGGTCAAGGCGGGGGTATCGGCGGATCAAATTCAAACGGCGGTACGTATTGCGGCTGTGGTCCATGCGGCGGCGCGCATTCTTGATGCAGAAATGGCGTTAGATACCGTTCAATCATTGTCGGCGGTTGCGTAAAGAAAAATATAAATACCTAAAAAAGGCCACTTTCATGAGTGGCCTTTTTTATTATTGCTATAAATAAGGCATAAAAATATATTATTTCGCAACGCAAGAATTATTTATGCAGAGAACCGCTTTTTTTTCTTGTCGAGCGGGGGGCCGTTGGCGTATGGATAGGTCGCCCTGTATTTGGTTTGTTAGGGCAGGAGATCATCATGCAGATGCCCGTACCGAATCGTATTGTATTAAATCTGGCGGCAAATAGCCGTCGGTCAATTTTACGCGATATTGCAAGTTTAGCAGCTCAAGATTTGGGATTGCATGCTGTAGGGTTTTATAATTTTTTAACAGAACCTGATCAAGGGATGATTGAGACACGCTTGGCTTCCGGCATTTTGATGTTGGATGGGTGTATTTCTGGTATTGAATCGCCCTATATCATGGTGGCGCGCCTTGTCCACCCGGTATCTATGGAGGGGGGGGCGCCCTATCCTGTTGAATTGGTCATGGTGGTTATATCGCCAGATTCTGATCATTCCGGTCATGTCCGACGTATGAATGGTGTAACGCGGCTTTTAAAGCATCAAGATACGTTTCTGTCGATTCGGGTTGCCGTGACAATGGATCAAGTGATGAGCTTGTTTCTCACAGATCACGTGCCGTCTGTTCGTGCGGCATAATTCTTGACGACACGGTCAAAATTTTATTTCAATGAAAAATAATCATGTCGGCACTTATTATGGCTAAGAATGTTTGACGTATTATCAATTTTGGAATTTGGTGTGTGAATACAAACCCTCTGACTTTGTATAAATTTGAAAGAGAATTGCGTTTTAGATGACAGAAAAAATTTACCTTTTAGGGATAAATCGGGGGTAACTCCTAAAAGGTGAGTAGAGTCAGCGTGATGGTCCAAGGACATGATCATCCCCTGGGGAACTTGGGAAATCAATCTGGTACTTGTATCGTGACCGAATCCGGTACTCTTAGAACTGTACCGAACGAATCCCCAGAAGGGGGATTTACCGGTGTTCTGTTTCCGATATTTCTTCCCCTTGTGATTCTCTGGAATCCCGATTACACAAGTTTCATATAGATCCGTTTAAGGAGTTTCACCATGTTTGACATCGCGCAAACTGAGGCCGGTAAATCTGTCCGTATTGACCGTACCCGGGATCAATTTTTGACCCGTTTTGGGATCGAAACGCTTAAAGATCGGTATATGCAGCCCGATGATGACGGTCCTCAGGATTTGTTCGCCCGTATTTCAATGCATTACGGCGATGATACGGCGCATACGCAACGGATTTATGATTATATATCAAACTTATGGTTTATGCCCTCGACTCCTGTTTTGTCGAACGGTGGGACCAACCGTGGCTTGCCGATTGCGTGTTTCTTGAATGAGGCGCAGGACAGTTTGGAAAGCATTATTGATTTGTGGAATGAAAATGTGTGGTTGTCGACGCGTGGCGGGGGTATTGGGTCATATTGGGGTAATTTGCGGTCGATTGGTGAAAAAATTGGCAAGACCGGTAAATCCACCGGGGTGATCCCGTATATTAAGGTTCAAGATTCGATGACGCTGGCAATATCCCAAGCGTCGTTGCGCCGGGGGTCGGCGGCGGCGTATTTGCCCATCTGGCACCCGGAGATTGAAGAATTCATTGAAATTCGTCGCCCGACCGGGGGAGATCCCAATCGTAAATCCTTGAATATTAATCAAGGCGTATTGGTGACGAATGCCTTTATGATTGCGGTTGAAAATGATGAAGAATGGGGTTTGAAATCACCCAAAGATGGGTCGGTGGTGGCGAAAGTTAAGGCGCGTGATTTATGGATTCGGTTATTGACCGCACGCATTGAAACGGGCGAGCCGTATATTTTGTTCATTGATCACGTGAATGAACGTATTCCCGATCATCATAAAATGGCCGGGCTATCGGTGAAAATGTCCAATTTGTGTTCGGAAATTACCCTGCCCACTGGGGTGGATCATTTGGGAAATGATCGTACGGCGGTATGTTGCTTGTCGTCGTTGAATTTGGAGAAATATGATGAATGGGAAAACCACCCGACCTTTATTCCTGATGTGATGCGGTTCTTGGATAACGTGCTGTCTGACTTTATTAATACGGCCCCCGATACCATGAAACGTGCGAAATATTCGGCGATGCGCGAACGATCGGTGGGGATGGGCGTGATGGGGTTTCATGCATTCTTACAATCAAAATCAATTCCGATGGAAGGTGTGATGGCTAAGGTCTGGAATAACCGCATTTTCCGTCACATTAAAAAACAAGCAGACGAAGCGTCCGTGATGTTGGCCCACGAACGTGGGGCGTGCCCGGATGCCGCGGATTACGGTATTATGGAGCGGTTTTCAAATAAAATGGCAGTCGCCCCTACGGCGTCGATTTCGATTATTTGTGGGGGGTCGTCCCCCGGTATTGAACCGAACGCCGCAAACGCCTATACGCACAAGACATTATCGGGGTCGTTTGCCGTTAAAAATAAATACCTTCAACAATTATTGAGTGAAAAAGGGCTGAATACCGACGATATTTGGTCATCTATTTTTACGAACGAAGGGTCAGTACAGCATTTGGATTTCCTGACGGATCACGAAAAAGATGTATTTAAGACAGCGTTTGAAATTGATCAACGATGGATTATCGAACATGCGGCCGATCGGACACCGTTTATTTGCCAGGCTCAGTCGGTTAATTTGTTCTTGCCGGCGAACGTTCATAAACGTGATTTGCATGGGCTGCATTTTCTCGCGTGGAAGATGGGGTTGAAATCGTTATATTATTGCCGGTCGAAATCGATTCAACGTGCCGAAAGTGATGCAAGTTGGAAACGATCGATCGAAAACGCAAAACCAAAATTTTTGGAACCTGTTCAACCTGATTTGGTCGAGGCGAATAAATACGAAGAATGTTTATCATGTCAATGAGTTAAATCTCGCTCATATCTGGAGAGGGATGGAAGAAAAACTTTATGTCGTATATCACGAAACATATTCTTGATCCTAAAGAACGGTTAGTATATGCCACAAGGCTTCATTGGATTTACGCGTTTGAAGGACTTGTGTGGTTGACTCTGATGATGGGAATAGCAATCGCGGCAGATACGATGATATCTGATGAAATCAAGGCGATGCCGCCGATGCTTGTTCATGGTATTTATTTGGGCCTACCGTATTTGTGGGGGGTGTTGCCATGGGTTTTTATGGGGATCGCCTTATTTTTAGCTTATTTTTTTAAATATATTTCAACTGAACTGGTCGTGACAACGATTCGAATTATTTACAAAACGGGCCTTATTCGGATTGAAATTGAAGAAGTTGAACTGGATGATGTCGAGGCCGAACATGTGCATCATGGATGGTTTGGAAGTATTTTAGGATATGGATCGTTGAATTTGGATTGTCGGTTTGTGGGAGATTTGGCCCTGCCCGCATTTCGCAACCCCTATAAATTGTTGCGTGCGGTGCATTATGTGCGTCGAAAGATTTTGAAAATTGATCACCCTCCTGTTGTTAAATGAATTATTAAAAAGGAAAATATAATGCAAAATGAACTCTTATCTGATGATGTGACAAAATCAACATCCCCGTTACTACAAGAACGGCATGTATATAAACCATTTTTGTACCCGTGGTGTTATGAGGCATGGCAGACTCAACAACGTATTCATTGGTTACCCGAAGAAGTACCCTTGGCCGAAGACGTACGTGATTGGAAGAAAAATCTGACGCCGCCTGAAAAAAACTTAATGACCCAAATTTTTCGTTTTTTTACGCAAGCCGATGTTGAGGTGAATAATTGCTATATGAAACATTATGCGCGTGTGTTTGGGCCCGTCGAGGTTCAAATGATGTTGTCTGCCTTTGCGAATATCGAAACGGTGCATATCGCAGCGTATTCACATTTGCTCGATACTGTTGGGATGCCTGAAATTGAATATCAGGCGTTTATGAAATACAAGGCGATGAAGGATAAATATGATTTCTTGCAATCGGCAAATATGAATTCACGCCGCGACATTGCAAAAACGATGGCATTGTTCGGGGCGTTTACGGAAGGCGTGCAATTGTTTGCGTCATTCGCAATTCTTATGAATTTTCCACGCTTTAATAAAATGAAAGGCATGGGTCAGATCGTGACGTGGTCGGTGCGTGACGAAACGTTGCATTGCTTATCAATGATTAAATTGTTCAACGCCTTTATTGACGAGAATCAAGATATTTGGACAGATGATTTAAAACAAGAAATTACGGATGCGGCGCACCGTGTTTGCGAGATTGAAGATGCATTTATTGATTTGGCGTTTGAAATGGGTGGGGTCCAAGGATTAGAGGCTGCAGAGGTAAAACAATATATTCGCTATATTTCGGATCGACGGTTACAACAATTGCAATTGGAGCCCGTTTTTGGGATTGAAAAAAATCCATTGCCCTGGATGGACCAAATGTTAAATGGCGCCGAACATACGAATTTTTTTGAAAATCGCGCAACGGAATATGCTAAAGCATCCACGCAAGGGAGTTGGGAAGATGTATTTGCCGAAAGCACATTTGGAAAGAAAGACGCAGCATAAGTAAGATAATTGGATGACTGGATCATCAGGTTATTGTCACATTTAAAAAGCCCCATTCTAAAAAGGATGGGGCTTTATTTTTTCCAAATTATCCAATTATCTTTCTTTTTTTCTTGCATCCCTCCCCCCCAAATCAGGTAGAATCATTTACAGATGCTGACCTTCCTTGTGCGGCCTAGCCGCCCCCCCTTTTCGGTCTTACCTGTGCTGCCGTTTTCAACGGTTGCTGTGTGCCTTGCACCTTTTTTATTCCTATTTTTTTCGCTGTACCCTAAAACGTCAGGAGCCGCCAATGCCGCGTAAATCACGTCGTGCCGACACCCAAGTCATGCATAAAAGTGCGCATGGAAAAGTTGTTCATCCCGCTTTTGATGATAGTGGGGATACGGAATGGAACCCACTTGACCGTGATCGCGCATCCCGCATTGTGCCTGAATATACAAGGGATCAAAGCTATTTAAAGCGTGTCAAGCCACGTACCGATGGCCAACGCGATTTGATGACGTCGATTAAAACCCATGCGTTAACTATGGCAGTGGGGCCAGCGGGGACGGGTAAAACATATCTGGCGATTGCTGCCGCCGTTGAGGCACTCGAAGCGGGCAAAATTGAACGCATTATCTTGTCACGTCCGGCGATGGAAGCTGGCGAAAGTATCGGGTTTTTGCCGGGGGATATGTTGGATAAGATGGCCCCTTACTTACGTCCCTTGTACGATGCATTGGGGGATCGGTTGGGGGCCAAACGCGTGAAGCAATATATGGATGATGGCACCATTGAAATTGCCCCTGTGGGATTCATGCGGGGCCGTACGTTGAATAACGCGTTTGTTGTGATTGATGAGGCGCAAAATTGCACCTATGCCCAACTTAAAATGTTGCTCTCTCGGTTGGGATGGCATTCAACGATGGTTGTGACGGGCGATCCGGATCAGACCGATTTATTGCCTGGCATTTCGGGATTGTCTGATACGGTGGCGCGTCTTGAAACACTGGAAACCGTTGGAATTGTGAAATTGACCCAAGTGGATATTGTCCGGCATCCATTGGTCGCCGAAATGTTGGGGGTGTTGTGACAGGGGTTATTAAAAAATTTGATTCCCGCTTTCCTTTTTGATTGATGTAAACCATGTAAAAATAACATGTTTGCATGTTATATTATGTCCATTTCTTAATTAGTAGAATTTTCTAGTGTTATTTACATTCTTAAGGCTTTAATAAAGGCCGGATAAAGCCTAAAAATCACTGCATTTCCCGTCTTTTTCCCAATCGCCATATCGTGTAGGCTCTGGACCCTTGCGGCCACCAAATTCGGGGGAAACTTGAGGGGTGATTGTCTCTGATGTCGGCATTGTACGGTCTAGAGCTGTGGGAGCCGGCGGGAGGGCGGATCTTAAAGGCGGGAGAGGATTGGACATTTTCGTTTTGTACAATTAAGATGAGGCCGTTGCTTTGTGATACACCTTTGAATTATAGCCAGATGACATCATTCTCTTCAATTGAAAAAATAGATTTACTGGCGCGTTCAGTTCCCGTGCGCCAAGTAGCTATGGATATTTTCAGCTCGATTTATTATGAGGGGACAACACTGGATCGCGCCTTTGTTCATCAGGCGGGTTTTCTATCCTTGAATGCGCTGGATCGTGCCTTGGTCCGCATGATTGTTACCACAACCTTGCGCTATTTGGGTCAAATTGATGATGTAATTCAGACGATGATGAACACGGATACCACGCCGGAACCTCAAACGTTATTAACATTATTACGATTATCGGTGGCTCAAATTCTTTTTATGAATATGCCTGATTATGCGGCGGTGAATATTGCTGTGAATTTGGCCGAAGCCGTGGATTTAAAGCGTCAAAAAGGGTTGGTGAATGCTGTTTTGCGCCGATGTGCCCGTGAAGGTCGGGATTATATCGGGGCCCAAGATCCTGCGCGCGCCAATATACCATCCTGGATGTTTCGGGACTGGGTCCGGGCGTATGGGGTATCTGTCGCCCGCCAAATTGGGTCGGCACAACTGACAGAAGCACCGTTGGATTTGACGTTAAAAATGTCGAATGATGCGGCCGCGTGGGCCGAAAAATTAGGAGCGACGATTTTGCCGGGTGGAACGTTGCGGATTCTTGCACCGTCTGGCGGTATTGATGCCTTACCGGGATATATGGACGGGGCTTGGTGGGTTCAGGATTTTTCAGCCAGTTTACCCGTGAAAGTGATGGGGGATATAACAGGTAAAACGGTGTTCGATTTATGTGCCGCGCCAGGAGGAAAAACCGCGCAATTGATTGCGGGGGGAGCGGTTGTCACCGCCATTGAAAAATCGTCGAAACGACTGGATTTACTGCGCCAAAATTTGGAACGTTTAGGAATGTTGGATCAGTGTCGCATTATTCCCGCAGACGCTGAAACCTGGGGTCCCCCTGATCTTGCAGATATTGTTTTGATTGATGCACCGTGCACGGCCACGGGAACATTACGTCGGAATCCCGATATTATGATTCACCGGGATCAAAGCGATGCCTTACGTTTGTCAAAGATTCAGGCGCATTTGCTGGACCAGGCAACAACAATGATTAAAGCAGACGGCCAGATTGTTTATGCCGTTTGTTCATTGCAACGGGTGGAAGGTGAAGCTCAGATTGATAAATTTTTAAAAAGATTCCCGGATTTCCAGGTAAAGCCGATTGATCCGGTCATCCGTGAGGCTTTGGGGCCTGTGATTGCGCCCGAGGGGTGGATCCGCGCGTTGCCCTGCTCTTTTGCGGAACAGGGCGGGATGGATGGTTTTTTTGTGGTCGTTTTATCGCACAAATAAGGTTTTTTATAAAAGAATATCAATCACCTCTTGCGGGTTATCCCTGTTTTATCCTATACTTATCCACAGGGCTGTTCGCTCCCGTTATACTCATTAACCTTTTGATTTTGTTCCCCTCTTATGGTTCTTCCCCTTTATATCGCGCCGTCCGTATTGGCGGCGGACTTTGCGCATCTGGCCGATGCGGTGCGGGATCTTGCGCGTGCCGGGGCCGATTGGATTCATTTGGATGTGATGGATGGTCAATTTGTGCCCAATCTGACTTTTGGTCCTCCGATCATTAAATCGATTCGAAACTTGATCGATTTGCCCTTTGATACCCATTTGATGGTGCGGGAGCCGGCGCGGTTATTCCCGATGTTTGTGGATGCCGGGTGCAGCCGCCTGACCATTCACCCAACGGCGTGCACGGATCCTGTTGCGACGTTGCGGGCGGTTGCAGCGTGTGGGTGTGCGGGCGGCGTTGCATTTAACCCGGACGATTCGTTGGATGATTTAGAACAATATTTACCTCATGTCGATTTGGTGTTGGTGATGACGGTGAACGCCGGGTTTGGGGGGCAAAAATTTCAACCTGTGTATGATCGTATTGCCGATGTACGGCGGCGGGTTGATTTGACCGGACGGTCAATTCATGTGCAGGTTGATGGAGGAATTACCCCTGAAAATGCGCCAGATGTGATCGCAGCCGGAGCAAATGTGGTGGTCGCTGGGACATCTGTGTTTGCGCGAGGGGCTGAATTTTATGCGGAATCGATTGCCGCTTTACGCGGGAAATTTCCTCGTCCGTCTCCGTCGTCGGCTTCTGTTTTATGATGTCATTTTAAAGGAATAAAAAAATGCTACGCAAAACGTATCAATTGATGCAAAAGACAAGGGGCGTTGTTACAGATGCGCGCGAAAATATTTGGCGTAAGGGGGGGCGCACAATAGGATCTTCGTTTAAAAAACAAGGCTTTCAAGGATCTATTTCTTTTCTATCGTGTCCGGTAGATTTGTGGCCGGGAGATCCAGCCCGCGGGGCTGATTTAACGTCATTCGCGTTGTTATCACGAGATGATTTTTTATGTACGTTGTTTTCTGCATATGGGGAGCGTGAGTTAGACCCTGCTTTTCATACATTCCAATGGTTACTGGATGTACGGGCTGTTGGAACGGATGAGGCGCGACGTGCTGCCGCAAGACTTGTAACGTTATGGACGCGTGGAAATTTAGGCGCGACAATCGATCAACAGTCATTTTCAGTTATGAATGAACGGTTGCGTCGGTTGGTTGGATGTTATTCATTTTTTGAACCTGTCTTAGGGGATGATGATCGGAAGATGATTATGGACGGGGTAATAAGTAGTCTCTATTTTTTAAAAAAAGCATTAAACGGCGCCACATTATCAATTGATATTTTAGAATTAACATCGGCCATTTTAACCATTGGCCTTGCTGCATCAATGCCGCCCTTTGATATGATTCCAATTTTAAAGAAAATGGAACGTGCTGTTCAAATGACGGTGTTGGTGGATGGAGGACCGGTTACGCGTCGTCCGGGTGATTTACCTCATTTGTTGAAAATGTTTGTGGATTTAAAAAATTCTTTTGAATCTGCGATGACACCCGTTCCTGTTTTTATTGCGCACGCGATTGATAAAATGGCGCCTGGATTGCGCGCTTTACGTTTGGGTGATGGTCGTATGGCGACATTTCATGGGGGGGGATTGTCGATTGCATCCGAAATTGATGCAATTTTATATCATGTTGGGGGATCGGTGGCCACACCGTTGACGCTTCCTTATACCGGATTTGAACGACTCGCTGCGGGGCCATCCATCATTGTGATGGATGCCGGACGATCACCATCGGGTGCGGGGCATCATGCCTCAACGAGTGCCTTTGAGTGGTCGGCGGCCGGCACGCGTGTTGTTGTAAATTGCGGGACGCATGCAACCGATCCGTTGTGGCGTGATTTGCTCGCGGCAACTTCTGCGCATTCAACTCTGACAATGGGACATCAGGATAATACAGCCGTTACAGGTCTTGCCGATGTGGATATTTTACGGGATGATCGGGGTGGTATAAGTACAGTTGAAATTGTTCATAATGGATATGAAACGCGCAATGGGTTTATTCATGCGCGTAAAATAATTTTGTCACAAGACGGTTTTCAAATAAAAGGCGAAGATCGGATGGAGACATCTGTGGCGCCTGTCTCTCCTCTTGATTATACGATACGGTTTCATTTACACCCATCGGTGTCGGCCGTGATGGTCCATGGGGCGCCGCGTGAAAAATCGATTATTTCTTTAAGTTTACCGGACGGTGCCATATGGCAATTTCACAGTAACAGTGATGTGTTGACGGTTGAAGACAGTGTATATTTGGCCGAAACAGGAAAACCCGTTAAGACGCGTCAGATTATTTTGTCAGGACAAATTAAGTCTGCATCTAAAAAAATTCAGTGGCGATTTGAAGCGATTTAAAGAAACTTTCCTTTCATTCGTATCGTGTCATTTTTCTTGATTAAATTCTTGAATAATGGGCTGGATATAATCCAGATCATTTCCTGCGATTAATCCAAAATTCACAAAATGCGGGACGGTGCGGTCATAAAGTAAGGTTTGGCCAAATAAATCAACGGCAAATCCGCCGGCAGCGCGGATGATGGCGTCGCCTGCAGCTGTATCCCAAAAATAAATGTCACGCGCGGCGATCATAACATCGGCGCGGCCCACCGCGATTTCACAAAATTTGATCGATGAATGGCGTTTGATATGGCGGTTTAATTTTAAACTGTCGATAAAATGTCGGGTGTGTGCGCTGGGGTTTTGGGTCGTACTGGTGAGCAGCGTCAGGCCGTTTTTGGGAATGCGGCGTACGTGTATATCGGAATCAGTATTTGTGTCATCATTCCATTTAAAGGCACGCGATGTTTCGGCTAGGGTACCCGCATATCCATCCCCCAAAGCAGGGGCATAGATCACCCCCAAGATAGGGTTTGTATGGTGGATCAGGGCGATGTTGACGGTAAAATCCGGATCGCCTTTGCGAAACGCTTTAGTGCCGTCCAATCCGTCAACCAACCAATAATGAGGCGCGGCGTTTAGGGCCGCATGATCAACCAGATGCGCGGTTTCTTCCGTTACAATCGGAATGTCCGGGGTGATGGATTTTAATCCATCGCGGATGATTTCATCGGCGATTAGGTCGGCAGCTGTTACGGGACTGTTGTCGCTTTTAAATTGAATCTCACCTTTGAATCCCGATTCGTCGTAATGCTCCATGATCGCCGCGCCTGCGGCAATTGCCACGCGCCGCACCATGCCGGCAAGCGCCGGCAGGTGATCGAGAAGTTTTTGGGTGGTGGTTGAGTATGTCACGGGTGGTTACACATTCACCTGACGCAATTTCGGGGCGACGGGGGTGGTTTTAACCCGGCCGATCGAATGATAGATAAACGGTGTGTGGATCATCTCGGCAGGTTTATAGATGTTGCGGAAATCGAACATGATCGGCGTGCGCATCCTGTCTGCCAACCGATCGAGATCCAGCGCGCGGAATTCGTTCCATTCCGTTAAAACGAGCACGGCATCTGCATTGGTTGCTACATCATACATTTGGTCCGCAAAGGTGACACCGGGTAATAACGGCTGGCCCGTTTCACGACCCACCGGGTCAAACGCCACAATATTGGCCCCCGCGGATTGGAGCATCGGCAAAATGGTCAAGGACGGCGCATCGCGCATATCATCGGTTTGGGGTTTGAATGTCACGCCCAAAACACCGATGGTTTTGCCCGTTAAATCCCCCCCCAGTTCCGCGATGATGCGCTTCGCCAAGGTTTCTTTGGTGTTGGTGTTGGCCGCAATGACCGATTCGACAACCGATTGAATGGCACCCAAATCGCGACCTGTTTGGGCGAGCGCCTTGGTATCTTTCGGGAAGCACGACCCGCCATATCCGGGACCTGCGTGTAAAAATTTTGATCCGATCCGGCCGTCCATGCCCATACCGCGCGATACTTCCTGAACATCCGCCCCGGTCACTTCGCACAGACGGGCGATTTCGTTGATAAAGGTGATTTTGGTGGCGAGGAACGCATTCGCCGCATATTTGATGATTTCGGCGGTTTCGGGTGTCGTGATTAAAATGGGGGTTTCGTTCAGGTATAATGGGCGGTAAATCGCGCGCATGATTTCAGCAGCGCGTTCCGAATCGGTGCCCACCACCACGCGGTCGGGGCGCATAAAATCGGTAATGGCGTTCCCTTCCCTCAGGAATTCGGGGTTCGAGACCACATCAAATTGCGCAGAATTTTTAGCCGCGCGGATGGTTTTGGCAACCAACCGGGCCGTGCCCACCGGCACGGTTGATTTATCAACGACGACCACATAGCCGGTCATGGCGCCCGCAATCTCACGTGCGGCGTCAAACACTTGGGATAAATCGGCGCCATCATCGCCGTTTCGCGGGGGGGTGCCCACGGCGATAAATACCGCGTCCATCCCGGCCACGCCATCGGCGATGTTGGTTGAAAATGTCAATCGCCCAGCTTTAATTTGTTTGGCGACCAGTTCGTCAAGCCCTGGTTCATAAATGGGGATTTCCCCGTTTTTCAGCGCGTTAATCTTGGCGGGATTTTTATCAATACAGACGACATCATGCCCAAATTCGGCAAAGCATGTGCCCGATACCAGGCCAACATAGCCTGAACCAATCATACCAATACGCATTTTAAGGGGGGGTCCTTTCGAGGGAAGTTGTCGTCCCGGCGTAGGCCGGGACCCCGATGTCACCAGATCCCGGCATTCACCGGGATGACATTTTTTTGTCATCGGATCATCGAAAAAAGTGGAAGACGGGACACACGACCCGATCGAATTCGTTACGGCTGCTGCCTTTCGGCCCTGACCGGATTGGCGACACGTTCGCCCGCGCGCCCGCCTTCCGAGGTTGTTATTGCATAAATAGGCTCTAAAGATCAAGATATAAGATCATACTTGACAAGGGGGTGGGGGTTTTGTAAAGTCCGGCAGAATTTCTGCAAAGATAGGATTTTGATCATGAAAGTTGTCAACTCACTTAAATCGCTAAAAGTACGGGATCGGAATTGCCGCGTTATTCGCCGCAAAGGCCGTGTGTATGTGATTAATAAGAAAAACCCCCGTTTTAAAGCACGTCAGGGTTAATATTGATTGTTGTCCCGGGGCAGGCCGGGACCTCATTATTATCCTCGGACCTTCTGCAAATAAAGAAACACAAAAAAACTCCCGCCTTGCGCGGGATTTTTTTTTGGATGTTATTCCGACCGATGCCAGAATAACATGTTCCTCAACGAATCGTTAAAATGCAGGGTTATCGATTAGGTGCAGCCGTCTTCTGTCAAAAGAGAAAACGGATTTCGTAGTAAAACATATCTTATCGAAAATAAATGTGACAAAAATGCATCACGTGGCAACTTGATACAGGGGGAATGCAAAATATTCTTTTGCCAGGGGGGGAAGGCCGTCATGATAACGGTGGATTTTGGCGAGACCCTCTTTAAATTCGGTCAATAATCGCCCAAACGCCTTTTGTTTAACCAAAGTCAGGAGACATCTTCGATGACGACATCATTTAAAAAAGCATTACTTCTTGGAACCGCCCTTGTTGCCGTTGGCGCATCAGGCGCAAACGCCGCTGATTTAAGTACCGCTGCAAGCGCCACATGGGCAAGTGCCGGTACACGGACAAGTGCGTCTGTTGCAACAGCAGTTGCTGGCGATAACGTGAATATTATTACTGGTGCCGCGACATTGACGATTACAAACGATGCAACGGCAAGTGATACCGCCGCCACGACGAACACTTTTATTTTGGGTAATGTCACGGATACAACCGGTGGTATTGGTACCATTGCGATCACGACGGGTGCAGCCGCAGATTTGACGATAACAATTGCCGATGCAGTGATTGATGCGGCCTTTGCAATTACCGGAGATAACGGTGATAATGCGGCGATTACAACGACGATTACCGATGACTTAACAATTGGAACAACACTTGGATTGGTTGCAAACGAAGCCAGTGCGGATAAAGATTTCACATTGAACGTTGGGGATGATTTGTCGGTGACAGGCGCGACAACGATCACCTCTGCGGATGGGGATGGCGCCGGTTCTTCGGGGTCACGTGCGATTTTAGATGTGAACGGCGATGCAACTTTTGGTGCTACCGTGACGGTAACTGCTACGGGTGAAGGCGACGTGAATATGAATTTTGCCGGAAATACGACGTTTACGGCTGTCACAATCCAAGAAGTTGACTCCCAAGCCGAAGGTATCGTGACCATTACGTTTGATGGCGCAGCTGCACAAACCGTTGCAGGGACCATTAACGGTGCGACCGCCGCAGAAGGTAAAGTTGTTGTATCGAATACCAGTTCTTCTGGGGTAACCTTCTCTGGGATTATCGGTGGTTCGCAACTTATGAACATTGTTGATGTGGCTTCGAATGGCGTTGCTCGTTTTAGTGACGATGTAAGCACAACAAACTTTGATAATGATGGATCGGTTTATATTGCCCGGAATAAAACATTAACCACAGCAACCTTTACGGGCGCAGGGACTTATTATATTGAAGTGAATGATGATGATGGTTCGTTGACAACCGCAGATTTCGGGAAACTTGTTTCTTCGGGTGCGATTGCTTTAGGAGCTGAATCTGTTGTGTTTGATGTGTCTGGATATGTTCCGGCAACGACAAGCTGGCAGACAGTGTCTACTGTATTTAACGGGGGTGCTGCATCGACGGTTCCTTTGAATACAACGGATAACAGCATATTCTACGATTTTGAAACAGTTCTGAATACGAACGAAGTTGATGTTCGCTATCGTTTGAAAGATGGTGAAGCACTTACCAATGCAACAACGAACACAAACAATGACAATGTTGTTACGATTTTGAACAGTGTTGGAGCTACTGCAACAGGAAATTTAACCACTGTTTTAGATAAAGTGTTTGACAGCGCGACCACAACGGTTGCAAACGAACGTGCCGAAGCAACTTTGCCGTCGGTTGATGCGGGTGCGATCGATACGGTTGTTGATGTTGCCGCGCAATCGGTTGGCGTAACCGATACACGTTTGGCGTCGATCCGTTCGGGTGATGAATCTGGAATGGTGGCCGGCCAAATGTCAAATGGCATGGAAGTCTGGATGCAGGGTTTTGGTAAACTTGCAACCCAAGATGACCGTGGCGATGTGGACGGATACGAAGCCGACACCTACGGTGCTGCTGTTGGGATTGATACAGCGGATGTGATGGATGATGCCACCCTCGGGTTGGCCTTGTCATATGGAAAAACCAGTGTTGACTCGGATAATGCGAACACCACCGAAACCGACATTAACAGCTATCAACTCTCGCTCTATGGCGAACAAGGGTTGGGTGATGGCGCGTTTGTGAACGGGACATTGGCCTATGGTCGTAACTCGATTGACCAAACCCGTCATGCGGTGGGTGGTGTGTCGACGATCAATGCCGATGCCGATTATGACAGCAACCAATATATTGCGAAAGTATCGGTCGGACGTACATTGGCTTTGGCATCGGGTGTGACATTAACCCCGAACACAGGTGTGAACTTTCAACACGTGTCGATTGGCAACTATACCGAAACTGGTGCAGGCACAGCCAACATGACCGTTGATACCGACTCGATCAACATCCTCGAATTGGGTGTGGGTGCAGAAGTTGCGTTTGACGCGATTGACATGGACGGATCATCATTGACCCCGGCCGTAGACTTTGGCTATCGCTATGATGTGATTGGGGATGCAGTCGAAGCTTCATCGACATTCAATGGTGGTGGCGCGGCGTTCAAAACAACGGGTGCTGATCCTTCACAAGGCAAGTTCAACATTGGCGCATCACTCGCCTATGATATGGACAGTGCCGCCAGCGTGAAAGTCAGCTATGACTACGAAATGAAAGGCGAAGATTATTCGGCTCATTCCGGGTTTGTCCGCGCCGGATACAAGTTCTAAATCTTTAAGAACCTAATCTTAAATATTCAAAAAACCCCGCTCTTATTCAGCGGGGTTTTTTACGTCGAGGTGTCATCCAACTTAGAGTGTCATCCCGGCCTGCGCCAGGAGGACATAAGCCTTAAAGACACATCTTGCCATCCCACTCAAATTCCCTTAAATCTAGTGACCAAGATATCGTTTCACCTAGACCAAAAAGATTGGATGATCAAATGACCCTCGCGGCCAAAACCACAAATACCCCAGATTATAAAGTTAAAGATATGACGCTCGCGGATTGGGGTCGTAAAGAAATCAAAATCGCCGAAACGGAAATGCCGGGGTTAATGGCTTTGCGTGCGGAATATGGACCAAAGCAACCCTTGAAAGGCGCGCGAATTGCCGGCTGCTTGCATATGACCATTCAAACAGCTGTGCTGATTGAAACACTAACCGCCCTGGGGGCCACCGTACGCTGGTCGTCATGCAATATTTTTTCAACCCAAGATCAGGCGGCATCAGCGATAGCGGCCGCTGGCATTCCGGTCTTTGCGTGGAAAGGGATGAATGATACCGAATTTTGGGATTGTATTGAACAAACGATTTTTGGCCCGAACAACTGGACTCCGAACATGATTTTGGATGATGGTGGGGATCTCACCAAATTGATGCATGATAAATATCCAGACATGCTGAAAGACGTAAAAGGAATTTCGGAAGAAACCACAACGGGCGTGCTCCGTCTGATGGATATGCAGAAAAAAGGTGAATTGAAAGTTCCCGCGTTTAACGTGAACGACAGTGTAACGAAATCAAAATTTGATAATCTTTATGGGTGCCGTGAATCATTGGTTGACGGAATTAAACGCGCTACAGATGTGATGATTGCCGGAAAAATTGCGGTTGTGGCCGGATTTGGTGATGTGGGCAAGGGGTCTGCGGAATCCTTGCGGTCCCAAGGTGCACGCGTTATGATCACAGAAATTGATCCGATTTGCGCGCTTCAAGCCGCAATGGAAGGGTATCAAGTGGTCACGATGGATACAGCAGCCCCGATGGCCGATATTTTTGTAACCGCAACGGGGAACAAAGATGTGATCACGGCGGATCATATGCGCGCCATGAAAGACCGGGCGATTGTCTGTAACATTGGGCATTTTGATACAGAAATTCAAGTCGACGCATTGCGCAATTATAAATGGCACAATGTCAAACCTCAAGTTGATGAAGTCGAATTTCCGAACGGCAAGCGAATTATATTGCTCGCCGAAGGGCGTTTGGTGAATTTGGGCTGTGCCACGGGTCACCCGAGTTTTGTGATGTCGGCATCGTTTACAAATCAAACCTTGGCCCAGATTGAATTATGGGCGAATCCGGGTAAATATCCGGTGGGTGTTTATGTGTTACCCAAACATCTGGATGAAAAAGTCGCGATGCTGCATTTGGAAAAATTAGGGGCGCAGTTGACAGTACTCTCCAAAGATCAAGCCGATTATATTGATGTTGCCGTGAAGGGTCCGTTTAAGAAAGATACGTATCGGTATTAATTAGGATTGTGTCGTCCCGGTGCAGGCCGGGATGACATTGTTTCAATCTTTATTTTTCTGAATTTTTCGTCGCAAAGATGATGTGGGAATATCCATGCCTTCGCGATATTTCGCGACCGTACGGCGGGCGATATTGATGCCGTCTTTGTTTAAATGTTCGGCGATGGCATCGTCGGATAAAATGGCGTTGGGGGCCTCGTTGTCGATTAAAAGTTTAATTTTCATTTTCACAGACTCGGCCGAATGAGATGTACCATCCGCACTGATTAATCCATTTGTAAAAAAGAATTTAAGTTCGAAAATACCACGTGGGGTACCGATGAATTTTCCGGTCGTGACGCGAGACACCGTGCTTTCGTGCATATTGATTGTATCTGCAATATCTTTTAACGTCATCGGCACCAAATATTCAATGCCATACAGGAAAAACGCACTTTGGCGAGCGACAATGTCGCTTGCTACTTTTAAAATCGTTTGCGCACGTTGATCAAGAGCGCGGGCAATCCAATTTGCATCATTCAGTTGATTTGATAAATATGTTTTATCGGCCGGTGTTTTTGCGTGTTCGATGACATCGTTGAAATAAGTTTGGTTGACAAGGACGCGGGGCAATGTATCGGCGTTTAGTTCAACACGCCACCCTCCACCAACTGTTTTCGGCAGGGTTTTCATTAAAACATCGGGCACCGCCGTTTGTACGATGAGGGGAGCAAATTTTGCGGCGGGCTTTGGATTGAGTGATTTGATTTCAGAAATCATATCGCGCAAATAGGTTTCATTGACACCGCATAAAGAGGCTAATTTTTTATGATCATGTGAGGCAATTAAATCAAGATGGGTTAACAATTTTTCAAAGGTGGTGTCCCATTTTTTTTGATCGATGAGTTGTAATCGGAGACAATCGACCAGATCATGTGCAAAAATGCCGGTTGGGTCAAAGCCGCGGAGTGTGTCAAGGACGGGATTTAAACGTTCGATCGAGATTCCCAACCGAATGGCCAAATCGGCCAGATCGGTGCGTAAATATCCAGCTTCATCAATCATATCAATAAGTAAGGCACCGATTCGACGATCGGTTGGGTCGGCGATGCTTTGCTGAAGTTGATCGATCAGATAGTCACGAATTGTTTTTGTTTCTGTTAAATTATGGTCAAATGAAAAGTCGGGATCATCAAAGGATGTCCCCCCTCCGGCGCCAATGCGTGCGGTACCTGCATCAAAATCGGATCCGGGCTGTTGCTGTGGGCCAGATGGGTTTTCAGCCCCGCCTTGATCGTCCCATTGACCGTCAAATTGATGTTCGGTGGCGCCATCATTTTGTTCTGCTGCTGCGAGATCCTCTACGGACATATCGCGGGCCGTGTCATCAGCCTTTTCCAGCAAGGGGTTCGTTTCAATTTGGGTCTCAATGTAGGCCTCAAGTTCCAAGTTGTTCATCTGAAGCAGTTTGATCGCTTGCTGCAACTGGGGGGTCATCACCAGTTGTTGTTGGGCCTTAAGCTGCAAAGATGGGCTGAGATTCATTGACATGAACCTATCTTATCACGAAATTTTAAAGGTGTGGATAGGGGAGATGAAGGGGGTTTATAGGCGTAACCCCATTGCACCGGACGGTATTTACAGGTACAAATTTGTATGACCGAAACATTGTATCTTATTGATGGTTCTGGATTTATTTTCCGGGCCTATCATGCCTTGCCGCCTCTGAACCGTCCAGACGGGACGCCGGTGAATGCCGTTTTGGGATTTACCAATATGTTGATCCGGTTGCTTAAGGATAAAAACGCGCATCATGTGGCCGTTATTTTTGATGCTGCACGAAAAAACTTTCGAAATGATATTTATCCTGAATATAAGGCTCATCGTCCCCCTCCGCCTGAAGATTTGATTCCCCAATTTCCGTTAATCCGGGACGCTACGCGCGCATTTGCCCTGCCGTCCATTGAGCAAGAAGGGTTCGAAGCCGATGATTTGATCGCGACCTATGCACGCCTGGCGGTTGAGAGAGATCAACATGTAGTGATTATCTCATCGGATAAAGATTTGATGCAGCTCGTCCGTCCGGGCGTAGAATTAATGGATCCCATGAAACAAACAATGATGGGAGAAACGGCTGTTTTTGAAAAATTTGGCGTGGCCCCGAACCGTGTAATTGATGTTCAGGCTTTATGTGGCGACAGTGTAGATAATGTGCCCGGCGTGCCAGGGATTGGCGTTAAAACGGCGGCGCTTTTGATTAATGAATACGGCGATCTTGAGACGTTATTATCGCGAGCACATGAGATCAAACAAGACAAACGGCGTGACACGTTGATGAATAACGCAGATCTTGCGCGGGTGTCATATAGGCTTGTCAAATTGGATGATCACGTTCCCGTGATAACACCCTTGGACGGGTTGATTATACGCGATCTGTCGATGCCCAATTTGCGGGCGTTTTTGGAAGAACAAGGGTTTCATTCAACAATCGCACGTATGGGGAAACTGGCCGATAAAACATCGTCAGCGGTTTCGGTACCCGATGGAAATACGGCGAAGATTTTAAATGAACGGACGGTCGCGGCACCTCGTGCGTTACCCTCTTTGCCGTCATTTCCGGATCAACGGACTTATATAATTATCAATACAATTTCAGAACTTGAAAAATGGGTTGATCTAGCGCATGTGGCAGGAATGCTTGCCATTGATACCGAAACAACCAATCTAACCCCGGCTCAGGCACGGTTGGTCGGGATTTCATTGTGTATTACGCCGGGGGTTGCCGCCTATATTCCTGTGGGACACCGCGAATCGGGAGATTTATTTGGGCATGATACGGCAGAAAATCCGCAAGTTGAACAATTACCTCTTGCAGAGGTGATGCGTGTTTTAAAACCAATTTTGGAAGACAAATCGGTTTTAAAAATCGGGCATAACATGAAATATGATTTGCAGATGTTTTATCCCCATGACATCGAAATTTTTCCCGTTGCCGATACGATGCTGTTATCTTATGCCCTCGACAATACGGCGCATGGTCATGGATTAGAAGAATTGGGCCGCGATATGTTAGGCGTTGAGACAATTTCGTATGATGCCGTAACGGGGACTGGAAAATCGCGTATTACGTTTGATTGTGTGCCAATTGATCGGGCATGCGATTATGCAGCTGAAGATGCCGATTTAACGATGCGTTTATATCATATATTTGAGGCGCGTTTATCATCCGAGCGGGCAAATCTCATTTATCATGATATTGATCTGCCTATTATTCCCGTGATTGCACGGATGGAATATACAGGTGTACGGGTTGACACGGTATTGTTGCAAAAATTATCCCACGATTTTGGAGAGCAATTGGTTGCACTTGAGGCGGATATTCACGCGGCTGCCGGGCACCCCTTTAATGTGAATTCTCCAAAACAAATGGGCACCGTTTTGTTTGATGAATTGGGATTGACGGGCGCATCCCGGACAAAAACAGGAGATTGGTCAACATCCGCCGATATTTTAGAAGATCTTGCAGATCAAGGTCATACGATTGTTCAAAAGATTTTGGATTATCGCGGTCTCGCCAAATTAAAATCAACGTATACAGACGCCTTACAAACAGCCATTCATGCACAAACGGGACGTGTCCATACATCATATGGACTGGCATTGACCAGTACGGGGCGTTTGTCGTCATCTGATCCTAATTTGCAAAACATCCCAATTCGAACGGAACAGGGTCGAAAAATTCGTCGCGCTTTTATTACGGATCCAGGATGGACATTAATCAGTGTGGATTATTCGCAAGTTGAATTGCGGTTAATTGCTGAAATCGCAGATATCAAAGCGTTGATTCAAGCCTTTTATGATGGTGCAGATATTCACGCAATAACCGCATCGCGGGTGTTTGGGGTCAAGGTCGAGGGGATGGACCCGATGATACGACGTCAAGCCAAGGCGATTAATTTTGGTATAATTTATGGCATTTCAGGGTTTGGGTTGGCGCGACAACTGGGGTGTGATACGAGTACAGCGAATGGATATATTAAGGCATATTTTGAACAATTTCCGGAACTAAAATCTTATTTTGATCGAACCAAGGCTGACGCGCGTGCGAATGGTTTTGTGCGCACCTCCTTTGGGCGAAAAATTTTAGTAGAGGGAATTAATGATAAAAATGGGGCGCGGAGATCATTTGCCGAGCGTCAGGCGATTAATGCGCCGATTCAAGGGACAGCCGCAGATTTGATGAAAATTGCTTTAGCCCGAGTCCCCGGGGCATTGCATGCGGCCGGATTACAAGCGCGATTATTGCTTCAGGTTCATGATGAATTGGTTCTTGAATCACCTGTCAGTCAAGCAGAAGAGGCGGCCCAGGTGGTGAAACGAATAATGCAGGATGCATCGCCCTTTAAGGTGCCGGTTATTGCGGATTACGGGATCGGAGAAGATTGGGACGCCGCGCATTAATTGAGGCACCCAATTTTACGTTAATTTTGAAATCAAATGTACAGCCGTAATACCGTATGTTTTTGTTTGGATGCAGTTAAATCCGCTTGGCCAAATAGGCGCCCATTCTTTTTCGGTTTCGATGACATAAAGTACATGTTCTGGTTCTACCCAATGCATACGTTCCAAAACATCAAGCGTCGGTGTAATTAAATTGTGATGATAGGGCGGATCCATAAAAATTAACGTGGCAGGGGGGGTGGTCGCTGGCCGAATAGGTAAATGTGTGGCGTCCATATGCATAAATGTCGTTTGTGATTCACATCGAAATGCAATTGCGTTCCGCCGAGCAAGTGTAATGGCGACCGGACTTTGATCAATAAAACAACATGATGTGGCGCCGTGAGATAGGGCCTCGAGGCCTAATGCGCCGGTCCCACAAAAAATATCCAGAACAACGGCATCGCGTACGGCTCCACGCGCATTTAGCATATTAAAAATAGCGAGGCGAGTTTTATCTGCCGTTGGACGAATATGATCATCCGGTGGGGTAATTAATGTGCGTGACCGAAATGTGCCGCCTGTTATCCGCATTATGTTACCTTTTTAAAAAATACGGGTAATTTTTTTTGAATGGTGGCAATGGGGATTTCGCTCATGGCACCTTTTGGCAGATCAGCAAGGCCAAAGGGACCGTAGGCGACACGGACCAGACGATTGACTTGGAACCCTAAATATTCCAAAACACGACGAATTTCACGGTTTTTTCCCTCATGCAATGTCATGCGGATCCAATGGTTATTTTCGCCGGCGCGTTCGATTTCGGCAGTAATAGGGCCATACGTTATACCATCGACCGTGATACCGCGCGCTAATTTGTCAGGTTTCAGCCGTGCTAAATCTCCAAACGCGCGCACGCGATAGGTGCGTGCAAGCCCCGTTGAGGGTAATTCTAAATGACGGGCAAGATCTCCAGATGTCGTCATCAACAATAACCCCTCGCTGTTCATATCCAATCGCCCAACAGTGACCAAGCGTGGCAAGTCAGGGGGAAGGCCGTCAAAAACGGTAGGACGTCCGTGTTCATCCAGTTCCGATACAATCAATCCAGGTGGTTTATGAAACATAAACAGGCGCAGCGTGGATTTCGTGGGCAATGGCTTACCGCGCACAGAGATTTCATCATTGTCCGTAACATTTAAAGCAGGTGATTTAATCACGGCTTTATTCACACGTACATGACCTTCGAGGATTAACCGTTCGGCATCTCGACGTGAACATATTCCGGCCGCGGCAATCCGCTTTGCGATACGCTCTCCCGTATTTTTTTCAGATGGTTTTGGTCTTATATTTTTTTCGTCTTTGCTTTTTTCTTTCATGCACGCTATTCCTTATATCATGATCCTGAATTCATCATATTCTGACCTTGACCTTACGGCAATGCGGGCCGCGATGGAAGAGGCGCGTTTAGCCGAATCCAGGGGTGAGGTTCCCATTGGTGCGGTGATAATCCATCGTGAAACAGGCCATATTGTAGCACGTGATGGGAATCGTACGCGGGAACGGAATGATCCATCTGCGCATGCAGAAATGATGGTGATCCGGGCGGTGTGTGATGATACAGGGGCCCAGCGTATTCCAGGACATGATTTATACGTGACGGTTGAGCCGTGCACCTTATGCGCTGCCGCAATCAGTTTCGCACGTATTAGCCGTGTGGTGTTTGGCACAGTGGACGAAAAAGGGGGGGGGATTGTGTCGGGCGTTCGTTTTTATGATGCACCGACCTGTCATCATCGACCGGTTGTTGCGGGCCCGATGCCTGATGTTCAAATTGAATGCGCATCAATGATGCAGGCATTTTTTAGAGAACGACGATAAAGTAGGTTAATCGGTTTCGATTACCAATGCAATATTTCCTCCTGACGCTGCGGTGTTGATCGAAATCACTTTTTCTGTGGCGAATCGGGTTAAGTAATGCGGTCCGCCGGCTTTAGGCCCTGTACCGGATAATCCTTGTCCTCCAAAGGGTTGTACGCCAACAACGGCGCCGATTTGGGTACGGTTGATATATATATTTCCGGCTGAAATGCGGGTGGCGATATTATATTTTTGTAGGCTAAGGCGTGTTTGCAAGCCGAACGTCAAGCCAAATCCCGTGCTATTGATTTTCTCAATAATTAAATCCAGATCGCGTGCGGCAAATCGGATAATGTGTAAAATAGGGCCGAATACTTCTCCCCTTAATTGATCGATTGATTTAATTTCATAAGCGGTGGGGACAACATAAGGCGCCGTATTGATCAATCGGGGATCTAGAAATGCACTGGCCACGTGTCGTGCCCCGATGCTGTCTAGATACTGCATATGAGCAATAAGCGATGCCCGGGCCTCTTCATCAATGACGGGGCCAATATCGGTTGCAGGGTGCGTTGGATCACCCACCACCAAAGTCGCTATTGCCCCTGAAATAAGGGTCATTAACGCGTCTGCAATATCGTCTTGAATATATAAGACTCGTAGGGCGGAACATCGCTGTCCTGCCGATCCAAACGCCGAATGGATGATATCATCGCAGGCCGTTTCAAGAAGGGCGGTTGAATCAACAATCATGGTATTTTGTCCGCCTGTCTCGGCAATGAACGGGATAATGGGGCCATCTTTGGCGGCGAGGGTACGGTTAATGATGCGGGCGACATCTGTTGATCCTGTGAATGCGACGCCTGCAATGTGGGGATGTGTTGTGATCATATGACCGATCTGTCCATCTCCGAATACCAACTGAACGACGTTATTGGGTATGCCGGCTCGGTGCATCAAATCGATCGCAGCCGCCGCAATGCGCGGGGTTTGTTCAGCAGGTTTTGCAATAACAGTATTGCCAGCAGCGAGGGCAGCCGTGATTTGTCCTGAAAAAATTGCCAACGGAAAATTCCAGGGTGAAATACAGGCAAAAACCCCCCGCCCCTCTAGGATTAAACGGTTTTCTTCTCCGGTGGGCCCGGGCAATAATGTGCCGCTTGCTGAAAATTTTGCACGCGTTTCTGCTGCATAATATCGGGCGAAATCGATTGTTTCACGTACTTCGCTCATTGCATCATTTAATGTTTTTCGGCCTTCATCTTGTAATAAATGAATCAAGGGTCCGGTATGATCCTCAAGTAATGTGGCATATCGGTCGAGGATATCGGCCCGTATAGTCGCGGGCGTTTGGGTCCAAGGATGAAACGCCGTTTGTAATGATGCTATGGTGATTTTAATGCTGGATGCATTGGCATCATATACTTTATCGATTTGAGGGGCCGGCGGACGTAATAAGGTGATACGTTCGTCAAATTGAGTGATATCAACGCCACGACTATTTCCTCGAGTATTGCCAAACAAATCGCCAGGCAGAGGGAGTGATTTATGTCGTCGCGTTCCATGATGCGTGGCAGTTATCACAGGGTCATTTAATGTTAGGGATGATCCTTGATGGGATACTTGATGGATAAAGGATGAGTTCGCTCCATTTTCAATTAATCGTCGCACCAAATAGGCGAGCAAATCTTTGTGGGGGCCGACAGGAGCATAAATTGTTGATCGAGCTTGATTCTCTCGCAATAATACATCATGAACGGCGCCGCCCATGCCGTGTAATCTTTGAAATTCGAAGGTATCGATCTCGCGCCCGGCGCCCGCTGCGAGATCCAAAATGGCCGATGCTGTATGGGCATTGTGGGTTGCAAACATCGGATAGACATCATTTCCAGCAGATAATAATTTATACGCGCAAATGAGATAAGACAGATCGGTGTTTGCCTTTCGTGTAAATACCGGATAATCACGAAGGCCCAGATTTTGGGCTCGTTTAATTTCACTATCCCAATACGCTCCTTTGACCAACCGAACCCGGAGGCGGCGATTTGTTATACGGCATAAATTAATTACGTAGTCAATCAAATCAGGAGCATATTTTTGATAAGCTTGAACGGCTAAGCCGAACCCATTCCAGTCGCGCAACGTGTCATGCGCCGCGACATCGGCGATGATTTGTAATGATAATGTTAAACGTTCTGTTTCCTCGGCGTCTACCGTCAGGGTTAGGTTATATCGTTTCGCATCCTGGGCGAGGGCCAACAGGCGTTCGGTCACAATACCCCGGCAAATTTTTTCGTGCATTGGCGTATAACGCGGATGCAACGCCGAAAGTTTAACCGAAATTCCAGTCTCGGGATTGTTTAAAATGCCATCATGGCGCGCGTGGGCTAAATCGTGAATTGCGGATTGATAGGCTGCGAAATATCGATCAGCCATATCGTGTGTGCGGGCCCCTTCGCCGAGCATATCAAACGATAGGGCATACCCGCGTTGTGTGTCTGGCCTCCCCGTGCGAATTGCCTGACAGATGGTTTCGCCTAATACAAATTGACGACCCATACGGCGTATTCCTAACCGGAAAGCCCTTAAAATAACGGGGGCTGCCAGTGTTTTAAGTCCAGGAATAGATAATGTGCCTTTGGTTAATCCTAACCCATAACGTGCAAACCAGACCAAGGCGTCATGTGTGCCGTTGCCTGCCCATTGTGCGCCTATAATTTTATCTTCGATCAAAGTGATGGCTGTTGTGTTGTCTGGAATGCGTAATAAGGCTTCGGCCAATGTGATCAGCCCGATCCCAGCTTCTGTGTTGAGAGGGTATTGTTTTAAAAATTCATCAATGCTGCCCATAGGGGTGCGAGCCAAGGCCGCACGTTTTAATAAATCCTGGGCGCGATCGATAACACGCGCACCCCGCGCGGCGTCCCACGGCAACGTGCGGGCTAAATCGCCAACTGTTCGATATTCATCTGGCATTCGGTCTGGGGTAAATGCCGCAATAGTTGATGAAGATATTTGGACAGAAGAGGAAATTTTATTTTTCATATTTATAAAAAAAGGAAGGAAATCATTTTGCTTTCTCATCATATCTGATCCGGTCGGAAAAGGTAAGAAGGGTCATTTTTGTTTTTAATGTTTTTAAAGGAAGACGGGAAAATAGGATATAAAATGCGGCTGGAAGATTAAAATAGATCCCTTGCAATTCCATCTGAAACCCCGTATAAACGCGGCTACCGCGTGGAAGGATTTTTCTAACCACATACACATGAACTGGGTGTTTTTTTGAAGCACCGATCTTGTGGGCCTAAGTAGCTCAGTCGGTAGAGCAAGCGACTGAAAATCGCTGTGTCGGTGG
>CAZLPZ010000006.1:0-53401 GCA_964561535.1 uncultured Pseudobdellovibrionaceae bacterium | reverse complement strand
CGATCTTATTCAGTTGTTCGATTGTTTGTTCCATCTTTTGCGCTCCCCCGAGTGCTGTTTTTTTCCATTACAATCATAATTGCAATAAACTTTGGCCCATTTTTATCGATTATTCGCTCATTCATAAATACATATTATTTGTATAATCCGCAATTTATTCGTATTTATATATTCCGTCAACAAAATAATTGTTGAAATCACAAATAATTTGCTGTAAAAGGATAAAGACATAAAAAGTAAACAATATGCCATAAAATATGACACATGGAGATCTTGCGTGTTTCTTTCTCTAGAACAAATTAAAGCCGCCCGTACGCTGCTTGGCTGGAACCAAAAGGATCTCGCTCGTTTTGCGAACCTTAAAGATGACCAGGTTCATAGTTTTGAAGCTGGACGAACGCGGTCTCTCGATGTTTTAGAGGCAATCCACCAAACGTTTATTACGCACGGACTGGATTTTGTTGATGGCGGCGTTATCCCCCGTAAAGTGTCATCTTATATTCTTAATTCTTACATAGAACTTCTTGATGATATTTGCCAAGCTATGCCTGAAGGGGGGGAAGTGCTTAAGCATTGCGTTGATGATCGTCGCTCATCCCAAGATGTCATCGATAAAGTCCAGCGTATGCGCGAGATGGGAATCAAAGAACGTAAAACCATTTCAGATCAAAATGATTTCATTACAGGAGATCCAAACGATTATCGTCATATCCCCGACCTATATTTTGCTTCATCCGAGGCAATGTTGGTCTACCTAAATAAGGTGGCATTATTCGTTGATGGTGCAGTACTTGTAATCGTCAACAAAAGTTTAGCTGATGTCTTTGCAAGACAGTTCGAATATTGGTGGCAAAAGGGAGAGAAATATCATGTCCAAAAGACCTAAATGGCGTGGCTATGCTGAATTTGTCATGCCTGATGGCATACGTCGGGCTATGATGACTGTATGCCCAGGTAATCCGAAACAAGAAGGGCAGCGTTTCCGAGTCACATTGGAGGCGGCCGCCGCCAAACTCGATCACCTTTATATTATTGAGGCCGGTGAACTTGGGTTTCACAATCTTAAAAGGCTGGTCCCAAAAAATGAGGCACGCGCTTTTGCCATTTATAGGGGGCAAAACTGGCAAGCCGCTCATAGGCCCTATATCGAAGAATTTATGCCCGGGCGTTGTGAAATTTTAACTTATAATGATATTATACAGAGCACAAATCATTCAGAACGAGTTGCGATCATACGTGACATTTATGAGCGAGGTCATAACGCCGTATCTGATTGGTTTAATGATTCGATCAACGCTGATCTCGATCGACGTACAGAACGCAAGGCAAAAGATGGTGTCTTTATTGAATCTTGGGCAATGCGTGAAAGCGCACTTGATTATTTATGTGATGAATATGCCATGCGTTCAATAATGTGGGAACGTTTTGGATTGCCGGAGATCTATATCGATCGTGCTGTTTACGAACCAGGTTTGTTTCAGGCACAAAATAGTATAAGATTGGATATTGATTTAACAATTCCACCGGTTTGTCCAATTAAATTGGTTGAAGTCGATATGGTACATGATCGTCATTTTGGAAAAGCTAAGCCTGTTAATGATGTTCACTTGCCAGATCATGCAACATTACCTGAAAGAGTGGCCCCACAAAAACTAGGAAAATTTGGAAAATAGAAAAAAGATTCGCCAGTTATGCAATTCCGGAAGAAAAGATAATCATTTAATGGCACTTCTGAGTTTTGGGGTATATTTGGGGGTATTTTATTTTTCGAGCCGTAATTTAGGTATATATTTCAATGTATTATATGATTAGTTCGATAGAGGCTCGTTTTAAATCATTTTAACGTCAAAAAAGACACCCGCATTTTCGTCATCCCCGCGAAGATGGGGATCCAAACTAAAACCGCAAGATCTCATTTTTAATATATTTGCATAATTTTAAATTTGCCATAGACTTCACTTCTGACTTTACAGATCTTTCACCGTTCATCACCCTAATGGATGGATTTAATGCACCGTGGTGTTTTGGTGGCGGGTGGGCCATTGATGGTTTTTTAGGGCGGATGACACGCCCCCATGATGATGTTGATATTGTCATTTGGCGAAATGACCAACTTCTCTGCCAGCGCCATTTTTTGAATTGGGAATGGGAATATCACATCAATCGTGAGGCACGCCCTTGGCCCGTAGGCGAATTTTTAAACCTACCCATCCATAACGCGCACGCACACTATAATACCCAACATCTTGAAATGTTAATGCTGGAACGCGAGGAAAATGAATGGTGGTTTCGCCGCAACCACGATATCCGAATGCCCAAGGACCGTGTTATGATACCAACATCATTTGGTTTTAATGTCTTAAATCCAGCAGTCGCCTTACTATTTAAAAGCAATCGTCTGGATGAAAAAGATCAACACGATTTTGACTACGCCTATGATCGCCTGAGTATAGTAGATCAAAATTGGCTAAACCAATCATTAAGTATCATAAACCCTGATCATCCATGGATAATAAATACAACAAAAAAATAAACAATCGCCATTCGGTCAACCTTACTATATAAAAATCTCATGCCCCTTCCCCCCGATGACACCGATCCCAACCCCTTTTTGACCGCGATGAAAGACATGGTTAAACCTCTGGGTCGCGATGACAATTGCGTATCAAGAGTAGCCAAGAAGACCCTGGTTATCGACCTGCCACGTCGCGCGCGAACATCCGACAAGGTGGGGCGCGACCGCGCCGTCAATGACGTCGGCGGACGTGAAATGGACGGTAAAATGGCCGCGCGCGTCCGGGCCGGAAAAATTCATATTGAAGCCCGATTAGATTTACATGGCGATACAGTGGATCAAGCCCGTGCACGGGTTCAGGCCTTTGTCCAAGGCGCCGTCGATCGTGGATATCGGTGTATTTTGGTTATTACAGGCAAAGGGACATTTGGTAACCAAGACATATCAAAACATATTGATGCACCCCACCGCGGCGGGCGCATTCGCGCAGCATTCCCAGGATGGGTCAACGAACCCCCGCTCGATCGATTAGTCTTAACGACAGCCCCGGCTCAACAAAAAGACGGCGGTATGGGTGCATTTTATGTGTATTTGCGACAAGAAAAAAAGAGATGAACTTTATTTTCATTTCTTAACTGAAATAAACATAAATTTATCCCTAATAAAAAACCGGAAGGTCATCCCTTCCGGTTTTTATAACTTAAGATCTCTCGAGGCCCCGGCATCCACCGTGGCGACAGTGCACGCTTACGCCCGCAACTTTTCCGGTGCCGTCAAAGCCGCCGTATCCGGCGACACTTGTTCCGTCACGTTCACATGTTGCGCCGCAATCGCATCTTGATCGCGTTCAGAAGCCAATTTTTTCAACCGGGCCACATAAGCGCCCGTTCCCGCCGGGATCAATCGCCCAACGATCACGTTTTCCTTAAGGCCGTTCAACGTATCAACCTTACCTTGTGTCGAGGCTTCGGTCAGAACGCGCGTTGTTTCTTGGAATGACGCGGCCGAAATAAACGACTTGGTCTGCAACGATGCCTTGGTAATCCCTTGAAGAACAGGATGGGCCACGCTCGGACGTTTACCGTCAGCAGCCAATCCTGTATTTTCAACCAAGAATTCGTCGCGATCAATATGTTCACCCATCAAATAGGTTGAATCGCCAACTTCGGTGATTTCGACCTTTTGCAACATTTGGCGTACAATCACTTCGATATGTTTATCGTTAATACGGACCCCTTGAAGACGATATACGTCTTGGATTTCATTGATCAAGTAATCCGCAAGGGCTTCGACCCCCATGACGGACAAAATATCGTGGGGCACAAGTGCACCGTCCAAAATTTTATCGCCACGACGAACAAAATCACCCTCGGCCACAGCCAAATGACGACCTTTTGGAATAAGGTATTCTTTGGCTTCGACCGATTTATCTGTGGGGTTCAAAATAATACGGCGTTTAGATTTATAATCTTTTCCGAATTCCACATATCCATCAAGATCCGCAATAACAGCGGCATCTTTCGGAATACGTGCTTCAAACAATTCAGCCACACGTGGCAACCCGCCCGTAATATCACGCGTTTTCGAACTTTCGCGCGGAATACGAGCGACAATATCTCCTGCCTTGATGCTTTGACCATTTTCAACCGACAGAATTGCATCCACCGGTAAATAATAGTTTGCCGGCAAATTAGACGCCAAGGTCAAAACTTTACCATCCGGTCCTGCAATCGAGAGACGCGGCTTTAACAAGCCCCCTTTCGGCTGTGAACGCCAATCAATGACAACTTTCGACGAAATCCCGGTTGTATCATCTGTTTTTTCCGAAATAGACAACCCTTCAACCAAATCAAAATATTGAACAGTTCCATCCTTTTCCGTGATGATCGGCAAGGTATAGGGATCCCATTCGGCCATTTTATCGCCTGGTTTAACATTCGCCCCCGCATCAACCAATAATTTGGCCCCATACGGAATACGGTGAACAGCTTTTTCCGCGCCTTTGGCATCTTTCATCACAAGTTCGGTATTCCGACCCATGACAATCAACACACCCGACGAATTTTTTACAACGTTGCGATAGCGAATATCAATCGTCGCATTCATCGTGGCTTCGACTTGTGACCGTTCAGCACCTTTTTGTGCCGCACCGCCAATGTGGAACGTCCGCATTGTCAACTGTGTGCCAGGTTCGCCAATCGATTGAGCAGCCATAACACCGACCGCCTCACCAATATTCACGGTTGTCCCACGTGCCAAATCGCGACCATAGCATTTGCCGCATAATCCCGTCTCCGCTTCGCACGTTAAAACTGAACGCACAAGAACCGAATCGACACCCGCCGTTTCAATCGCCGTTGCTTTGATTTCATCAATCATCTCACCTTGTTTGACAATCGGTTTACCAGACAAAGGATCATTAATATCAAGCGCCGCGAAACGACCCAGAATCCGGTCCGCCAAGGACACAATCAAATCAGCCCCCGACATCACAGCCCGCAACGTAATCCCGCGCGTTGTACCACAATCTTCCACCGTAATGATCGCGTCTTGAGCCACATCCACCAAACGACGAGTCAAATAACCCGAGTTTGCCGTTTTAAGAGCTGTATCGGCCAAACCTTTACGTGCCCCGTGGGTCGAGTTGAAATATTCAAGAACCGACAACCCTTCTTTAAAGTTCGCGATAATCGGTGTTTCAATGATCTCCCCTGAAGGTTTTGCCATCAAACCGCGCATCCCAGCAAGTTGCCTAATTTGCGCCGCCGACCCCCGCGCGCCTGAATGGGCCATCATATAAACAGCGTTCGGGTTTGTCGCATTAAGTGATGCAATTCCCTTCATCATCGCATCGGCAACTTCGTCGGTGCAATGCGACCAGATATCAACAACTTTGTTATATTTTTCACCCTTCGTGATCAAACCGTCCATATATTGCTGTTCATATTCTGCAACTTTACCTTTGGCGGCAGCCACAAGTCTCGATTTTGCTTCAGGAATAATCAAATCATCTTTCCCAAATGAAATCCCGGCAATACAGGCATACTTGAACCCGAGTTTCATTAAACGATCACAGAAAATAACCGTTTCTTTATGATCACAATGGCGATAAACGACGTCAATCAAGTTCCCAATATCTTTTTTCGTGAGAACCTGGTTGATTAATTTAAAAGAAACTTTTGGATGACGCGGCAAAAGTTCAGACAACAACATCCGACCCGGTGTCGTATCCACAATCGATGTCACATTTTCGCCCGCATCATTTTTTGTCGTGAACCGGCACTTGATTTTGGTATGCAGACCAATAATTTTTTCAGCAATGCCATGATGAAGTTCCGCAATATCACGGAAAATCATGCCTTCGCCGGGCTGCCCGTCACGCATCAGTGATAAATAATAAATCCCCAAAACGATATCTTGCGACGGTACAATAATCGGCTTGCCGTTTGCAGGCGACAAAATATTGTTGGTCGACATCATCAGAACGCGTGCTTCAAGTTGTGCTTCAACCGACAACGGGACGTGAACAGCCATTTGGTCGCCATCAAAATCGGCGTTAAACGCAGTACAGACCAACGGATGCAATTGAATGGCCTTGCCTTCGATTAAAATCGGTTCGAATGCCTGAATCCCCAAACGGTGCAAGGTGGGCGCCCGGTTCAGCAACACCGGATGTTCACGGATCACTTCTTCCAAAATATCCCACACTTCAGGGCGTTCTTTTTCGACCATACGTTTGGCAGCCTTAATCGTTGTGGCCAACCCGTACAATTCTAATTTGTGGTAAATAAATGGTTTGAATAATTCGAGTGCCATTTTTTTCGGCAACCCGCATTGATGTAATTTCAATTCAGGTCCCACGGTAATAACCGAACGACCCGAATAATCAACCCGTTTCCCGAGCAAGTTTTGGCGGAAGCGACCTTGTTTCCCTTTCAACATATCAGAGAGAGATTTCAATGGGCGTTTATTTGCCCCGGTAATCACGCGGCCTCGACGTCCATTATCAAACAGCGCATCAACTGATTCTTGCAACATACGCTTTTCATTACGGATGATAATGTCGGGTGCCCGCAATTCCATCAAACGTTTTAAACGGTTATTACGATTAATAACACGACGATACAGATCGTTCAGATCCGATGTTGCAAATCGACCTCCATCCAGCGGAACCAAAGGACGAAGTTCCGGCGGCAACACAGGGACAACACTCATGATCATCCATTCAGGGCGCGCCCCTGATGTCAAAAATGCATCGATCAATTTTAAACGTTTGACCAATTTTTTACGTTTCGTTTCAGACGACGTTTCGCGCAAATCTTCTTCAGATTTTTTCTTTTCGTCTTCTAAATTTACTTTGGACAGGATTTCTTGCAAAGCTTCAGCCCCGATCCCAGCCCGGAAATTATCCGCACCAAACTCTTCTTGAGCATTATAAAATTCTTCTTCGGTCAAGAGTTGGAACGTCTTTAACGACGTCATACCTGGTTCAATCACAATATAGTTTTCAAAATACAGAACACGTTCCATATCTTTGAGCATCATATCCATCATCAACCCAATGCGCGACGGCAAGGATTTTAGAAACCAAATATGAGCAACCGGGGCGGCCAGTTCAATATGGCCCATACGTTCACGACGCACCTTGGTCAAGGTGACTTCAACACCACATTTTTCGCACACAATACCTTTATATTTCATGCGTTTATATTTACCGCACAAGCATTCATAATCCTTGATGGGGCCAAAAATCCGCGCACAGAACAAACCGTCGCGTTCTGGTTTAAACGTGCGGTAATTAATTGTTTCCGGCTTTTTTACTTCACCGAATGACCATGACATGATCTGTTCCGGACTAGATATCGCGATTCTAATTTGATCAAAGCTTTGTGGGCCGGTTGGTTGGCCAAACAGGTTCATCAATTCGTTCATCATGCGCTCCTAAAAATACTGTGCTTGTTGATCATAGGCAAACGGATCAGCCTTATGTCCCACTTTGTTTCATATCAACGTTCAAGCCCAAGGCCTTGAGTTCCTTGGTCAAAACGTTAAACGATTCCGGAATTCCAATCTCAAAATTATCTTCGCCGCGTACAATTGCCTCGTACACTTTCGACCGGCCCGCCACGTCATCTGATTTGATCGTCAAAAGTTCTTGCAACGTATACGCCGCGCCATACGCCTGCAATGCCCAGACTTCCATCTCTCCAAAACGTTGACCACCGAATTGTGCCTTACCACCCAATGGCTGTTGCGTAACAAGTGAGTAAGGCCCAATCGAACGTGCGTGAATTTTATCATCGACCAAATGGTGCAATTTCAGCATATAAATATAGCCAACCGTCACCGACCGTTCGAAATATTCACCCGTTCGGCCATCTATCAATCGTACTTGACCCGATGTATTTAACCCGGCTTTTTTAAGCATGTCATTAATGTCTGATTCTTCGGCGCCATCAAACACCGGTGTTGCCATTGGCACGCCGCCGCGCAAATTTTTCGACATTTCAAGCATTTGAGTATCATCCAAACGCGCTACCTTTGCCGTAAATTCGCGGTCGCCATACACATCTTTCAATTTTGTTTTTAATGTCTTCATTTCCATGTCGGTCGGCGCATTGTCATTGCGGAAACTGTCAATCAATTCGCCAATTTGACGACCCAGATTGGCAGATGCCCACCCCAAATGGGTTTCCAAAATTTGCCCAACGTTCATTCGCGACGGCACCCCAAGTGGATTTAAAACGATATCCACTTGGCGACCATCTTCAAGATATGGCATGTCTTCAGATGGTAAAATACGTGAAACAACCCCTTTATTCCCGTGACGACCCGCCATTTTATCGCCCGGTTGAATTTTACGTTTCACCGCGACGAATATTTTGACCATTTTCATCACACCGGGCGGTAACTCGTCCCCACGTTGCAATTTTTCAACTTTAGATTCAAATCGCTCTTTCAAATTATCAACGGCGTCGTCAAACGTTTTCCCAATTGCTTCAATTTCAATCATCGCTTGGTCATCCGTTACAGCAATCTGGCGCCAATAACCCCGTTTTTCAACAGAATCTATTATCGCTGCTGTAATCACCTCACCTTTTTTCAGATGCGATTCTTTAGGGGCTGATGCAATCGTTTTACGCAATAATAAATCACGTAAACGGGCATAATATCCATCTTCTAGAATGCGGCGTTCATCGTCGCGATCTTTGGCCAAGCGTTCAATTTCTTCACGTTCAATCATAATAGAGCGTGCGTCTTTATCAATGCCGCGACGGTTAAACACGCGCACATCCACAATGGTACCCTGGACACCAGGGGGCAAGCGAAGTGATGTATCTTTCACATCCGCAGCTTTTTCACCAAAAATCGCGCGCAGCAATTTTTCTTCGGGTGTCATCGGCGATTCGCCCTTGGGCGTCACTTTACCAACCAGAATATCACCCGCCACAACTTCAGCACCGATATGTACAATCCCGGCTTCGTCCAAATGTTTCAACGCCTCTTCCCCAACGTTCGGGATATCACGCGAAATATCTTCAGGGCCCAGTTTCGTATCCCGTGACATAACTTCAAATTCTTCAATATGGATAGATGTAAAGACGTCATCACGTACGATACGTTCATTAAGCAAGATCGAATCTTCAAAGTTGTACCCGTTCCAAGGCATAAATGCGACGAGCACATTTCGGCCAAGTGCCAGTTCACCCAATTGTGTTGACGGTCCATCCGCAATAATATCACCGGCCTTTAACACATCGCCCACACGGACCAGAGGCCGTTGGTTAATACAGGTCGATTGGTTTGACCGTTGGAATTTCGCCATTTTATAGATATCAACCGTGGCTTCATCCGACGATAATCCGTCTGTGGCCCGTACAACAATACGAGTAGCCTCGACTTGAACGACAACACCGCCGCGCCGCGCCGTCACGGCCGCCCCTGAATCACGGGCAACGGTTGCCTCCATACCGGTCCCCACCAATGGGGCATCCGATCGCAATAACGGCACGGCTTGACGTTGCATGTTCGATCCCATCAACGCCCGGTTCGCATCATCATTTTCTAAAAATGGAATAAGCGCTGCAGCTACCGAAATAACTTGTTTTGGAGAAACGTCAATATACTCAACAGCATCTTTCGGGGACATCAAGTTTTCCCCAGCCTTACGGCACGACACCAAATCATTCGCAAAACCACCCTTATCATTAATTTCGGCGTTTGCCTGAGCGATTGTATATTTTGCCTCTTCCATCGCGGACATATAGACAACTTTGTCCGTTAATTTGCCATTTTCAACTTTGCGATACGGGCTTTCAATAAAACCATATTGATTCACACATGCAAATGTCGAGAGCGAGTTAATCAGACCAATATTTGGTCCTTCTGGTGTTTCAATCGGACAGATCCGACCGTAATGGGTCGGGTGCACGTCACGCACCTCAAAGCCGGCACGTTCACGTGTTAACCCACCGGGCCCAAGAGCCGACAGACGGCGCTTGTGTGTGATTTCGGCCAACGGATTCGTTTGATCCATAAATTGCGACAATTGCGAGGACGCAAAAAATTCACGCACCGCCGCCCCCACGGGCTTTGAATTAATCAAATCGTGAGGCATATACGTATCAATTTCAACCGAACTCATCCGTTCGCGAATTGCGCGTTCCATACGCAGCAATCCAACGCGGACTTGATTTTCCATTAGTTCCCCAACCGAACGCACACGACGATTCCCCAAATTATCGATGTCATCGATTTCGCCCTGTCCGTCTTTTAGTTTATGCATATATTGGACAATCGCCAAAATATCAGCCTTGCGCAGGACACGGAATTGAGGATCGCAATCCAGATCCAGCCGCGCATTCAATTTAACACGACCCACGGCCGACAAATCATACCGTTCAGAATCAAAGAATAGGCCTTGAAATAACGCATCTGCCGAATCAACAGTGGGGGGTTCGCCCGGGCGCATCACGCGGTAAATATCAATCAAAGCTTCTTCACGTGTCTCACATTTATCAACAAGTAATGTGTTGCGGATATACGGACCCACATTCACATGATCGATCGCCAAAAGCTCCAAACGATCTAATCCGATTTCATCGATTTTTTCGAGATCTTTTTCGGATAATTCCTGCCCAGCTTCAAATAAAACAAGGCCTTTTTTATCATCAATAATATCTGTTGCGATATATCCCATGATCAATTCTGAATCTTGAACAAGGATATCTTTTAAACCTTCTTCAATAAAGGTACGCGCCGTACGACCCGTAATTTTGGTTCCAATATCTGCAACAACTTTACCCGTTGCGGCATTCACCAAATCATAGGTCAGTTTTGTTCCGCGCATACGTTCCGCATTAAACGGCGTTTTCCAACCGCCTTTTTTACCATCAGCCCGTGTATAAACAATCGTATCGTAAAACGTCCGGAGAATTTCTTCATTTGTCATCCCTTGAATCATCAATTGATCAATAGGCTGATCTTTAGCTTCTTGTTGCTTACGATAACTTTCTGTAGCGGCGGAATCGAGCGCACGCAACATCGTTGTCACGGGCAATTTACGACGACGATCAATACGAACGTTCAAAATATCTTTGGCATCAAATTCAAAATCCAACCACGATCCGCGATAGGGAATCACACGCGCCGTAAATAAATATTTGCCCGATACGTGCGTTTTGCCGCCATCATGATCAAAGAAAACCCCAGGAGAACGGTGCATTTGTGATACAATCACCCGTTCAGTGCCGTTTACAACAAACGTCCCGTGCTTGGTCATCAATGGCATATCGACCATATATACATCTTGTTCTTTGATATCGCGGATCGATCGCAAGCCAGTTGTCTCTTCAATATCAAATACCGATAACCGCAATGTCACGCGAAGTGGTGCGGAATAAGTCATGCCGCGTTGTAAACATTCTTCAACGTCAAATTTAGGCTGTTCCAATTCATATTGAACGAAATCAATTTCGGCCCGACCCGTAAAATCTTTAATTGGAAAAACAGTTGAAAGAACTTCTTGCAACCCTTGCATTTTACGATTTTGTGGGGTCACACCCATTTGTAGAAATGATTCATAGGAATTGCGCTGAACTTGAATCAAGTTCGGCATCATGGCGATTTCTTCAATTTTGCCAAACGAACGACGCACCCGCTTGCGACCCGTGAAACTATCAACGGTGTTTGCAGCCACGACCGGATAATCCAGTTTCTGGCGGAAGGCACGGACCGGCCCAACAGCGACCCCCTTCTTGGCTTTTGCAGATTTTGTGAGGGGGGTGGCGGTTTTTTTGACGGTCATGGTTTTTCGGTCCTATCACAGTGCCGCCCCGACACACGCCGGGGCCCAGTTAAAATATCGTTATCCCAAGCGTTCGCCGGGATCTAATGTTAGGTCAAAATTCCGACCTTATGTCGGAACGACAATATTAAAATGAGGCGCAGGTGTGTCATCAAGCGACTCTGTTCACTTCGTTTCTCACGGCGCGCAAACCGGAAAAACCATTCTGGAACAAAGACTTGGTTCGTTATGCAAAAATTTGCGGACCGAACAAACACGTGAAGTCAGGCTCTTTTATAGAGTTTTACCCGATTTGTCTATAGGTATTTCGAATTAAAAAACAGAACTTAGATAGTGTCTGTTTTAAAAGTGTGGATAGAAGACGAAATCGGCAACATATTACATTTAATAATTTTTCAGAGTCCCGAAAGTATACGGAGTTCACAGAGGATCTATCCTTAGCCGACAATAATCTCGACTAGAGCCGAAATCTCTGTGAACTCCGTATACTCTGCGGACTCTAAAACTTAATAAAATATCGTTGTTTCAACTCTCGTCATCTCGCAAGACTTTCAAGACAGGCCCTTACAGGGGGCAGGGATCCGCGGCACGCCCATTTCGATCTTTCAATCGCCACAACAATAAGGCGGCGCTGGACGCATGCGGGGAAAACCGTTTTTTGCCGTATGTATCCGTGGCGCGCGCATCGGGGCGATCTTTTAATTGACGGTACAAACGCAACCCTTCCTGAACCCCCAAATCCCCCGCGGGCCAGACATTTGGTCGTCCCAACGTAAAAATTAAAATCATCTGGGCGGACCAAATACCAAATCCTTTTAATGCTGTTAATGCGGCAATAACGTCTCCGTCAGGTGCGGCGCGTAAAGACCGAAAATCAATTTGATCATTTGCAACCGCCTGGGCTAATCCCCGCATATACTTGATTTTTTGAAACGATAACCCCAAAGCGCGCAAATCTTCATCGCGCATATCCGCCCACGCACGCGGATCGTTCACATCAACCGCATTTTTCACCCGTCCCCAAATGGTGGCCGCCGCCTTGACCGACAATTGCTGCCCGACAATGGTTTCGGCAAGTCCAGACAATGAAAATTCATCATCCAAATGCGCCGTCACGTCATCGACCGTTAATCCCGATTCAACAAACCGACGGTCATTGGCCAACCAATGATCGAGGCCGTCGCGGATGGGTTTGTGGGTGCGGAGGAGTTTGGGCATGATATTTTTATTTTGACATAACCTTTTAAAGGGGGTAAGTTTTGAAACTTTATAAAACAAATAGCATAGGCATCAAGAAATGGCACTCACAGAATCTTTTTCTCAAGAAAACACACAGTCCCTTAATCTTGTTTCAGATTTAGTTGGATTAGGCCTTGCGACAACAAAATTAGCATCATTTTTTTATAATGCTGATCATCAACCAAAGCCAAACGTTGCATATCGACCCGACCTTCGGGCCTTTAATGATTTAAATTGGACCCCTGTAACCGATCAAATGGGAAACCAAAAAGAAAGTTTTTTAAATATCCGAGGCGGAAAAAATTGGTTAGAAACCCACGGTGTAGTATCTGTCGCGTATTATACAGGTGGCAATTCAGCGAGCGTTTATGCCCTGCGATTAGAAAATAATCATATTAAAATGCTCCGGACATCTTTTAAAAACCCGAACCGAATTGTGTCCCCCATGGTTCTTCAACCTCAAGCAAAAAATTTCGACCTCTTTGGAAAACGTTTCTGGAACGATACATATACCGATGTTTTTCTTGAAATTCTTCCGGCTGTTCCAGTTCTTCCAAATGATATTGCCGGCATTGAACCTATTTCAGGTCATAGTACCTACCGGCCTACCCCCCTCCTACCATCCGTTATATCCCCTAATGACTGGTCCCGATTAGAAGGCCAAAAATTAGCGCTCGGGACAGTTTTTGGATCGCAAGGTTTTACAATTAACCGTATTGCAGATATGGGCGTTTTGCCCGATGGCACCATTGTTTTTGTAGACCCGGATGTTTTGCAGGAAGGAAACCGGCGTATTGATATCGCAAGTGCGCGCGTTCATAATTTGATCGGTCAGCTTGATCCAGGTATAGATATGTTGGAATGTTACAAATGGAGAGATCATAACTGTCTAAGGTCTAACAATATTATGGCCGGGAATAAACAAAGCCGCTTTTTTCCAAACCCTTATACAACTTCTATTCAAAAAACACCTATTGTCCATCCACAATCTAATCTTGACGCAACGCGATAAAACTCACGCACGTTTTTTAACCGGCTGGACTGCGCCGTCGAACAACCCCAATACGTCTTGGGTGTGTTTTAACGATGTGGCGACCAATCCGTCCGGAACGGTAACCCCTGTGGTATCGCCTTTTTTGCTGGGGCGCGTGGGAATAGCCGCATGTTTAAACCCCAATTTTGCGGCCTCGCGCAGGCGTAAATCCGGTTGCGGCACCTGGCGAATTTCCCCGGCCAATCCCACCTCACCAAAAAACACCATATCATGCGGGACAGGCACACCCGATTGCGCGGATAATAATGCGGCAACCACCGCCAGATCGGCCGCGGGTTCGGTAATGCGCAACCCTCCCGCGACATTTAAAAAGACATCCAACCCGGAAAACGCAACGCCGCATCGTGTTTCCAACACGGCCAGAACCATCGCCAAACGGTTTGAATCCCACCCAATCACCGCGCGACGCGGCGTGCCGTATCCGGCGGGGGCAACCAAAGCCTGAATTTCAACCAACACTGGACGCGTCCCTTCAAGCCCGGCGAGCACGGACGATCCCGCGGCATCCACCTGACGTTGGGCAAGGAACAATTCAGAAGGGTTCAAAACTTCTTCTAATCCCATACTCGACATCGCAAACACGCCAATTTCATCTGTCGCGCCAAACCGGTTTTTGACGGTGCGCAAGATCCGAAATTGATGCCCACGGTCGCCTTCAAAATACAAGACCGTATCCACCATATGTTCTAAAACCCGCGGGCCCGCGATCTGACCATCTTTGGTCACATGCCCCACGATCATCAAACACACGCCATGTTTTTTTGCCGCGCGGATCAGTTCATGCGTGCACGCACGTACTTGAGTCACGGTGCCCGGCGCACTTTCAACCGTGTCCAGATACATGGTTTGGATGGAATCGATCACAATCAAATCAACCCGCGCGCTGCGATCCTCGATCGTTGCAATGATTTCGCGCACATTAGTGGACGCGGCCAATCCCACAGGCGCCGCGCCGTACCCCAACCGGTGCGCTCGTAACCGGACTTGATCCACCGCCTCTTCACCAGACACATACAAACATGTGGTGCCAGACAAGGCTAATTTGGCAACGACTTGAAGGAGAAGCGTTGATTTCCCGATACCGGGGTCCCCGCCGATCAATAACGCCGATCCGGTCACCAACCCGCCGCCGACCACACGGTCAAATTCCGTCATACCGGTCATCAATCGTTTATTGGCCGTGGGCGCATCGTCAAATTCCATAGAGACAGGGGTCAAACCCCGCGTTTTTCCGCGTCCTGTTCCACCCGCGGCACTGGAGCCCTTTTTCCCCATAAACGGCCCTTGAACCGCGGATTCTTCGGCAAAAGAATTCCACGCACCGCAATCATCACACTTTCCCGACCATTTGGACGACACCGTGCCGCAACTTTGACAAACATATTGGGTATTTGATTTGCTCATGCCTCGAATCATAAAGAACAAAAAGAGAACAGTCAAGAGAATTGAAATAACGCCTGAATTCCAGCTCTTTTTTCAATCCTCCCCTACATCCCCACTAAATACCGCACGGATCACATCATTGTCGTACCCCAACCGGATCAAGGCTGCAAAAGATTTTTGCCTGGCCTTACTTAAATCTTTTGGCGTTTCGGGGGCTAACCTCAAAAACGGCCACAGACGCCGCCGTTCCAAATATCGCCGCGCGGCGGTTTCCTCGATATGATCGGCGGCCCCATCCTCCTCCCCCCTATTCAGACCAGCGATCACCGTCTCAATCAATTCATCGTCAAAATTCTTTAACCGCAATTTTTGGATGATCCTGCGAACAGGAATCCCGCGCCCGCGATATCCTTCAGCAAATTGCTGAGCAAGAGCGCGATCCTTAATCAATTCAACCCGGATCAAACGTTCAATTTCAGGCTCGATCAAGGTTAATAACGCGCTCAAATCCTGATCCGGATGATCCCGGCATGACCGCCGAATTTTATCGGTTAAAACCCGCCGCACACGCCCCGCACTTGCAGCATATCGCTCCAGATAATAAAGGGCGGCATGATGCAGATATTCAGCGGTAATCCGCCGGGCAATTTTGGGGCCCTTTTTGGGGGATGGTTTTTCAGTCATCGTGCTTGATGTTAAAACGATCCCCCCTCAAGGTCAAACATTCCGTCTCCCGCATTTAAAACTGGTATTTGATCCAAATACAGCTATAAAGGAATACTTTTAATATAAACCCCAGCCGAACTTTATTTTTATGGATGAACATAACGACGATATTGAACTGTTACTTTTGGGCGCAAACGACAACGTAACCGACGACATGATCTTGCCTTTTGCCCTGCAGGAATCGAGTTTACGCGGTCGCATCGTGCGCATCGGTGATGTCCTTCACGATATTTTGGCCCCCCACGCGTACCCCCAACCAGTTTCCCAATTGGTGGGTGAGGCCGCAACGCTGTCCCTGTTGCTGGGCGGAATGCTGAAATACGAAGGTATCTTTACCCTCCAGACTCAAGGCGACGGGCCAGTACGGTTGGTGGTTGCCGACCTGACATCGGATGGGGCATTGCGCGGCATGGCCACCTTTGATCCTGAAAAATTAGCAAACGCAATTGGCCCCCATAACGCCGTTGTCAATTTACGGACAACAGAAGCCGTCTTTGATGTCGCGACATTAATGGGGCCAGGACACCTTGCCTTTACGGTTGATCAAAACAACAGCACCGACCGATATCAAGGCATCGTTGAACTGAACGGTGCCGATCTCGCCACATCCGTGCAACATTATTTTGCACAATCGGAACAAATCGAAACCGTCTTAAAAGTCGCGTGTGGTGTTGTGAACGGCCAGTTCCGAGCGGGTGGTATCATGATCCAACGGTTGCCGTTAAATACAGACACCCTGCCCGATGACATGGACACAGCCCAAGACCATTGGGACCGCGCGCGGGCATTCCTGGACACCTGTACGCCCGATGAACTGATCCGCGACACCTTACCCGCGACCACTCTGTTATACCGTCTGTTCCACGAGGACGGAGTCAAGGTGTTTAACCCCATCGCGTTACGCAAGGGATGCCGGTGTACCCCTGAAAAATTATCAGGTATCTTGGAAACGATGTCGGATGATGACCGCACGCACATGACCGAGAACGGCAAAATTACGATGCACTGCGAATTTTGCAGCAAAGATTTTCACTTTCTACCCGCCGAAATCAAATAAGATTTATCCTCCCCCTGAAAGAGGGAGGTGTCCTGCATAGCCCGAAGGGCAAAGCATGGACGGAGGGGGTGATTTTTACCAATCATAAAAAAGAGTTTCGATCATGACCACATCTTCCCTCACCTACGAAGAATTCCTCCGCGTGGATATTCGCGTGGGCACGATTATATCCGCCGAAATTTTTAAAGAGGCCCGCCGCCCAGCCTATATTTTAATGATTGATTTTGGGCCTGAGATAGGGATCAAAAAAAGTTCGGCCCAAATTACGGTGCATTACACCCCCGAACAATTGGTGGGGCGACAAGTCGCGGCCGTGGTGAATTTCCCCGAAAAACAAATCGGACCAATAAAGTCGCAAGTGTTAACCCTGGGCTTCCCGGATGACAACGGCGCGGTGGTGTTGATCAACATCGACCAGCGCGTCGAAAACGGCGTGAGAATGTTTTAAGAAAAATTTTCACAATCAGAATAATCGTCATCCCCGCGCAGGCGGGGATCCAGCCCACAAAACGACAGCAGCTTTACTGCTAACTTTATTTATTTTTGCCGGATCCCCGCCTACGCGGGGATAACGTTAGGGGAGCGGGGATGACGAATCTGGCACTGCGACCGGCCCCCCCAACGCGGCCAAACGTTCGGCAATGAACCCAACAGGTTCATTGTCACGGATGGCATGATTCCAAGCCCGATAAAGATAGAATTTGACGCCATTTAAATTCCCGCCGGTCAGTTTAATCCCTGTATCATATGTTGCAATGGCCTTATCGAACAAGCCCATACGATTTAAGGTACAGGCGGCTTGGATGTGTGATACCGCCCTTTCCGGATTCATTTTTAAGGCTTTATCTATTTCGCGCAATACGCGGTCGTTTGGTTGACCTAATCGTTGAAGGACGACTGCGTAATTCCCTTGAGAAATGGGATTTGACGGATCCAAAACCAAACCCATAGTACTGTGTACCAAGGCATCTTTGTATAAACCCGCTTTGATATAAGCAGTCCCAAGAGACGAATGATTGTGTGCAGTGGGGGCCAATCTAATCACTTTTTTCATTATCTCAATCGCTTGACCCAGGTCACCTTGCCAATAATATACGCTGGCAAGAGACTCCATTATACCGGGATTGTCTTTGCCATCTGATTGTAGGGCCTTCAAATAATAATTTTTTGCGTCGTCTAACTGATCCGCCCTAAGACAAATGTGTCCCAAATTGGCTAGACTAGGACTATGATCTTGATTGATAGCGAGAGCCTTTTCAAAAAAGGCTCTTGCCAATTCAGATTGCTTCAGACGCAAGTGGGCCCGGCCCAAAAAATACAAAACAGTAACATTATCTTGTTGGCCGCCATTAAAGACCTGGGTCAAATGATCTAAACCTTTACGGGGCTGATCATTTTCAACACAGCATATCCCATATAAAAAATGTCCAAAAAAATCGAGGGGTTCGTGTTCATAAAGCTTGTCGAGTGCCGAGATCGCGGCCGTGAATTTAGAATTTATGCCACATTTGAGTGCTGCATCATACAAGGCTTGGCTGGCCCCATTGGTATATTTGGGGGCGGTTAGAACGTCTGCGTCTGACATCGGGCTCTCCGGGTCGGGTGTGGCGTGATGTTGGATTTTTCAGAACTTATGCCTGATTTTTATATATGTCAATATCAATATATCTTGTTGTGGGGCGAACGGGTGTGTTAGGCTTGCCCCATGTTCACGTCGTCTTTCACATCCACACGCACGACCACCACCCCTTAAAGGGGTCATGAACGTTTTTTCCAAAATATAATTTACCCCCGTTGTCATTCCCGCTAATGCGAGGATCCAAAGTGAATAATTAAATATTTTACATAATTACAAAATAAAGAATACGGCTATGAACGACAACAAATCAAAAGACCTTCACAATCAAAATATACCGCTTCTCATGACGGCAGGCCGGCCCCCCTACCGCGATGTGGCCGAAGATGTATTAAAAACATTTCACCCCAACGCCCGGTGCGCATTTATATCCGGGTCGATCACGCGCGGCCAAGGTACGGCGACATCTGACATTGACCTCGCGATCCTTTACGGCGATGACTTTACGGACATTCACCGCGATACAATAATCCATCAAGGATGGCTGGTTGAATTATTTGTGCATAACGAACAAGCCCAAAATTATTTTTTTGATAAGGATATCAAAAAAGGAACGGGAACGATGGTGCACATGGTGGCGACAGGCATCCCCATCGGGCCAGATATGGATATTGCCCGCACGCGACAACAATACGCACAATCCTTGATAAATGCCGGCCCACCAGCGTGGGATCCGGCCAGAATTGACCGGGAACGTTATTTTATCTCGTGCGAACTTGATGATTTATCCGACCCCCGACCAAAATTGGAACAAAACGGGTCTGGATCGGCACGGGCAAACACCTTGCTCGCCGGCTAACCGCCGAATGCCCCGACTTGGCCCAAGATTTCGAGCACTCGTTTGCGTTGGCCTATAACGGAGATATGGACAAGATCATCGCATTGGGGCACAAAGTACTGGATCCTTTCGGCGGGTATCTTCAAGCCGGATGCCGGGCCGCCGCGCCCAGCGATTGGCAAAATTTTAAATTATAAGTTATGTAAATACTGCTACAAACATAGGAGATTAAAATGACTTACGTTGATGGTTTCGTGATTCCCCTTAAAAAAGAAAATATTGATGCGTATCGTGTTTTGGCCGAAAAAGGGGCAAAAATTTGGATGGAGCATGGTGCACTTGATTATAAAGAATGTATTTTAGAAGACTCGAAAGAGTCGGATTGGAATACGACATTTGAAAAATCTATTCACACAAAAGAAGGCGAGACGGTTGTGTTCGCTTATATTGTTTTTAAGGATCGCGCACATCGAGATGCAGTGAATGCCAAAGTTATGGCAGATGATCGGATGAAAGAAGGATGTGACCCAAATAACATGCCATTTGAATTTAAACGGATGACCTATGGCGGGTTTCAAACGATTGTTGAGGGTAAGTAATTATTAAAGCCAAAACGAATCTGGTAATGAATCTTCTTAAATTCCCTTTTTTGATTCTGAGAGGATTTAAGAAACTTAAAAAATAAAAAAGGAAAATAAAATGATCCCCGCGCCCGTACAACAAAATATCGCCCTGACCCTCCCCGATGGATCAGTCCGCACGTACCCATCGGGCACCACGGGCCAGGACGTCGCCACACAAATCGCCGTGTCATTGGGCAAGGCGGCGATTGCGATTAACGTGAACGGTGTTGAAACCGACCTGTCTGTGCCCCTGATGGCCGACGCCAAAATCGACATTATCAAACGCGACTCAGCGGCGGGCCTTGAACTCATCCGGCATGATTGCGCGCACGTATTGGCGGAGGCCGTACAAACCTTATTCCCCGGCACCCAGGTCACCATTGGCCCGTCGATTGAAAACGGATTTTATTACGATTTTTACCGACCCGAAAAACCATTTACCCCCGATGAGTTCGCCGCGATTGAGAAAAAAATGCATGACATCATCGACCGCGCGTCGCCCTTTACCCGCGATGTGTGGGACCGTGACCGCGCGATCAAATATTTCGAAGGAAAAGGCGAATTGTTTAAAGCCGAACTGATCCGCGACCTGCCCGGTGACGCACCCATTTCGGTCTATGACCAGGGCGGGTGGCTTGACCTGTGCCGCGGGCCGCACATGCCCACCACGAAACATGTGGGCCATGCGTTTAAATTGATGAAGGTCGCGGGGGCCTATTGGCGCGGGGATTCAAACCGCGAAATGCTGACCCGCATTTACGGCACCGCGTGGCGCAATGACGCCGAACTGGCCGCACATTTAACGCAAATCGAAGAAGCCGAAAAACGCGACCACCGCAAACTGGGCCGCGAGATGGATTTGTTTCACCTTCAAGACGAAGCACAGGGGTCGGTGTTTTGGCACCCGAAAGGCTTCACGATTTATAACCAACTTGAGGCGTATATTCGTCGCCGGTTGAACGCCGCCGATTATGTTGAAGTGAAAACACCTCAATTGATGGACTCGCGCTTTTGGCAGGCATCGGGCCACTGGGATAAATACCGCGAAAATATGTTCGTGGTGCCCGATGTGATCCCGAACACGGATGACGTTGATCCGTTCAAGGGGAAAAAGGTTGAAACGTTGATGGCGTTAAAACCCATGAACTGCCCTGCGCATGTTCAAATTTTTAAACAAGGGATCAAATCGTATCGCGACCTGCCTATCCGTATGGCGGAATTTGGGTGTTGTCACCGCAACGAAGCCCATGGCGCGTTGCATGGCATTATGCGATTGCGCCAATTCACGCAGGATGACGCACATATTTTCTGCCGTGAAGATCAGATCTTGCAAGAAAGCATTGCCTTCTGCCAACTGACACAGGCCGTTTATAAAGATTTGGGCTTTGATAATTACATCATAAAATTAGAGACGCGTCCCGAAAAACGAATCGGGTCGGATGAATTGTGGGACAAGGCGGAAAATGGCCTGAAACAAGCGCTTGATCAGATGGGAATGGCGTACACTATTTCTCCGGGCGATGGCGCGTTTTATGGACCTAAACTTGCTTATATCATTCGCGATGCCATTGGTCGCGAATGGGGCATGGGGACGCTGCAGTTAGATTTCAATTTGCCGGAACGATTGGACGCGAGTTTTATCGGCGAGGACGGTCAGAAACACCGTCCCGTCATGTTGCATCGCGCAGTGTTGGGCGGGATGGAACGTTTCGTCGGTATTATCATTGAAAATACGGCCGGGAAATTGCCCCTGTGGTTGGCCCCGACCCAAGTGGTGGTTGCGACCATTACGTCGGATGCCGATGAATATGCGCGCGGGATTGTGGCACAATTGCGGGCCAAGGGGTTGCGGGTCGAAATTGATTGTCGTAATGAAAAAATCAATTATAAGGTGCGGGAACACAGCTTAATGAAGGTTCCGGTGATGTTTGTGGTCGGCGCGCGTGAAGCGGCCGAAAACACGGTCGCGATCCGGACCTTGGGCGGTGCCGATCAAACGATGAAAACGTTGCCAGACGCGATCTTAGACCTTGCAAACGCGGCAAAAGCACCGTATTAATAAGGGGATATGGGAACAGGCGTCATCCCCGCGAAGGCGGGGATCTGGCAAAAATTAATATCAGCAGCAAACCTGCTGTCTTTTTAAGGACTGGATCCCCGCCTGCGCGGGGATGACGCATCTACCGTTTTTGTTTAATTGATTCAAGGAGAGATTACCATTCCACCACGTCCGCCATCTTCATCTGGGCCTTCGGGCCCGTCCCGCCCATCTGGATCATCATCGGGCCCCCGCACACCGGGTTCATTTTCAGGTCCCCGCCCAAGCGGATATACGCCACGTCCCGGTGGGTCGTCATCGCCATCATCCTACAGCAGGGACGGTGCCGCTGGCGCAGGTGCACGTCCGGCCTTTCGCCCGCGATTGTCAGGATACAAAAAACCCGACACCGAAAATGGGGGCTTACGAATTAACGATGCCATCACGCACGACCGCATTCGATTAATCGACGAAAACGGCGAAATGATTGGCCTGTCCACCACGCGGGAAGGCCTGCGCCGCGCCGAAGAAGCAGGATTGGATTTGGTTGAAATCTCCCCTCAAGCCGACCCGCCCGTGTGCAAAGTAATGGACTATGGCAAGTATCGGTATGAGCAACAGAAAAAAGCGGCCGAAGCCCGTAAAAATCAAAAGATCGTCGAGGTCAAAGAACTGAAGTTTCGCCCCGCGATTGGCGACCATGATTACGCCGTCAAAATCAAAGCCGCCCGCGGATTTTTGGGTGATGGCGACAAGGTCAAAATCACCATGCGTTTCCGCGGCCGTGAGATGGAAAACAAAACCGCCGCCTATGATTTAATGGGTCGGATCAAAACGGATCTGGCCGAACTCTGCAAAGTCGAGATGGAACCGAAATTCGAAGGCCGCCAAATGATGATGGTCCTCTCCGCTGCTTTACCCGAGAAAAAGGCATAACCAGAAACGGTTATCCCGAAAACAGCCAAACTGTTATCCGAGATGGCCGTTTTTTACCGCCCGTACGTCACCGTGATGCTGGCCTCGGCCAATTTGTTGGCGTTAATATTAAATCCAATCATCGCGGGACTCGCCCGGTCGGGCACATCAAACCGCGCAACCTTTAATGCATAAACGGTAAAGATATAACGATGCGGTTTATCGCCCTTTGGCGGGCACGCACCGCCGTAACTCTCTATTCCAAAATCGTTTAACCCCTGGCTCACATGTTTAGGTACACGCACTGCCCCCGACCCCATACCCGTGGGCACCCCGGTTGAATTATTGGGCAGATTATACATCGTCCAATGCCACCATCCACTGCCCGTTGGCGCATCAGGATCAAATGCCGTGATCGCAAAGCTCTCGGTACCCGCCGGGGCACCCGACCAATTTAATGCAGGTGAAATATTTTTGCCATTACATCCGAATCCATTAAAAACAAAATCATCTCCCATCACGCCACCATCTTTGATATCTGGGCTGGATACGGTAAACCCGCCGCCGGCCCGCGCGGGCGTAACAGCCGTACCTACCACCAGCCCAACTATGGTCAACAACAAAACAGCGATCACGCCCGAGAGCGTATGGGTAACGATATTCATACGACAGGTTTGGCTTGACATCTAAAGTTCTCCTTGTTCGATCAGGTCAAAGACGTGATACGCTTTATCGATCGTAAAATCAATATGGGATGGTGTCGTATTTTGTACTTTACCATGTGTAACCAAGACAGTTTTCATCCCCAGATCATGTGCGATGACCAGATTTTCGGATGAATCCTCAATCATCACGAGGGCATTAAGTGGCCTTATCATCCGTTCTGCAATCATTTGGAATGGTTCTGGACTTGTTGCCTTTAAATGCCCCTTTGTATCGTGATAGGTCAAAACATGACGAGGGTCAAAAAAGTGATCTAATTTCAAATGGCAGAGTAAAGGGTCGGCCCAGGCACGTGCGCCACTGCTTAAAATACCCATTTGATGCGATTTATTTTTTTCAAAAAGACTCTGTGTTACGGCGCAAGGCTGAATTTCCGTTAAATCCATATGCCGTACAACACAATCAAAAAAATCGTGTTCATTCACATGATATTCTAAATGAAAGATGCGTATTGCATTACTATATTTCTTGAATCCTTCGTTCTTTTTAGCACAGCATGTTTCAAAATCAATCGGCAGTTTAAATTCTTGACAAGCGCCCCAAAAGGCATTCGCCCACCAGCCGAAATCTGATTGAGGGGTTTCGTACAGGGTGTTATCCAAATCAAACACTAATCCTTTATTTAAACCGTTCATAAAATCACCTTTAGAATATTTTCAAGCACCATAATAATGCTTATCGATCTTCAAACGATAAAATGGCAATACCCCCAACAGAGGCCGTTAATAACACAGGGGCTGTCACAGCCAACCAAACCGGGATTTGACCCGACGCCCCCAGGGCTTGCAAAAAACTGTTCAAAAAGAAAATAAAGAATCCTGCAAAAACCCCCACAAAAATTTGACGCGCTGCCGCCCCGGTGCGCACGGGCCTAATGGATACAATCGCCGCAATCATCACCAACGCGACACATAAAAATGGTAACATCAATAAACCCCCAAATTTCACCTGAAGGGGAAGGGTTGGAAAACCCGTCTCTTGCAATGTTTTAATAAACCGGGGCATCGACCAAAATGACACGGCATGAGATGACAAAAAGCTGTTATTCAAATCAGCCTGAGTTAAGCTTGTTTTTAAATTTTGAGATCCAAGATCCGATCGCACTTCCCCCGATTGCCCCAACACCACCGGATCTTTAAGTTGCCATGAATCTTTTAATAAATAAGCCTGATCACTATCCGCCCGCGCAATAAATTGATGGTTTTTATTAAAATACAACACCATCACCCGCGATAATGTCCAATCGGGTAAAGCAACGCGTTCAGCATGAAGAATATAAGATCCGCCTTGTCCATCACTTTGTTCCTGACGTAACCACAGACCCCGCTCTAATAACGACACGGTACTCGAGCCCTTTTTTAACATCTGCTGTTCATATTGATCGTACAAATGTTCTGTCTTTGTCGACAAGGGATGAACCCCCATCACCAACAAAAGTCCGAACAAAAAAGACACCAGAAAAAACGGCCTTAAAATCTGCCACAGTGATGCACCTGACGTCCGCATTACCAAGAATTCTTGTCGTTTTTGTAAATTTGCCATCACCATCATCCCCGAAAACAAAATCACGAATGTCGAGATGATCAACACATTTGCAGGAACTTTAAGACCAACGAGATAAAGAATCATAGAAAAACGAGCTTGCCCCACTTTACTTAAAATTCTTAATGATTCAATTGAATCAAAAAGACCCATCACCAAAATCAATATAAGAAATAGGCCCAAAATGGACACGGTATATTGGCGCATAAGATAGAAAAATAAAATAAATTGAGTATGTTTCATCAAAGCCCCTCTGATGAGACAACAGATCCTGGCGCAGATTCAAATGCATTTGGTTTAAAAGAAAAACCTTTAAATCCACACAAGGCTATAAACAAAATTCCACCCACAAATAAATACATCAAAACAATGCCAAATATTCCTGTTTTTGCAACTGAAAATAAGGCTAAATATCCTCCTTCAATAATCAACGTAATTGCCCCGGCAAGTCCAATCGGCCAAAAATCACGAAATGATCGGGTGAAACGCGCCTTGATCATAACCAACACAACGCATAAATAAAGACAAAGCGGTAAAAATGGCGACAAAAAACGACGATGAATTTCAGACCGAAATTCACTCCATTGGGCACGCACACTGTCATCTTTTGAGGCCGTTGTCATTAAATTGATCAATGTCCGCTCTTCGGGTTCAGCCCATCGTTTTTGCAACGGTCCCGATTCAGGAAGATCAATAATATACCGATCAAATTCCAACCGATCGAACCCCACCCCATGAAGAGATCGAACCAATCGTATGCCTTTTTGAACCTGAATTTGAGGGCCTTGATCCGTAATAATCAACGCCCCTTGTTCGGCCAAAATAGTGACAGGTTCCTTATGTTCGGGGCGGGCATCATTGATCATGACCCCTCCCAATCCACCTTTTTCGGTACGTTTTGTTATAAAAACGGTGATATCGGAACCAAGCGTATTAAAAACCCCCGGACGAAGCAACGACGTTGAATATTGTACCCGAAGCGTTTGCCTCAATTCATACATACGCGACAAGGTTAAAGGAGCAATGACAGCAAGAATAAAAAATAAAAGAAAACCCAATAAAACAGCACACACGGCCCCCGCCCGTGCAATACGCGCGGGCGACAACCCTGAAGTTTGCAATATCGTTAACTCGCCGTCCTGACGTAAGCGCACGAAAACATAAACCGTGGCAGCGGACAGGGCGACCGGAATAATAACTTCAAAAAATCGGGGTAAGGCGAGTAATGTTAGTGTCAAAAACATAACCCCCGAAGCCCCCGATGTAATAATAAGATCCAGAAATCTCAATGACTGGGTCATCAACATGATGCCCACAAGAACAGCCGTAATCAACAATGTAACGGTGAAAATTTGAAAAATAAGGTATTGATCGAGGCGTTTTATCGTCATGTATAATTTAAATAACCTCTAAACAAGGGCGTCATCCCCGCACAACCGCAAATCGAGATGATTTTAATACCCTAAATTACTGGGGGCACGCCTTCCCAATCATATCAAACGCCGCCCCTGTCCCTTTTAATCCATAGGTATCCGTCGTTGATGTCCCTTTTGACGATGCGCCGGTAACCACCATCGATTTCCCCTTGCGCATGGCTTTTGAAATACGTTGATCTGTCGCGGCATCCGGCGCCCAAGCCGAGTCATTATGACTAAATAATACAAACTTTTGTTTATCAATCATCACCGTCACGGTACTATCGTCTTTATAGTCATATCCAGACATCACGGAAAAAACATCAAATGATTTCTCGGCAGGGCGATGCGTGACCAAGGCAAAAATTTCGCCCCGTTTTTTATAATTGCCAACTGCTTTTTTAGGGCTTGATAGAATATAACAAACATTTTTTTCATTTTCAATAAAACTGTAAGCCGACCAATCTCCAAATGTTCCCAATAGCTTAGGCTCGGTTGATGACCCCCGTGCGAATGACACCCCGGCAAAAAGACCGACACATACGACAACGGCAACAAAAAGAAAAAACCGATTCATAGAAAACCAATCACGCAAAACAATTAAATTTGACAATCAAAAACACCCCATAATAAACTGTTTTCACAAACTGGACAAGCGGGCACCTGATGCCATACTCTTTTTTATACCCCCTGAATATCAACACCCATGACCCGTAAATTTACCCGCCATATTGAAAACTTTGCTTGCGGCCATTGTGGCGTGGCCGTTACAGGCAACGGGTACACAAATCATTGCCCGGCGTGTCTCTATTCCAAACATGTCGACATTAATCCCGGGGACCGAGCGCACCATTGCGGCGGGCTCATGAAGCCCATTGCCATCGAAACCGACCGGAACGGGTACGTCATCGTGCACGAATGCACTAAATGCCAGGCGATCAAACGGAATAAAAGTAACGCAGCCGACAAGCCAGAAACCTTGCGCGCTGTGGCGCGAGCAAGGGCAGAATCAATAATTTAATCCCCTCCCTAAAGGGGGGCGAGGACGACGATGCGGCCTATTTCCCGATACAAAAATCGCGAAAAATCACATCCAGTAAATCTTCCACATCGATCCGCCCTGTAATGCGACCCAACGCGTTCACCGCACCCCGCAATTCTTCAGCCATTAATTCCGGTTCTAACCCCGGATTATCCAAGACCTGCCCCAGCGCATCGCGAGACGCCGTCAATGCCACCCGGTGCCGATCACGGGTTAACGATAACGTCTCGCCCCCTTGCCCCACAACATCATGAACGATATTTGATAACGCGGTCATCAACGTGGCAAGACCATCGCCCGTTTTCACCGATATAAAATGCGTTAGATGGGTCGGAAATATACCCGCCAATCTCGAACGCGCCTCCGCTCCTATTTGATCCATTTTCGTCCAAATAATAATCGATGATTCATCCATCATGGCGCGCGTTTCATCATCAACCGCCCCCCCGCCTGTACCGTCAATTAAAACGAATTTGACATCGGCTTGTTCTGCCCGTTCTAAAGCCCGATCAATCCCGATCCGTTCGATTGTATCAGATATCGTATCCCCCAATGCCCGGGCACGCAGCCCCGCTGTATCTGTAAGAATTGCCGCGACACCGTCCAAATCCAAATGCACATCAATCGCGTCACGCGTCGTGCCCGCATGTTCCGACACAATCGCGACGTCCCGTTTCACAAGCGCGTTTAATAACGAGGATTTCCCGGCATTGGGGGCCCCTAAAATAACGACCCGCACGCCGTCCCGAATCCGTTCCCCGCGCTTACCGTCATTTAAATGAATGGTGATCGCCTCATATAATTTTTGAAGCCCAGGACGCACGGGGGCTGTCACATCTTGGGGAATATCCTCGTCTGGAAAATCCAAATGCGCCTCGATATAGGCGGATGCGCGAATAATATCGGCCCGCCACCCGTCATAAAGATCTTTTAACCGTCCATCAAGTTGTGACAAAGCCTGGACCCGTTGCAACGACGTTTCGGCATGAATCAAATCGGCAACCGCCTCGGCCCCTGTTAAATCAATCTTGCCGTTTAAAAACGCGCGGCGCGTGAATTCCCCAGGATCCGCCAGACGCAGGCCAGGGATATGGGCGAGGGCATCAAGGACCCCGCGCACCACGGCGCGCCCCCCATGTAAACACAATTCGGCCGTATCTTCCCCCGTGAATGACCGCGGATGTTCAAAAAACGTGACAAGAGCGTGATCAAGGAGAAAGCGATGATCCAATACAGGTTCATATAATTTCACAAGCGTTGCCACACGCGGCGATAATTCAGGTACGCCCATCGCCGATAATGCCGCGCACGTGCCGGGGCCCGATAGACGTACAACCGCCAGCGCCCCAACCCCAGGGGGTGTTGAGAGGGCATAGATCGTATCTAAACGATAATCATTCATTTCTTGGATGGTTTTGGTTTCGTGTCAAAATCGGTCGCGGATGTTGCCGCGCGTGAGGCCGCGCCACCAGCCCGCGTTCCAAAACTTCCGATATTATTCAAAAACATTTTTTGCATTTCAGACCAATTTTGCATGGTAATCGGCACCCATGTTTTCGCGAGTGTTTCAGGGTCAAGCGTGCGGATATTTTCGGATAATTTCGCCTGCAATTGTTTCATCAGCGCATCTTGCATGGGTACCACATCGGGCAGGCCCAAAAATTGCCGCGCTTCTTCGGGGGTGCAGTCAATGTCGAAATGAAGTTTCATCGTATCTTTTCCCTGTCATCCCGGCCTGCGCCGGGATAAAATTTTCTCAATTCTCCTACTGATTCATCATCTGGAAGAAATCATCGTTCGATTTCGTGTCCTTCATTTTGTCCAACAGGAATTCAACGGCATCCACCGTGCCCATCGGATTTAAAATACGACGCAAGATCCACATTTTCGAGAGTTGTTCTTTCGATACCAGCAATTCTTCTTTGCGCGTGCCGGATTTTTGAATATCGATCGACGGGAAGACGCGTTTGTCGGCAATTTTCCGGTCAAGAATAATCTCACTATTCCCTGTCCCTTTAAATTCTTCAAAAATCACCTCGTCCATACGCGACCCGGTTTCGATCAATGCCGTCGCGATAATGGTCAACGACCCGCCTTGTTCAATATTACGTGCCGCGCCAAAGAAACGTTTTGGACGCTGTAACGCATTGGCGTCCACGCCGCCCGTCAGCACTTTACCAGATGACGGTACAACGGTGTTATACGCACGCGCCAAACGCGTAATTGAATCAAGCAGAATAACCACGTCACGTTTGTTTTCAACCAGACGTTTCGCCTTTTCCATGACCATTTCGGCGACCTGAACGTGACGGGTAGCTGGTTCATCAAACGTCGATGAAATCACTTCACCTTTGACGGATCGCGCCATATCAGTGACTTCTTCCGGGCGTTCATCGATCAACAACACAATCAAATACGCTTCCGGATGGTTCGCCGCAATTGAATGCGCAATATCTTGCATCATAATTGTTTTACCCACACGCGGCGGGGCCACAATCAACGCACGTTGCCCGAATCCAATAGGCGCGACCAATTCAATCACACGTTGGGTATTATTTTTCTTTGTCGGATCCGCAAGCTCCAGCTTAATTTTACGGTCCGGATAGAGCGGTGTCAAATTATCAAAATTTATGCGGTGACGTAATTTTTCAGGCACATCCCCATTAATAATGCTGACCTTTAACAGGGCAAAATAGCGTTCAGATTCTTTAGGCGCGCGAATTTCACCCTCAAGAACATCCCCCGTCCGCAACCCAAACCGCCGCACTTGGGTCGGGGATACATAAATATCATCGGGCCCGGGTAAATAATTTTCTTCAGGAGACCGCAAAAACCCGAATCCATCTTGTAATACTTCTAAAACTCCCGTGCCGGTAATCGACACATCTTGATCGGCAAGGGCCTTTAATATGGCGAACATTAAATCTTGTTTGCGCATGGACCCCACGTTTTCAACGTTAAGTTCCTCGGCATACTCCATAAGTTCGGCAGGAGACCGTGATTTTAAATCTTGCAAGTTCATAGGGAAAAATCTTGGGTTGGGTGTTTTTTAAAAAATCGACGACACTGTGACTATAAAAAAAGATCGTCGGGATAAAACCAAAAGATACAAAAATCGTTACAAGATCAAAAAGGACCCGTCTGCCCTACTTATTTTAAACGTCCTGTTTCGTGAAGTTTTCTTGAAAAGGAAGGGGAAAAGAATAAGACAAAACGTGATCAACAGCCTATGATCAACGATGTACGCCTTTTTTATATTAAACTACGTCGAAAGAGTCAAGGGTTTTTCTATTTAAATATTTTAATGTTATCCCAGCCTATATCGGGATCACACTCTTTGGCACGCCGCGCGTGGTGGAATGCACATGGTGCAGGCCAGCACCAGGGTTCAAATATTCATAAATGGCTTGGGCAGATTGTGATATTTCGGCAAATCCTGTTAAAATTAATTTTTGTTTATGGGGATAGATCACCCCATCCCCTGCTGCAAAAATACCTGGGCGACTGGTCTCGCCTGTTGTCGGGTCAATAACGATTTGATGGCCATCAATTTTAAGGTGAATATCCCCCAAAATGCCCAGATTTGGAACCAAACCAAAAAAACAAAGCAAGGTATCTACATCCAACGTACGGGTTATTCCGTCAAGATCACGTACACGTACGCCTGTCAAAGCCCCCGCGACCCCGGACAACTCATCTAATTGATATGGAATAATTTTTTCTATTTTTCCTTGGGCGACGTACGTGTCCATTCTCTGTACGCTCTCGGGGGCTGCGCGAAAATGATCGCGACGATGTATGACGTACACTTGGGCTGTCAAGGGTGCAAGAATATTTGCCCAATCCACAGCACTATCCCCCCCACCGGCAATTGCCACCCGCCGCCCGATAAATTTTTCGGCACTCCGAACCGTATAAAAAACAGATTTATTCTCATAATCTGATAGCCCCTCAAGGGGCGGGCGATTTGGTCCAAACGCCCCCGCCCCACAAGCAATTAAAATAGCCCGGACAACAACCGTAACACCCGCCGCATTTTGAACCATCCATTCATTATTTTCATTTTTCGTAATATTTGTAACGGGCGAACCCAAATGGTACATTGGGACAAATGGCCGGGCTTGGTCTTCAAGCGCTTGAACCAATGCCCCCCCTGTTATCATAGGATAGGCTGGAATATCATAAATCGGTTTATCCGGATAAAGCGCTGTGCATTGCCCCCCAATATCAGGCAAAGCATCAAACACATACGCGGATACCCCCATCATCCCCAGCGCAAAAACACCAAATAATCCAATGGGTCCCGCCCCAATAATGGCAACGTCGCGTGTTTCTGTATCTGACATGATAACCTCTGGCCCTTTTGATGGATCTATTTTATAAGTAAAAAACGCAACAGAATCGGTATTTTAATTAGGTCTGACCCCTGCAAGGAGCATCCGCATGAAATCCATCCCCGTCAAGATCCAATCTGAACAGGATATGACAATATTTGCGGCTGACCTCGCTTGTCTCGTCCCCCCCCACACGGTCATATTATTGTCCGGGGATTTAGGAGTTGGGAAAACCGCTTTTGCGCGGGGGTTTATCCGTTCTGCTGCAGGCGACCAAACAATGCCCATCCCCAGCCCCACCTTTAATATGGTGTCGATTTACGAGACAACAACAGGTCAGATCTATCATTATGATCTGTACCGGGTCAAAAATTCATCCGAAATCGATGAATTGAACATCGACGATATATACACGGCGCACGCTACATTGATCGAATGGCCGGACCGCCTGCCTTCCTCCCTTATCCCGACATTCAAATACCGGGTTCATCTCCATATCGAAATGAACGTCGACGGCACACGTGATGTCACCGTGACCCCCCACGGATTTGGAACGTTTTCAGACACGGCCTTTATCTTTGCCGCAGGTTTAGGAACCCGCATGCGCGACCGCGTACGCGACACGCCCAAACCTCTGGTCCCCGTCGCAGGCCGCCCCACATTGGATTATTTTATGAATCAAGCAAACCAAGCAGGAATCAAACGCCTCTTTTTAAATACCCATTATTTACCCCACAAAATCGATGAATTTGTTGTCCCTTACAAATCCAATTTTGATATTGAAACATTTTTTGAGCCGGTACTTCTTGAAACCGGGGGCGGGTTAAAACACGCCCTGCCCGCGATCAACCGCGATATTTTTTTCGCGATGAATGGCGATGCGCTAATTGACGAAGGACCGGGACTGTCGATGCTCGACCGATTATCATTAGCCTTTGACCCCAATTCGATGGACATTTTGTTATTATTGTTTCCGATTAATCGAGAAAGTATCACAAAAAATGTTGGCGACTATACGATCGATAAGACTGGGCGCATTACACGATCACTCAATTTAACCGGAACACATATGTTCGCCGGAATTCGTATGTTACACGCACGGATATTTGATAATGTACCAGATGGAATATTTTCGTTCCTTAATCAAATGGACGCCGCACAACGTGCCGGACGTTTATTTGGATTAGTGCATACCGGCTTGTGGCATCACATCAGCACGCCCGAAGATGTTGATGCAGTGTCTGCGCACATAACTGCACAACAACGCCATAACGCAAGTGAACTGACTGAAATCACTCGCGCTCAGCAAGGATAACAAATGGGCACGGTCTCCTATATTCCATTGGGGGAACCCTTTTTAAAAACATTCGTCACGGGGTTGATCCGCCAATATGGTGATGATCCAGCAGGATTAATGAATCTAGAAATTCTATTACCCACACGACGTACCGTGCGCATGATGACGGATTTGTTTTTGGATACAACAGATGGCCGGCCCCTTTTGCTCCCCAAAATACGTGCCGTAGCTGATATGGATGATGAGGCACTTGAAATAATGGTCACAAGTGCGACGGGACACGCCATTGATATCCCACCCGTCCTATCACCCATAGAAGCCCAATTAATCCTTACAGAAATGATCCGGGCACGAGATACCACCATTGATTTTACTCGTGCCGTGGCGCTTGCCCAAACATTGCTTGCGTTTTTAAAATCGGTACGGGATGAAGGGCTAACCCTGGACAGCCTCGATCACTTGGTCGATGCTGAATTTGCCTCACACTGGCAAATCACATTGGATTTTTTAAATATTTTACGTACGGCCTGGCCAGGTTATGTCCATGCGGCAGGACGGTTACAAGCCCATGACCGCCGCATTCTCTTATTTGAACATCTGATTACCTATTGGCAACAAAATCCCCCCGCACACCCCGTGATGATGGCCGGGGTAACGGGAAGTCTGCCCATTGTCGCAAAATTGATGGAAGTTATTGCAAATCTACCCCAGGGCCACGTCATTTTACCGGGGTTGGATCCCGATTTACCCGACGATCACCGAAAAAATTTAACACCCCAAGATCCTCAATATGAATTAAACCATCTTTTAGAAAATTTAAATATTAACCTCACCACAATTCCCGTTTGGGACGGATGTACGGCTCAGATCATGCGATTATCTGAAGATGTTATAACCCCCCAAACAGCCCGTCGGTTTTTTACCCAGCACATGATGTGCCCCGGCGCTTGCACACCATCCTGGGCAAATTTAAAAAACGAATTAACCGAAAAATCTCGTAAAGCAATCCAAGATGATTTATCCAATATCAAAATTATTCAAGTAAATACGGCTTTAGATGAAGCACACGCCATTGCGGCCCAGGTTCGTATTGCCCTAACGGATCCCGCAACTCATATCGCGATTGTAACGCCCGACCGATCTCTGGCAACATTAATTATGGCTGCCTGCCTCCGATTTAATATAGAAGTAAACGACAGTGCCGGAAATGTTTTATACACCGCCCCTCACACTCAATTTTTAACCCTTATCTTAACGCTTGCCGTTCAGGGGTTTTCGCCGGTAGACCTGATTGCTTTGCTGCGACATCCGTTTTTAAATCTCCCAAATTTATCTCAAGATCAAATAAGCCTTTTTGAATGCCAATTTTTGCGGGGTGTTCGACCCCCAACACACCCACGCACGTTTCTACATGAATATATAACAGCGCCTATTTCGCATGACATGATTGAACCCTTGACATTTTTAGTGGATACAATCGAACCCTTATATCAACTGTGCCAAACGGGTGGCCATATCCACGATTTTATTCGCACACATTTAACAACATGCGAAAAAATATCCACACACACAAAAGATAATATATCTGCCCTGTGGATAGGAGATGATGGCGAAGCCCTATCCCATCTATGTGCCGATATTATAAATCTTGAAACTCCCCCTATGCATAAAAATGCAAATGACTATACCGCCTTTATGATCCATCTTTTTAAAACGACACGCGTTAACCGTCGGGGGATAGGACATCCCCGCGTTCAGTTACTAGGGGTTTATGAATCACGATTAATGGGAATGACTCATGTCATTTTAGCTGGATTTAACGAAGGAATCTGGCCGATAGATCCTGGCATTGACCCCTGGCTTGCCCGTACCATGCGAGCCGATTTTGGTATGCCTCCTGCAGAACAAGAAATTGGACGGTTAAGCCATGATGTCGTCCAATTATTACACGTACCAAAAGTAACCATCACATATCGAATGAAAATGGAAGGAGCCCCGGCGCTTCCATCGCGGTGGTTGCACCGATTCTATTCGGTTATCACCGCGATTTTTGGACCAAATCATGATCAATGCCAAGACACAGATATTATAAAAGCCGTACATTTGTTAGACGCTCCCAATTCAAACAAACAACAATTTTTAAAAAAACGCCCAGCTCCTTGCCCACCACAATCCTTACGCCCCACGACCATTTCATCAACCCAAATTGAAACATTAATGATCGATCCCTATGCGTTTTATGCCCAAAAGATTTTACGATTAAAGCCATTAGATCCCTTGGATCTTGACGTTGATGACCGTATCCGGGGAATTATTCTACATCGCGTTCTTGATCGCATCTTACGCGAAAACCGCCCCCAAGATTTCGAATTATTCTTAACTCATGAACTCGATAAATGGCGGGTAGACCAAAGCATCCGCGCCTTTATGATGCCGCGTCTGTCCCAAACTTTACGCAAGACGATTGCCCATGATTTTGCAGCACGTGCAAATGGGTTAACCCCCGATCAAACAGAACAAACATGGACATACACCTTACCTATCTTAGGTATTCCGCACCATATTACCGCACGGTTAGATCGATTAGACCGAATGACCACCGGAGGTTATGCGATCATCGATTATAAAACAGGCGCCAGCCTGCCAACGCGAAAAAATATAGACGCAGGCCTAGCATCACAACTTGTCATCCAATCCTTGTGCGTTCAAAACGGTTTAAACGAAAACAAAAAACCCGGTGACGTCGTATCCAGCGCATCTTTTTGGCATTTAAAACCATCTGGCGTAAAAGTATTAACGCTCGATCAAGATCAATCTCCTCTGGCATTAAATGATTTATGTGATGCGGCACAAAATGGATTAGTAAATGTTTTAAGCATTTTTGCAGCCGAACACACCCCCTATTATCCCGTTCCAGATGGCCGAAATGATGATTTGGCTCGGGATACATATGATCATTTATCACGACGTCAAATCTGGTGGGGTTTGGACGATGACACCCCTCAAATGATTGCATCAAAAACAGGATCTCTATGATGTCAGATGCATTGAACATAAACAAAAAGCTTGACCCCATCGAACCTCCCCTATCTGACACGCCCGGATATTGGGCACGATTGTCCCAACGTCGTGCATCTGATCCTGATCGATCCGTATGGGTGAATGCATCGGCCGGAACAGGTAAAACCAAAGTCTTAATCGAGCGAGTCTTGCGTTTATTACTCCCCCGTACAAACGGAGCCCCCGGTACGCGCCCACACCGTATTTTATGCCTGACCTATACCAAAGCAGCCTCTGCTGAAATGACCGAACGCTTGCTCGCCCGGGTCTCTGATTGGGCTGTGATGTCAGATTCCGATTTAAGAACATCATTGCAAGATGTATTAGATGAACCCCCGAGAGCCGACCAAATTGATGCTGCACGACGTTTATTTACACAACTTATTGATGGGCCCGATCACGTACGCATTTTAACATTGCATGCCTTTTGCCAGTCCATTCTATCCCGATTTCCACTCGAGGCCGGAATTTCACCCCATTTCACCCTGATCGAAGGGGCCGAACTTGAACAATTATTGCAAACCGCCCGCCAGAATGCCGATCTAAAAATTACCCGTGACCCTGAAAATGCCTTCATCTTGAATGATATCGCCGCCCACCTGTCCGATTTCAGATTGGGCCAAATCATGACAGAATTATTATCCGAACGGCGGCAATTATCATCTGCTTTGGCTCAATACAAAGGATCCGATCGCGCCGTCGCCTTTCGCACAATGTTTGGATTAAATTCTAATGACTCTCTCGAAACATGGACCAAATCAATTGCCGATCTTCCAGAATCTTTCATTCATGACCTGATTCTGTTGGATCAAGGATTATCCAAAGGGACAAAGACAGAAAATGGATTAGCCGCACATATCCGCGATTGGACAATGTTGCATCCCTTAGAACGCGCCGAACATTTTGATCAAATTTGTCGACCTTTTTTTGATTCAAAAGGCGCGCGATCAAGTGACGGCGGCAAACAAGGCCAACGCAAAGCCGATGATCAATTACGTCTTTTATATATAACGTGCGGAGACGAAATCGAACGGTTAAAACATAAACGTCAAATGATTGATCTGTATCGTATCAATATGGCTTTGTTTACGTGGGTTGATTATATCTTGACCGAATATAATCAATTAAAATGTGCCCGCGGAGTCCTGGATTTTGATGATTTAATTCGAAAAACCATTACACTCCTCGATGCAGATCAAACCCATACACAAGAAACAAAGACCCCTTCTTGGGTCATGTACAAACTGGACGGTGGGATCGATCACATTTTACTCGATGAAGCCCAAGACACAAACCCCGAACAATGGCAGATCATTGCTTCTCTTGCCCGTACCTTTGGCCCCGATGATCCAGACCGCACACGACGGCTGTTTATTGTAGGGGACCAAAAACAATCTATCTATCGTTTTCAAGGCGCTGACCCCGATACATTTGAAAAAATGCTGCATCATTTTGGATCGTCAAATCTAGATACCCCCACAAACAATTCCTTGCATCTTGACCGAATCCCCATGAATACATCGTTTCGGTCAACATTTCCCGTTTTAACAATCGTCGATCAAATCTTTAAAAACCCTGATCGCATCGCTGACCTGCGTTTGAAGGAGGCCCCCACTCATATCATCCACCGTACCGGTCAGGCGGGCCGCGTTGAGGTATGGCCCATGATCCCCGCCATAAAAGACACCGAAATCCGTACACCCTGGACCCCTCCCACTACCATCAGACCTCATACAGATGGCCCCACAATTCTCGCGAGGAAGATTGCGCACTGTATTCACAATTGGATCGATCAAAAAATAATTTTACCCTCTCACAATCGCCCCATTGAACCCCGCGATATTATGATTTTGGTACGTAAGCGCGCGCCATATCTCGCCTCTATCCGAGCAGCCTTACAGATCAAAGGAATTCCTGTGGCGGGCGCCGATCGTCAACCTATTCTTGACTCAATTATCGTTAAAGACCTTGTCGCAATCACGCAATTTTCTTTACTTCCCGATGATGATCTATCACTGGCCTGTGTATTAAAATCACCTTTATGCGGGGGAACAGATGATGATTTAATTGCAATTGCGCCAACACGCACGGGATCATTATGGGCTGCTCTTCAATCTTATTCTTCTCATCATCCCTGGGTGTCCTATCTTGAACAATGTATTGACAGGGCACGTACCCTTTCTCCTTATTTATTTTTAACATCTCTTTTGGATCAACCATGCCCATCATCCCCGGATGGATCGGGTCGCGCTGCATTTTTACGTGACCTGTCGCTCGACCATACCAGTGGAATTGAAGATTTGTTGACACTCGCCTTAAAGGCATCCGAGAACAGCACAACAATTCACCATTTCATTCATACACTCATACGTGATAATCCTGAAATCCGTCAAAGCGTTGCGCCATCGGATAACGTTGTACGGTTAATGACCGTTCATGGATCCAAGGGCCTTGAATCACCGATCGTCATCCTTCCCGACACGATTAAATCCGCTCGAGACGGTAAACCTGCCAGTATTTTTTGGCCCGATGATACAGATGCCCCGCTACCCATCTTTGTCCCACGTGCACAGGACCGCCCGGATGATATCCCCCATGTACTTGAACATGTACGCGCTGCTGACCGGGCAGAGGAGCAACGTTTACTGTATGTTGCCCTAACACGCGCCCAAGATTGGTTAATTGTTGCAGGCGCCGACCGACCCTTACGCAGTGATATCACCTGGTATGATACAGTTCTTAACAGCATTAAAGCATGCGCAAATTTGCCTGGATATCGGGTCGAGGAAAGCGGAACGGACGGTCCCCTTCATATTTTTGAATCTGCCCAAACAGCGCTCCCAGATCGTGCCCGTAAGGATGAAAAAGAAATACTATCCCCCTCAACACCAGACATCCCAGAACGTCCCCCATTAAAGATCTTAAAAGATACTTTAAAAAAACCATTGATACCCGAGCCCACCCCTGCCCGGCCCTATCGTGCAGATCCCGCGCACATGACACTTTTGGCGACATCTCCACTTTTATCCATCAATGATCCCACACGATTTGCACGTGGTCTTATCACTCATAAATTACTTGAAATTTTACCCAACCTCCCCAAAACAACATGGGAAGAAACAATTAAAACCTATTTGACCAAACGAAGCGACATCTTATCAAAGGACATACAATCCAATATAACGCAATCGGTTCTCAATATCCTGCATCATCCCGATTATAAAGATTTATTTCATCAAAATTCTCACGCCGAAGTCCCCATCACGGGTATTTTACCCAATGGACGGTTAATCGCCGGGCAAATCGATCGGTTGATCATCACCCCAACACACATTCATATACTGGATTACAAAACAGATTTCACAATCCCAAAAACGCCCGATCAAATTCCTCAAGCCTATCTCGATCAAATGCGTACCTACCGAGATTTATTACGTACCCTGTATTCAACCCACACCCTTCAATGCAGCCTGCTATGGACCAGCGGCCCCCTTATGATGGATGTAACGGATATCCTCTAAAATCAAGAAAATCGTACGACGCACTCTTGCCCTAAGGCCTTATTCGCTTTATGTTTAACCCTATAATTTTCCTTACCCTCCCCCCAAGGTTATGATTATGTTTAATTACATCCTATCGACCATCGCTTCTGCCCTGATGCTTGCTTATCTTGCGTTATTTTTGCATCCCGCCAAGGCGTATATCCTGCCCGGGATCTTGGGGCAAATGGGGATAACCGAAAGTGGCGTGGGAGGCATGATCGTTCTTAAAATCATCCCTATCGTCCTATGCCTTATTCTGATCATGGCCTTGATTCGGCCCGGAAATCCACGGCGGCAACGATATGTCGCCGTTTTACTTGTTTTCGGGGCCTTGATCCTCACCGGATATCAAACTTTTTTAAAAGCCCAACCCGGTGGTTGGCCCCAAACGCCCCCGGGCGTGGACGTTGAAATTGTGACCCTTTACCCTTTTTCAGACCGTATTCAAGCCTTGGGCACCACGGAAGCCAACGAATCCACCCAACTGACCAGTAACGTATCCGAAACCGTCAAATCCATTAATTTTTCAGAAGGACAGTTCGTCACAAAAGGGACGGTAATTGCGGAATTACATGATGATGAAGAACGCGCCAGTTTAACCGAAGCTGAAAAATCATATAATCGATCCGCGGCCCTGGCCCGTACGGCGGCCATCTCAACCGCGCGACGAGACCAAGATCGCGCCCGATTAGATATTACAAAAGCCCAAATGAAAGACCGCCAGATTATCGTTCCCTTTGACGGGATCTTGGGCCTGCGGTCGATATCTGTGGGTGACATTGTTTCGCCCGGCATGGTCATTACGACGCTCGACGATATTGACCCGATGAAACTTGAATTTTCGATCCCTGAATCATATCTCGCATCCGTTCGGTCCGGTATGAAAATCGATGCACATTCGGATGCCTATCCAGACACCGTTTTTACAGGCACGATTACCGCAATTGATCCGCGCATTGACGCCGCCACGCGGTCATTAAAATTAAAAGCTGAAATTCCAAATCCTGATGGGAAACTTCGCGCTGGAATGTTATTGTCGACCGAAATCGTAAACAATGAACGCCGTGCGTTGGCTGTATCTGAAGAAGCCTTGGTCTCCCAAGGCACCGAGAAATCAGTCCGTGTGGCAAGCCCCCCTCAAGGCGACGATAAATTATCAGACGTTATAGCGCAGCCGGTAAAAATTGGAGCGCGTATGCCCGGATATGTCGAAATCACCGATGGATTAAAAGCTGGAGACACGGTCGTTGTCAACGGCGTCATGAAGGCCAATCCAGGCGGCAAAGTTAAAATCAACAAAACTATTAAAATTGATGATAATATCACGCGCGCCGTGAATAATGCCCCCCATGACAAACGTCGTGAACTGAATAATTTGGGGACATCCCCCGATGCCGATCCAACAGCAACATCCGCTGTACCGGCTGTGGAAACACTTCCTGCCCCCTCAGAACTTGAATCTACTCCCGCCCTTGACCCAACACCGATTCCGCCCACATCGACGGGGGAGTAATCATTCAATGATCCTGTCTGACATTTCCATCAAACGCCCAATTTTTGCGACCGTGATTAATATTTTGATTATTGTCGCAGGGATCATCGCGTTTACCCGACTTCCCCTCCGTGAATATCCCGATATCGACCCTCCCATTGTTTCGATCGAAACCGTTTATACAGGCGCATCAGCCGATATTGTTGAGACACGTGTCACCAAAATCATCGAAGAATCGATCAGCGGAATTTCCGGGATCAAAACGATGGAATCAAAATCAGAAGACGGCGTATCCCAGGTTCAAATTGAATTTGAACTATCGCGCGATATTGATGCCGCGGCGTCCGATGTCCGTGATCGCATTTCCCGCGTGACAGATGCTTTACCTGATGATGTCGATTCGCCAAAAATTTCAAAGGCAGACGCCGACACCGATCAAATTGTCTGGATCGCGGTTCAAAGTAAACTGCGCGACGGTCTAGAACTCACCGATATTGTCGACCGCTTTATGCGAGACAGATTATCCATTGTGGACGGCGTATCCAGTGTCATCATCGGCGGTGAACGCCGATATGCCATGCGCATTTGGTTAGACCGGGGCGCACTCGCCGCACGCGAATTGACTGTCACAGACATCGAAAATGCATTGCGCCGTGAAAATATCGAATTGCCCGCCGGCCGCGTTGAATCATTAAATACAGAATTTACCGTACGCGTTGATCGCGCCTATAAAACCGCCAATGATTTTCAAAAGCTTGTAATTCGTCGGGGATCTGACGGCTATTTAATCCGCCTTGCCGATGTGGCGCGCGTGGACATTGGACCCAAAAGCGAACGCACAGATTTAAGGTCAAATGGTCTTGCTGCTGTTGGATTAGGTATTGGTAAACAATCCAAAGCCAATACATTAACCGTTGCGCATAATGTCATTAGGGAAATGCACAAAATCCAAGAAGATATTAAAACACAATATCCAGATCTTGAATTGTTTGTGGCCTATGATGCCTCCCGATTTATTGAAAGCTCGATTCACGAAGTTTATGTGACATTAGGCTTGACGATCATTTTGGTCACGTTGGTCATTTACTTCTTCTTAGGCGATATCCGCGCGACGTTGATCCCGGCGGTGACCATTCCGGTGTCAATCATTGGCGCGTTTATTGTATTATTGGCTTTTGGATTTTCCGTCAATTTATTAACCTTGCTTGCACTTGTCCTTGCGATTGGTTTGGTCGTTGACGATTCAATTGTTGTTCTCGAAAATATCTATAAACGCGTTGAACATGGCGAACCGTCTCTCGCCGCCGCACAACGCGGGACATCCCAAGTGGCGTTTGCCGTTATTGCGACAACGCTTGTATTGGTTGCCGTGTTCATCCCGATTTCTCTGATGGGGGGGGATGCTGGAAAGTTATTTACCGAATTTTCATGGGCAATCGTCGGCGCTATTTTATTCTCGGCCTTTGTTGCTCTATCCGCCTCGCCTATGATGTGTTCCAAATTTTTAACCCAACGGTCCACGCACCATAAAAAAAATAGAATCACCATTTGGATCAATGCCAAAATTGAATCCTTTGAACCCCATTATCGCCGTATTTTAACAGCCATGATTGCCCGCCCCACGCGCTTGTTGATTGGAATTGGTGTTCTCATTGTCATCGGTATATTTCTATACCGCGGGGTACCGTCCGAATATGCCCCCACAGAAGATCGCGGCGTTGTTTTTGTGATCATGATTGCCCCCGAAGGGTCGTCGATGGAATATTCAACCGCCCACATGCGTTTGGTTGAACAAAAAATGGCGACCTTATTATCCCCGAAAGATGGCGGACCCCCAGACGGCACAGGGGAGGCCAACCGCATCGTAAACATTGTTCCCGGTGGTTTTTCAGCAACGGGTTCCGTGAACTCTGGTATCGCGATTGCCCTTTTAAAAGATTGGGGTCATCGTCGTTATGCGGGTCAAATCGTTGGCGATATGTTTATGAAGTTCAGTGAAATCCCCGGCGTGCTTGCCTTTCCCATCATGCCCCCGTCATTAGGGCAAAACCCCCAATCCACGCCCGTATCCTTTGTGCTGGCTGGTGATAATTATGAGGATTTAGCCGCGTGGCGAGATAATGTTTTAAAAATGGCTCGCCAAAATCCGGGCCTCGTGAACATCGATTTTGATTACAAAGAAACTAAACCCCAAATCCGTATTAAAATGAACACCGACCGCGCGGCAGAATTGGGTGTGTCAGCTGAAACCATTGGCCGTACGCTACAAACTATGTTTGGCAGTGCCGATGTCACCACCTATTTGGACCGCGGTGAAGAATATGATGTCATCTTACAAAATCGTGCCCGCGACCGATTATCACCGACCGACCTGAAAAATGTTTATGTGAGGTCAGACCGGACGGGTATTTTGATCCCGCTGGGGAATCTCGTGTCCCTTGAAGAAGCCGCGGATTCGGGATCAAGGTCACGGTTTAACCGGGTGCGCGCGATTACGATTACCGCGTCTTTATCGCCTGGATACACGTTGGGCGAAGCGTTAACATTCCTGGATAACACGGCCAAAGAATCGATCCCCGCTGGCGGGCGTATTGATTATAAAGGTGAGTCGCGTGATTTTAAAGAAACCGGATCGGCCACCCTGTTTATTTTTGCGTTGGCGTTGCTCGCTGTTTATTTATTTCTGGCGGCACAATTTGAAAGTTTTGTGCACCCTCTCGTCATTATGATGACGGTGCCGTTGGCTTTAATCGGGGCCATTTGGGGGCTGTATTTAACCGGCGCCACGTTGAATATTTACACCCAAGTGGGCTTGATTATGCTTGTGGGGTTATCGGCCAAAAACGGAATCTTGATTGTGGAATTTGCAAACCAACTCCGTGATCAAGGCACCGAATTTATGGATGCGATTTTAACAGCCGCCCAGGCACGGTTGCGTCCCATTTTAATGACCTCGATTGCGACCGTCGTGGGCGCCTTGCCGCTGGCCTTTGCGTTTGCCATGGGCGGCGCGGGGGCCGAAAGCCGTTTTCCAATTGGCGTTGTGATTGTGTCGGGCGTCACCATATCGACGTTCCTCACCTTATTTGTCATTCCAACCTTTTATGCCATTCTGGCGCGCAACACCGGATCGCCGTTATCGGTGACACGTGAACTCGAGAAACAGCTTAATGAATCACAAACTTAATTTTAATGACAAAGAGTGGTTGAATTATCCCTTGGTTACAGGTTCTGTGACATTGGATGAAGCGGAGGAATTGGCGCAGAATGATCGCAAGGCCGGTATTCAACTGTTTGTTGGAGCTTTGGTCGTTCATCCCAATCATACAATTTTTGCGCAGAGACGATCACCAAATCGTAAACTCTTCCCAGGGCAATGGGACGTGGTCGGTGGTCATGTTGAGCCTGATGAAACGATACGCGCAGCCCTGTGCCGAGAAATGCAAGAAGAAACTGGATGGTCTATTCAAATCATTCATTACTGTTTTGCAACGCGTAAAGATTTTCTTGATACTGTTCCAGCGCGTGAATATATTTTTCTTGTATCTGTAAATGGCGATTTGGATGAACCAAAGCTTGAAACTGACAAAATTGATTTCATTCGCTGGATTAAACCTCAGGATACATCGATTTTGATTGAGAACCGTTCAGGCCCACGGCAAAATGAGCAAAAAGACATTTATGATCATGCCTTTTTAAGGATTGAATATATGCTTGATGATCATAAAAAAGAACAATCCTCATGAACGCCCCGCGCATCCATAACCTGACCACCGGATCGATCCCGGCGCACCTTGCCCGCCTGTCCTTGCCCATGGTGTGGGGGATCTTATCCATTGTCTCGATGCAAGTCGCCGATGTGTATTTCATCGCGCGCCTGGGGCACACGGAACTCGAGGCGATTTCCTTTACCTTTCCCGTATCCATGACCCTCTTTAACTTGATGATGGGATTATCGATTGGGGCGTCATCCGTTATTTCCCGCCTGATTGGCGCGCGCGACACCGCCACCATGCGCCATTTTACCCTGCACGCGATTATGATGGCCCTCGCGATCGGGGCCTTATTGGCAATCATCGGCGAGATCATGATGGGCCCGGTGTTTCACGCCTTAGGCGCCGGCCAAGATCACATGGCATTTATCACGCCGTTTATGCGGATACAGTTTTGGGGATATATGTTTATCACAGTGCCGTTGGTGATCAATGCCGCAATCCGCGCATCGGGCGATACCTTCACCCCCTCCTTGATCATGATATCGGCAGCTGTCATTAACATCCCGCTCTCTTATATCTTGGTGTACGGCGCGGGGCCCATCCCCGCATGGGGTATGACGGGGGCCGCGATTGCAAATGTGACCGCGAATGCCAGTACCGCGTTGATCGCCCTCTATATCCTGATCGTTAAACGCCAATTGGTCGATATCCGCGTTCTGGACCTCGCCCATTTTGGCGCATCGGCCCGGCGGTTATTAAGCATCGCGATTCCGGTTGGTTTGGTGAACTTGTTAACCCCCCTCACCGCTGGAATCATTACCGCCTTATTGGTCAAGGACAGTACATCTGCCGTTGCAGCCTATGGTATTATTGGCCGGGTCGAGGCCGTCATGGCTGTCCCCCTTATGGCCGTATCCATTGCGGTATCGCCCCTTATTGGACAAAATTTTGGGGCAGGTCAATTTGATCGCATGCGCGAGACCATTCGGTACGCCATTTTATTTTGTATTCTGTGGTCTGGTATCACGGGGGCCCTATTAATGATATCAGGCAACCCGTTGGCCCGCCTTTTTACACAAGACATAGACACAATTCACATCACCGCAACTTATTTTTTGCTCATGGGGATTATTCCCATGATGGGGACATTGCCGATGGGATGGGGTTCGGTATGGAACGCCATGGGAAAACCCCAATATGGCATTATCCTATCTCTCGGGCGGTTGGGAATTGGAACAATCTTATGCGCCGTCATCGGCCATACCATGGGGGGGTGGCACGGATTATTTATCGGTATGTCGGCAGGGGCCCTGATAACAGGAACGGCGCTCCATTTCTGGAGCGCCGCCCGATTTGATCAGTTTATAAAAAACACGGTCATCCCGACGCAGGCCGGGACCTCGTGACGTTAAGCCGCTTTCGCAAAGCTTTCAGCTTGTTGCATTTGATATTCCGTTACTTTTTTATAAGACGGCATCGCATACACGCTGTTTAAATAACGTTGGGTATTTGCCCCAAACGTATATTTGAACCCGGCGTACTGGGCAAATTCCGCCATGACCGCAAACATCACATCGGCAACGCTGAAGAAATCGCCGGCGTAAAATTTGTTCGTGGCAAAATATTGTTCCATTTTATCATAATACGCATAAAGACGATTGCGTGATGTTTCCTGAACTTGGGTATACATCGTTGAATCTTTATAATATTTTTTGGCCGTGAAAATATCGCAATACATCGGGTACACATAGGTGTTCATGTACATCATGGATTGATAGGCATAATACCGATTTGGATAAGTTGTCGGCATAAATTTATTATTTGGATATTTATTAAAGAAATAATCCAAAATTGCCATGCTGTCATAGAATTTATTATTTTCAAATTGCAGCATCGGCATTTGGCCTTCGGGGCTGTATTGCGCATATTCGCTGTTCATGCCGTCTTTGTAATAAACCATTTTGGCTTGATACGGGACTTGAAGTTCTTCCATCACGACATGGCATACTTTGGCATAGGTATAATAAAAATAATCAAATTTATTATAATAGTTATTATATGGATAGTCATATCCATAGGCATAATCTTTACCATACGGATAGTACGGGTAATAAAATGTATACATGGCCTATTTCCTTATAAATGTTGATAAAATACTCAAAAATGCTTTTCAAAGCACCTAAGATCATAAAGCAACTTCATTAAGAAAATATGATATAAACGACCTCTGAATCATTTTTTTCGAGTCGTGAGTACCTTTTGGGCGGGACCCGGCGTTTTCATCAAAATCCCTAAAACACGTGCAATCACCGCGCGTTGGTCAGCACGGGGAACAACCATATCCACCATACCATGTTCTTGAAGATATTCCGCCGTTTGGAACCCCGGCGGTAATTGTTCGCGGATCGTTTCTTCAATCACGCGTTTTCCGGCAAAACCGATTGTGGCACCAGGTTCCGAGAGATGAATATCCCCAACCATCGCAAAGGACGCAGACACCCCCCCCGTTGTCGGATCGGTGAACAAAACAAGATACGGCAATCCAGCCTCGCGCACCATTTGGGTCGCAATGATCGTACGCGGCATTTGCATCAAAGAAATCGCCCCTTCTTGCATCCGCGCACCGCCCGATGCGGGAATAGCCAAAAACGCCGAACCCGTTTGAACGGCGACCTCGGCCGCGGTCACAATCCCTTCGCCCACCGCGGCCCCCATGGATCCGCCCATAAAATCAAAATCAAACAAAGCAACAACCAACGGAATCCCCTCAATCGTCCCTCTAGCCACGCGAATCGCGTCCGAACGGCCTGTTTTGGCCTGAGATTCCTTTAACCGATCGCTATACCGTTTTTTATCCTTGAACCGTAACGGGTCAACCGCCACTTTCGGCGTTGGCACATCGGTAAACCGAGCCCCATCAAACAACAGGGCCAAACGATCCGCCGCCGATAATTTCAAATGATACCCACAGGTATCGCAGACATTCAGACGTTCTTTCAAATCGCGTTGAAACAACATGGTTTCACACGCCGGACATTTCGTCCACAAATCATCGGGAATATCTTTTTGTGCACCGACCAACGACCGAATTTTTGGACGAATAATGTTTGAGAGCCAATTCATTTTTGATCCATAATACCTTCTTTTGTGCCGAGCCGCATTCAGTCACGCCCCGACAAAACTGTCAAGAGGTGGTTAGATTTAAGATAATAGTCCCTAGACACTGTCTATTCTTCCCGAACCTTGGCCCCAGGGAAAGCAAGAATAATCGCTTGGACCGTCGGGTCATCCATAATCAATTGATGACGCGCGACATCCATCCGACTGCGTGCCGCGGCAACCGTTTCACCAGTCCCTTCTTTTCCAATGGTAACAATCCATCGCATCCCTGTAATTTGGGTCAAAGCCGCCCCCAAATCTCCCGCAATTTTCGGAGGAGCGCCTTGTAACGGGACCATCTCGATCCGCCCCGCCTCGATTTTAACCGGCACCGCATAATGCGCAACGGTTGTCGCCAAAATCATTTGGCCATCTTGTTCCAAAACGGCAACAACATCCGCCATCGTGTGAAGGATGGGCGCAGAGGCGACAACCGCTCGAACAGGATCGCGTGACACATCATCTAATCGATGGTGAGATGCCCCGGTACCCGATATTGTTGACGATCGGTTTTGATCCCCCCCCGATGACCCAGACCCAGGTGATGGTTCAGATGAAGAGGACCTCACCCCTCCCCCCTGTCCCGACCCCACCAGATCGCGCATCAATTTTGACGGATCTGGCAAAGTGGCCGCATACCCCAGACGCATGATACTCATTTCAAGAGCCGATCGGGGATCCGGCGCAATCTGTAAATCTTGATATGATTTAATCAAAATTTGCCATGCGCGCGACAGCGACGGCAAAGTTTGGGACCCCAACATTTGAACCGCCGCGGGTAATAAATCATCCGTATTATTTATCACCCGCGCCCGGATCAATCGATGGGTTAAATCAATTAAATCTTCAATCACGACCAACGGATCCGCACCCAATTTGTTCAAATCATCCAATCCATCAAGAGCATCAGGAATCTTACCCGTTAAAGCATCTTGAAGCACCGCAATCACACGCGTTTGATCGACCAGCCCCAACATATCCTTGACCACATCGGCCACCACAGCGCCGTTGCCCAGGGCGATTGCCTGATCTAACAAACTTAAGGAATCACGCGCCGACCCCGCCCCTGCACGCGCAATCATCATCAAAGCATCAAGGTCTGGGACAATCCCTTCACGTCCACAAATTTCGACTAATAAATCTCTCAGTTCCGTATCATCAAACCGCCGCAAATCAAACCGCTGGCACCGCGATAGGATCGTCATCGGGACTTTACGAATTTCCGTCGTTGCAAAAATAAATTTAACGTGGGGAGGGGGTTCCTCAAGCGTTTTTAACAACGCATTAAACGCTGCTTTCGACAACATATGAACTTCGTCAATGATATAAACTTTGTACCGAGCCATCGTGGGCGCATATCGTACGCCATCAATAATATCCCGCATATCGTCAACACCGGTATGCGACGCCGCGTCAATTTCAATGACATCCGGGCAACGACCTTCGGCAATGGCGCGCGCAATGCCGCAATCATCTGTAGGCCCCACCGTGGGGCCCGACATACCATCGGGGCCGGTATAATTAATCGCCTGGGAAATAATCCGGGCAGTTGTGGTTTTCCCCACCCCCCGCACCCCCGTGAGCATATAGGCCTGAGCCAGGCGACCCGAGGCAATCGCGTTTTTTAAGGTACGGACCAATGCATCCTGCCCCCTGAGTTCATCAAAATGGCGCGGACGATATTTTCGTGCGAGCACCCGATAGGGTTCAGACGACGGTGCGGAAACAGGTACAACAACAGGGGCGGAGGCGAAAAGTTCAGACATAATAACCGTACCGTACCGGATTCGGGCGGTCGGGGCAATTCATGTCGGGATGAGAAGATTGTCTTTGATTTTAAGAAAAAATGGTGGGCGGTACTGGGATCGAACCAGTGACCCCTGCGATGTCAACACAGTGCTCTCCCGCTGAGCTAACCACCCACTTCATTGGTCTCGGGGCTTGAAAAAAACAGAAAATCACCCCGTTGGCAAGCCCTTTTCTTTCTTTCCCACCAAATTTATGCAAACGACCCTTGATTTTCGGGACAAAATCCCATAAAAGACAGAGGCCGCGTGCATTTACCCCCCTGTATAAATACATCGGTCGGTTTGCACCGCCCCGCTACCCTTGACTTATAACGGAAATAATATCCCCTATGCCCAAAGAAGATCTGATCGAATTTAAAGGCAGCGTTACGGAAGTGTTGCCAAACGCCATGTTCCGCGTCAAATTGGAAAATGGACATGATATTCTGGCACATAGTGCAGGGAAAATGCGGAAGAACCGAATTCGGGTTTTGGCGGGTGACACCGTCATTGTTGAAATGACCCCCTATGACTTGACCAAAGGTCGAATCATTTTCCGGGAGAAATAACGCCGGACCCCACTTTTGGCGTGCGCCAGATCTAAAGGTAAACTGCAAATCCAATCATTCTGAATTTGCCGATGTTTCGAATCAAATACAAATCATGCTTTTACACGTTTATTCATGGATTGAAATTGACTTTTGTCAATTTCAAGAATCAATTATAGATTGACAGTCTTTCTATTTTCAGTTCAAAATCAATCTGTTCTTCCCCCCAAAAAAATCCCTTCGGAAAATTTGAAATGCGTAATAATCAACCCGTTACAGGTCATGAAATTCTTATGAAAGACGATTCAGTGATCGTCTCGCGAACTGATATCAATGGCAAAATAGAATATGTTAATGAAGATTTTGTCCAAATGTCTGGTTTTTCGCGCAACGAATTAATAGGTGAACCGCACAATCTGATCCGCCACCCCGATATGCCTAAAGAAGCCTTTGCTGATATGTGGCGAGATTTAAAGGCCGGCTTACCTTGGACCGGATATGTCAAAAACCGGATTAAGAATGGAGACCATTATTGGGTTCAGGCAAATGCAATTCCGATCGTCGAGGGCGGCCAAACAAAAAGCTATATCTCCATTCGTCGTAAACCGGATTCAGCGATCACAACAGCCGTTGATAAAATTTATGCCGCTTTTCGCGAAGGGACAGCTAAAGATCAAGCTATTTCCCATGGTGCGGTAATTGGTACGTCCACACGCGCCCGTCTATCTCGATATGCACAACGATTAGGAGCCAAAATCATCGGCATGGGCGCTGTCCTCTGCGTTATGATTTTAATTGTCAGCGGCGTCGGTGTCTATATTGCAGGCCAAACAACAGAATCGTTACGGACTGTCTATGAAGACCGACTGGTCGCGGCAGGCCAACTCTCGGAAATTAAGCAGAAATTATATGATACCATTCTTAATCTGAATTTGATCGCCTATAGCAATAATAATGAAGAAAATTTCAAACAAGAAATCGAAGAAAACATTCCGAAAGTTAAAGAAATTTGGGATGCTTATATGGCCACATACCTGACACCAGAAGAAAAAATCTTGGCCGACGAATATGCTACTCAACAAGAAAAATATATCAACGACGCTGTAACCCCAGCCATGACACTTCTTAAAGAAGGAAAAAATGAAGAATTTCAAAAATCTTTAGTCAATGCACATAATCTCTTTGATCAGGCTGCCCTAACCAATACAAAATTAATTCATTTACAACTTGATGTGGCGAAATCTGAATATGAGAAAGCAAAAATCCAAACAATTATAGGACATTGGGTTGCCTTCTTTTCGGTCATAGTATCAATTATTGTCGCAATATTTTCGTCAAAATATGTCCAAAAATTCCTTCAACAACGATTATCTTATTTAGATACTCGCCTAGCTTCGATCGCCGGCGGAAATACCAATACGGACATTGATGTCGGCCAGGATGAATTACAAAATATTTTAACCACCGTGCGCGCGTTACAAGCAAAATTAGCCTATGGCGAACTTGAGAAAAAAGAAAACGAACGCGCGAAAAAAGTTGCCCAAGAAGATATGGCTAAACTATTCGAAAATCGCGTTGGGAGCATTGTTGAAAACGTTGAACGTGCCGCCGATGCGATGCGTCAAATGGCGGCGTCACTGGCCGCCGCCGTTCAAGAGACAACACAACAAAGTTCAACCGTGGCCGCCGCTTCCCTCGAGGCATCGGCGAACGTTCAAACGGTCGCCGCCGCATCCGAAGAATTATCCGCCTCCATCAAGGAAATTGCACGGAACGTATCGGATACGGCCCAAACGGCCAAAGAATGTGCACAATCAGCCCAAATGTCACAAGAGGTATTACAAGCCTTGCAACAGGCGGTCGGTGAAATTGACAGTGTGATCCAATCAATCAGTGGCGTCGCCGAACAAACAAATTTACTCGCCTTAAACGCCACAATCGAAGCCGCACGCGCCGGGGATGCCGGTAAAGGATTCGCGGTTGTCGCCAACGAAGTTAAATCATTGGCCGACGAAACACGCAAAATGACGGGCGAAATTGCGCAAAAAGTTGAAACGATTAAAGAAAGCGCTGAAAAAACAATTTCAGGCGTTTCTCAAATTTTGCGTCAAATTAATGACGTCGATGAACGCGCCGGTAGTATTGCCGGAGCCATTGAAGAACAAAATGCGGCCACCGTTGAAATCAGCCGAAATGTTCAAGAAGCCGCACACGGAACAGATGAAGTGTCGCGTAACATTGAACAGGTCCAACAAGCAGCAAACGAAAGTGCCGCCTCAACTGAACAATTGCGCGGAGCGGCCGATGATCTGGCCGTCCAAGCATCAAATTTAAAAGAATCCGTCGTCAATTTCTTGGCTGAAATCCGCGCAGCTTAAGGTCGATCCGAAAAGTCTGGCGAGATAACGAAAGTTGAACCAACGATATTTTTTTGACAGGCGCTATATCTTATATCGACAGACCCATAAATGTG
>CAZLPZ010000005.1:22196-59095 GCA_964561535.1 uncultured Pseudobdellovibrionaceae bacterium | reverse complement strand
ATTGCGAGATCCCTGATGAGATGCGCGCAGGGTGCCATGCTTGTCTATTCCAACGGAGATGGATGGTCTGGTCGTTCCGGAAAACATCGAGCGCACCCATTGACATTGCGCTCCTCTTTCCGAGCATAGGCCAGCCCGGCTTCAAACCCTCTTTGAAACACGCCGGCGGTAGGTGTCACGTCTTGACCAGGCCACTTCCCGAATCTCATTCTCCACTCTCGGATCGTTGCGCCGAATTCGGATCGCGTCATAAATTGTCCATCACGCTCACACCGCCATCGCCGACCCGCGGCGCCTGAACGTCGACCCCCTTTGCTGGGCCACCGAAAACACTTCTCCCGAGTCAGCCAGCTGCCCGAACTGCCTGAATGCGTCGGAACCGTGTGAATCGTCGTTGTGCTCAGGCTCGGACATCCAACAGCCTCGAACGCGGTCCCATCGCTTGCGGTAGGCGGCCAGCCGCTTGACGCCCTCCCCGCAAAAAGTCTCGTCGAACCAGCAAGTGGCGAATACATTGCGCGTCGCCTGGATTCCCGCAGTGAGGTTGCTCACCCGCGGGACAACCTCCACAAGCTGCCCAGGCATCAGAGCCTCTAGCTGCTCCTTGAGCGACCTATTGGTATCCGGGCTCGTGCCCATGCGCTTGTGTTCCGCGTCATGCGGCAGGTAGTGCCTACCGAAAATGACGCCCTGAGCCTGCAGCCATGAGGCGTAGTGCGTCAAATCCTCTCCGCTGGCCTCGTAGTACCTGATGAAACGGTTCTCGGGCCCTACGCGCTGATGGAGCCAAATTGCAGTCATGTCGCCGCGCCCAAGGTCCCAGAACGAATTGACCGGCGCGGCAACCACAGGAAGCTGCGGAACGATTCGGCCAGACTTGCGCGCGGCCGTGATCTGAGCCGAGTAGTAGCACCCCTCGGTGCTTGCCTGGAACGCCTCTTCTGCGAACGACGGATACTCACGCCACATCAGCGGCGCGTCGTCGGAAAAGTCAGACTGCCTAGTGACTACGTACCACGCCCGTTTGCGCAGACTGATCTGCCGCCCAATCTTCGCCTCGACCATCGAGAAGTAGGCGTTGTCGGCCGCCGTGAAGATCACCCCTTCCGGATCAAGTTCGTACTCCCTGGCATCCCACCACGCGAAGAAGTGGAATCGGTAATCTTTCGGCGTCAGCACTCGCCCGCCGTCGTGCATCGCCATCGCGCGCTGCGTCATGTCGTAGAATTTTCCGTCCTGCCCCTCCGCTGTCGATTCGATCACCACCACGCCAGTTGTCGGCACTGCTGGTATCGATCCAGACACCACTTCAATAGCCTTGCCGGGATACTTCGCCGAAATCTTCCCGAACTCGCTGATGTGCAGCCTGTGCGCTGTACCAGACCTGGCCGACGTCGACACCTTGATCGATGCCCCGTTGTGACCGAACAGGATTTCTGTCGTGGTCTTCTTTTCAAGGGGGAATTGAGCCCGCACGATGTCCGGCAGCCGGTTGTAGGCGAATACCACCTTGTCCCGGAATATCGACTCAGCCGCGTCTTTCTCGTGCGCGATGACGACGCAGCGCACGGGCTCCGTGCTGAACAGCGCAGTATCGAGCCACAGGATGGCGATAAGTGTCGTGATGCCGCGCTGCCGGGCCTTGAGCACCAGGTTGCGATTCCACAACGCGGCCAGCAATCGACGCTGCGCGATGTTCGGCAGGAATGGCAGAACCAGCCCCGCATCATCGTCGTCTCCCTTGACGATAATCTGGTATAGGCGTCCGCTGAACATCCGCCATGTCGGATCGTCCAACAGGCGTGACATGTTCTGCTCAGTGAGTTCTTCGAGCACTACTCCTCCTCGTCTGGAACTTCGGCCGGATTGTCCACCGGGCCCCATACCTTGCCACCCAAAGCGGCGAACAGATCGCGAATACTGTCCCCAACTTGTTTGTTGCTTTTTTCGTACAACCCATGATGCTTCATTGCCTTTTCGAGAGCTTCCGTCTTGTTCCAGAACCTGTATTCAATCACTCCGTCCTTGTCGATTTTGAACGACGACACGGCAGCGCGCGTTGCGGCGTCCAACTCGTGCAGTCGCTTGAAAGACCCGTCAGGATTCACGATCCCCAAGATATCCGCATAGGCAATCCTGGCCACCTCGTTGAGTGTTCGCTCAGCGGTGAGCACAGACTTTTCGGCCGCCAATCTCTGAAGGGCTGCCACCCTAGCCAAAACCTTACCATCGGCCATCAAACTGCTGGATTTGTTGTGGACAGTCGCTGGCGTCCAATTCACCGACCGCGGATAAGCAACGCGGTACGCCTCGGACTGGTTTTTCCCCGAGGCAACCTCTTGCGCAAACCTTTCCTTCTGCGGTGTCAGTCCGTGCTCGTTTTTCATCCTATTCCGTCCTATTTTCCGGATTCTTTGCCTTGTACCTCAGATACCGAGAATTGCGCGCCGCGTCGGGAACCTTCTCGACCAGCCCACGAGCCCTTAAATACAGCAGCGCCCACGACACCGCCGAGTGGCTTCTGCCGGTGCCGGACAGTATTTCGCAGCACCGGTGGTAACCGCCAGCATTGCGCAGGAACGCCAGCACTTGAGATGATGCAGAGGTTACCCGGAGTTCGGGGAAGGTTTTTGGTGGCCGACGGGGAGCCTTCCGTAACACGACACCCCGGGCCATTCTGATCTGTCCAGATATGGAAAATGGATCGTTCATCTATCCTTGCCCGACGTTCAGTTTTTCGCAGACCAGGCACTTCGGTGTGTGATTGTCGGCCGCCACGAGAAGCCTCTCGTCGACGAAAATCCCGCACCTTGCTGCCCTGTATCCCATGATTGGCGTAGAAAAGCGATGCGCTTTCTTGCTGAACGGCTGCGCCAGCGATTTCGCCCAGAACGGCTCCGAGACATCGGCCTTCCGTTCAACTCGCTGCTTTCTCATCTTCGCTCTCGGTTTTATTTGCACGTCGCCCAGTCGTGTTTCTTTCCAAGCTCCCGCGACTTTACCCTGACCGTCGTCGTTGCGCCCCCTCCAAGGTCGCGCAACCCGGCGGCAATGCACGATTCTCGCGGGCGACGATCGAGCAATGCGTCTCCCATTTTCGGCAGATACCGGCCGACGAAAATACGAACCGTCGTCAGACCTTCGATGTGCCTTGCGCGGACCGCGGCGGCAAGGTCTGTGTATTTGCGCACGTCGTCAGCCGGCTTCTTTCCGGCCATGGACCACGCCAGTTCAACGACTCTGTTCATGCGCGCGTTTCCTTCCCACTCCTGAACGAGCGCCTCAAGCATGGCGGTCTTTAGATTCATTCTTTTATTCCATTCCAGTATCTATTAAGTATCTATTCAGTATCTATGTCGATTGCAATGCTTCATTTTTTTTCATTGTCGCTTTCGCTTGTGATTTTTTGCAAACCACTCAATGCTTCCCAGGTCGTAGTGTTCATAATAATATTTTGGCCTGTGTCCGGACTTCAAAAGCCGGATGCCTTTGACGCGGAACAATTTTGATGTTGTTGAATACAGAACTCCGCTCACTTCATACAAAGCTTCCGCCTCTCCGTTTGGCGTCACTAACACCTTACTTCCCTCGTAAACACCGCACAACTCCCACAATTTTTTAAGTCCTTGTTCCTTCCTCTTCTGGTCAAGCAAAACCTCATAGCCGTGCTGCTTGAGACGTAAAGGCATAATCTCAATTTCCATCCTGTCGATTTCTGCTTCAAGAAATATGATTTCTTCTGCGGTTCCGATCATTTCCAGCTCCTATCTTTGATCCACGTCCTAACAGATTCCGGGGACTGCTCGAACACCTGCTTCGCCGCAGAGACTCCCATAACTCGCTTCCAGTGCGTTAAACATGACCGGCAATAATCTGGGCTATGTTCCATCTTTTTGATAAATTCCGTAGCCTCTGCTACGGTCGGCGGGCGTACATCAGGCCCCTGTTGTGATCGGCTCAAATTTTTCTTCAAACTCGCCGCGCTCGCGGACGTAAATCTCATGCCCGTTGTCGTCAGGGCAGTACACCGCAACGGCTACGCCGTCTCTGCCGTTCGTGCAGTCAGTTCCGGCCGCCAGCCAGCGGTAAATCTTCCCGGTTTTCTTGTTTCGATATTTCATTGCTTCCCTCTCCCCATCTGCTCTTGCGCAATCCGTTCGGCCTCTTCCCGGCTCATTTCCCGCCCGGAGCCAAACTGGATTACGGCCGCGCGTTCCTCGAACGCCTCTTCCATGTCCTCTGCACACTGCTGGCAGGTTATGGCTCGTTTGTCCATCCCAGAATGGGTCTTCCCGCACTTGTGGCAATCGCTCATGTATCCGCCTGGCGCATACCCCCATTTTCTGAGGCGAGCCATCGTATCGGCGGGCAATGGATCAGGCCGCATACCGCTCCCGGTCGGCTGCCAGCGACACCCACCGCAGCCCATCCCATCGCATCAACAGCTTTCCGGACTCGTCACACACGCCGTCTCTGACATGGATCGAAAGGATTTCGACGAGGCGTGCATCACCCTCATTGGCGCCTGTGCGCAGCAGGTTGAGCGCTGTTTGCGACTTCGGCTTCTTCGCCCACAGCAGCGGGTCAAGCTCCTCATCGATCTTCATGCCGCGCTCTTTCCGGCCAGCACCAGCTTGAGCTTGGCGACGTTCCTCCGCACCCTATCCCGGTCCTCGGGCGCCATGTCGGAGAGCTGCAGCGGCTTGCCCTCGAACAACGCGGCGCCGATCGGACCGGGGTCCTTCGGATCAGGGAGCAGACCGGCCGCTTGTTGCTGCGTCAGCAGGCCGGCACGCGCTGCCCGGTCAAGCGCTGCCGATCTCCGTTGCGGATCGCTACCCAGGCTTGGGAACCACCGCGGCGGATCTGCTCGCTCACGCAAAATCCTGTCGTAAGCGTCACGAAACGCCATCCTCGCCCCTACCTCGTCGCCGACATCCAGGACGGGCTGCGCAATGCCAGCGGCCTCGGCGATTTGCTCTGTCCAGACCACCGTATCCGACTCGTCGAGGGAGGCGAGAACCAACCCCCACGCTTCGTTGGCTGACGGATGTCCGCCTGCCGTTGCAATCCGATCGATCACATCCGCAACCGTCAGCCGACCGCGCAGCTCGCGCCGACACCGGGTCAGCGCTGCCAAAACCTGATCGTCGGAGAATCCGGACAGGTCGGCCTCGAACACCAACAGGGCCGCCTCGCTCAACTCGGTGCCGGTCAACTCGGCTGTTGCCGCGATCGCCTTCAAAACCTCAACGCCCTGCCTCATGCCTCCGCTCCTCTCGCCGCCAGAATCCGATCTACCGTGTTGCGCATCGTCCCCGTCCGTTCCTGCTGCCGCGCTGTGACGCCCGTCACCTGCCGCTGCGTCGCCCACTCCGTACGGAGCTTCTCAGCATCAGCCAGCATCGGCCCCACGTCGTGGCATTTCCGGGCGTAGAAGGCGTCGGCGTGGCCGAGGTAGTACCGGGCAACCCCTGGCGATTCATCGGCACCAATGCGCCGGGTGAAGCTCTTGATCGCCGCGTTGGTCTTGGCGTTTCTGACGGGGGCAGTACCGTACCGCTGCTGGTAGGCGTCGCTGTAGGCGGCCCAGGTGGCGCGGCAGGCGGCCTGCTCGGCAGAGAGCGCCGCTGACGGCCTACGCTCTGGCGGCAAAAAATCAACATCGATGGCAGGAACGATTTCGGCGGCTGGCGTCGGCGAAGCCGGGGCCAAAGCGTCGGCGATTGGCGTGGCGATTTTTTCCGGTCGGCGGGAAGGTTTTGACTCTGCGCTTGTCGACGGAGACGGAGACGGAGACGGAGACGGAGACGGAGACGGAGACGGAGACGGAGCATTGCTAGTTTCTGCTACGCGCATGCTAGTAGCAGTGCTAGTAGCAGAAGATTCAGATGCTACGATCTTCACACCTAGCTTTGCAGCATGCTCCGGCATCATTTTGGCGGCCTCTGCGCGGCCGTGATGTCGAACCATAGCATTCCATTTCGCCTTGTCGGCTCGGGCATCGGCGCCGAACGCCCACGGATTGTGGTCTTCCCAATCGTGCATCGCATAGGACCCCTCTCCGCCCTCAAGGAATCCGACCTCTACCAGGCATTTGACAAAGGCGCCTTCCTCTCCTGGCCAGTCGACGCACAGCTCGATATCCTCACCAGACAACGAAGAAAGGTCTCCGTCCGACCTGTTCGAGGCAACCCATGCCATCAGGCACACCAACCTCCAGGCCGCGTCTGTCCCAAGGCGGCGTATCAGCTTCTTGGTCTTCGGGTGCGCCGGCATCCCGACGTTGATCCGCACGTCGACGGTCATGGTTTGCACTCCGCGATCGCCGCCCATTCGTAGCGCGCGGCCTCTCCTGCCCCGGATTCTACCAACAAGGCCACCTTTGAAAGTTGCGCCGGAATACTCGACGCCCGGAGAGGCTGCTTCATGTCATTACCTTTTCTCGAGGGAAAGCTCAGACGCCATCCGATCGGCGCCAGCGCGGATGATCTCGGCGAGCTGGTTGCCGTTGATATCGAAAGCCGGATCCCGGAGCATTCCGGGAAGCTCGTTGATCTTGGTCAGGAAATGCTCAGGGTCGAGCGGCCGGGCCATCTCGCCGCCGTGAGGGTCGACGACAAGCAGCCAGCGGCGTCTGGCAAAGCTCGGGACGGGGGCATCCAGGCGCGCCTGCAGGGCGTCGTAGCGGCCGGTCTTGCGGATGGCCGGCAGGATGACTTCCATCACCTCCTGCTCGAAGGCTTGCGCCTCTGGATTGCGCGACTTGACGATCAGGCGGTAGAGGTTGCCTTCGTTGATGAAGGTCATTTCCTGATTGCCAGATTTGGTGGGGGTGTACCGTTTTGTTACGCCCTGATCGCGGCAGTGCAGGTCTATCGAGCGGCGCGAATTTCGATAGCCAAGAACGGCGCACACATCGGCAGCGCAGAACCAAGGCTCGCCGGCATCGTCGGCGAAGGCGCGAACATCGAGGGATTGGAAATTGAAAACGGCAGGCGCGAACGCGCCTGTAGCGGGGCTGGTCATGACGTACTCCTTGCTGAGTCTCGAAAGACCTCGCGGAGCCGTCATCACACAGCGCCGAGAGGCGGGCGGGAGGGTGATGACCGAAGCAAGTCGGCGCGCTTCTTTAGCCTTTCGGCCTTTTGTACCCGCGCACTCCCGCCCATTGAAACAGGGCGCAAAAAAACCGCAGGACTGACGGGTGCGGATACCGCTTGCTTCGGAGTCATCACACTCCTTGCGCGAATCTTCGCCCGTTGCCGGCAGCGTGTCAAGAGCGCCCCGCATCACGCACGCCCCTCCACGATCGCAAACGCCTCTTCGACGCTGGTAGCCACGCCGGCCAAGCCGCCCGACCGCTTCACGCGATCCAGGTAGGCCCGCTGCTCGTCCGTGAGGTTGTTGCGCGTCGACGGCCTCTTGACCTCGATCGCAATGACCTTTCCGTTCACCGAGAACCCATCCAGATCGACGCGCCCTTTCTTGCAGCTACGCATGAACCTGGATGAGGGCTTTCCGTCCTTGCCGCACAGCCGGCCAGCCATCACGTTGATGCGCTCGATGTGCGCGACCAGCGGGTGCAGCAGCAGCCCGCCAAGAATCTGGCTCAGGATGTCCCTCTCGGGGACAACCGGCTTCTTGCATGTGCCAGCACGGCGCCTGCGCGGCTGCTCAGGCGCTTCAAACAGCGCGGGCTGTATCGAGGCCTTGGCCGCGAAGTCCGTCCATTTCTTGCGCGCTATGGCCATTTGCGCATGCCTCCAGCGCCGTGCTCAGTGGTTGTTTCCGGTTTGGAAATAGCCACGCACTCCGGGCACCGCCAACCACCGCTGGCCGCCTTCTTTCGACCGGCAGTCCCCTTGTTCCACGCCCGCTTGCAGACCGCACACTTGTAGCTGTGCGCGGTAATCGGGATGTCGCGCAGATCGGCGGCGGTCCGCTCTCGATAGCCTTCGACGGTCAGCGGGTGCGTTCCGATGGTCATTGTTCCTCGGCCCACCCATTGCGCTGCAATGCCCTCAATCCGTCGGTATGCGTGTATTCGGGGCGCGAGAAGTCGACGCCGATCACTCGCCTCAGTGATGCGATGTACAAATCAGTCTCGTCGCTCGGCAAGCCCTTGAGCGCTTCCCGGTGCGCCTCCGGTAGCGGAAACGGCAGCGCTCGGAATTCGATCGTTGGTCCGGTCGGGATCGGAAAAACTCGCAGGGGGTGTATCGACAAGTCCATCATGCGGCCTTTCTCATCTCGTTCATCTCGATCATCTCGGCCATCTCAATCAGTATCTGCTCGATCATCACGGCCTCCTTGACCTCTGCCACCGAATGCTTGATCAGGTTGTTTTCAACAGCCATGAGCATGCGCAGCGAGGCGTCAACGTGCTCGACCTCAAGCGGCACGCCGGCCGCTAGGCGCTGCTCGATGCGCAACAGTGGCGCGGTGTCGATGTGCGGGCAGATGCGTTCCATCAGCGCCCGGAATCCGGCCGCGCAGTAGTCGATTCGAGCGTAGTCGTCGCTGGCGTGCAGTCGGGTGACGGCGTAGCCACGTATCGAGTCAGCATATCCGGTGGCGCGAATCTGGCGCAGGCACTTGCGCATGGGCAAGAGCCATGCTCGCGCTTGGCGGCGGGTGATCCTCTTCACATTCCGTCCTTGTGCCTTGCCCAAGCTTTGTACTCACGACGCGCGATTGCCGAGCCTATCGCCATAATTGCGTGTTCGCACTTCTGAACACCTGTCAGCAGTCGCCGTTGCTTGCGGTACGTCCGCGTCTTGCGCTTGATCATTTTCCAGGCCCGAGGTAAATCGCCGAAGCGTCCAGCATCCGGTCCAGTTCCGACTTGTAGCCGGCGACCGCAGCGGTGATCGGCGCAGTGATGCGCCCGACAATCTCGCGCGCCGCTTTTGCCGCAAGGTATTGCCGGCGATTCGGCGCCGACTCAATCAGGTATGCGCCATTCGGGCGCCGAGTGATTTCCTCGGTCATGATGCGCTCCCCCGGCAGTGCATGCGGTGCGTCTTCCGGCGGCGAAGCTTGAGCGCCTCGCGCTTGGCCTGCGCAACGCCTTTGCCGACGCGTTCGTATTTATTCGGCAAGGATTGAATCATTCCACCAGACGGCATCATGTTTCTTCCAGTGTCGTGCCATGCCGCGGATATCCCGGCAATGGCGAGCAGTGCGGAAATCCCTCTCATTTTTCCTCCCGTAGAAAAAGGCGCTCCCGGAGCGCGTAACCCATCAGCGGCCAGACCTTGGCGATGGCGTTTTGCCGTGCGATCTTCCGGCCAAGCTCAGCGTCGAAGTTCTCCGGGCTGACGCACGCTGACTCTCCGGTGACGGTGAATCCATTGCGCAGGACAAGCACGCAGAACGTCAGCAAGCGAAGCGCCGTGCCTGCGCGGACGCTGTTAGGCCGATGACCACTTGCGCCGAAACACCCATCGGCAGCCGTGAAGTAGAACTCGCTGGCGATGTTCGCCTCGATATCCTCAAGCGTCACGCGCGGCGCTGTCAGTCCCTTGTCCTGGATTTCCTGCTCGATTTCGTCGGGTTTCATTTCGTTTCCTCAATCAGTTTCGTCAGAACATCGCTGGCGCACCGAATGGTGTCGAGCAGCGTCCGGACCTCTCTTTTCAGCAGCCGGTTCTCCGCCTTGAGTGCCTCGACTTCGATGCAGAGAGAGTCGAACTCCGACTCGCAAGCCTCAACGTCACCGGCCTCGAACGGGCCATTGCTCCCGACGCTCATGACAACAGCCCCGACTTGGCCGCCGCCCGAATGGCAACAAGCGCCTTCCCGTGGATCATCTGCATGTTTTGGTGCGGCGTCGTCGCCCTGGGGTCGGACAACTCGAAGATCTCGGCCAGAACCTCGTGCTGGAAACGAAGCTGGTCGAGCAGTTTGGCGCTCTGCTGCTCATTCTTGACCATCGCGCCGGCAACTTCGCCGCGGCCGTCCATCAGTTCGCCGATCGCTTCATGGTTGGCAGGGCCACACGGGGCCTTGCATTCTTCGATACCCATTTCACTCCTTTCTGGTGGTGTTACCGATCGTCCCCGTCGATCCCCACGAATCCCGGGCGGACCATCTGACGAGCGACTACAAAAAGAAACGCCGAGCCCGAAAGCCCGGCGAAAGCCAGTGCAACCAGACCGAAAGCACTGGAGGAGACGTTCATGAAAGCGCCCACGACAAGAAGTAAGCCAGCGCAACGGCGGCGAGCGCTGCGGCGAAGGTTGGGACGAGGGGGTGGGTGTGTTTGGTGCTCATGCGGATACCTGCCGACAGAACACGCACAGCGGGTCCGCCTTGACTTTTTTTTCGTCCTCGATTACCGACAACCAATCGGTATCTTCGTGCATCGTCCGATTGCAGGAAGGGCACTGCCAGACGATCTGCAGGCGTCCATCCTCGACTTCGAGGCGCCAGCGCAGATCGGCGCCGGCAATTCCAACATCGCCGTGCGGGACATCGCATTCCGGGCAGGTCGCGCATGCGGTGCCTCGAGCAACGGGTCTGCCAAGACCGTCCCGGTCTGGTTGTCCTGCGGACTGCATGCAGGATGCGCGACGGAAGGCGGTGCTCATGCGGCCTGCTCGCGGGGGGTACGCAGGACGTGCCACTCCACATCCGGCCGGAGGTCCTCGCAACGGACGGCTCCGCTTGTGGCGCGCTCGATTGCCGGGCAGTGCTCTGCCGGGATTCCGCCGCGTGCCATCCAGTTCGACACCGCCGATGGAGTAACGCTAACGGCGCAAGCAAGGGCGCTTTTCGATCCGAGAATTTCAGCAGCTTTTGCGAGCGCTTCCATGCCCACAGCCTTGGTTCGGCGCGCGCTCATGCGGCAACCTTCCGTCTGTCGGCAGGCTTGGACGCTTTCAGCTTGCTGTTGGTAATCAGTTGCGCTTGGTACTGCCGTCCATCTGGAACGCCGGTCTTGGCCCACTCGCAAACGCTGGCCGGATCAGCGCCGAGGCGCCGCGCGACGTTCGCTTGCGATCCGAATTCGTCAATGAGGTCTTGAAGTGTCATGCCTCACATATTAGGACTTCCAAACTAAAAAAACAACACTTTTGATTGGTTGGATTTTGAACACCAAACGGCTAGCACAGGACAATGCAAAAATGGACACACCTGGGCAGCGCATCCGAGAACTGCGCATACAAATGGGAATCAGTCAGGCCGAATTTGCTGGTATGGTAGGGATGAGCGCAGCGTCGCTGTGCTTGCTGGAAGCAGGAGACAGCAAGCTTCCCTCGCTAAAAAATGCAATAAGAATGGCTGAGATACTTAACAAATCAGTGGGATGGATCGTGACAGGCAAGGATGGCCTGGACGTTGCTACCACGGAAGAGCAAGAGTTGCTTGACCTCCTCCGCAATATGACAGACGACGCCCTCCAAGCGTTGCTGGCCACAGCAAGGGCGATGCCAAAAAAAGGCTGATCCTAGAGCGAAGCAAAGACGACGGCGACCCCGTCGTTTTTTTCGCCTGGCGCTTTGGAAAACCAAAATAAACGCTTGCGCTCCGCCTTTGGAAGTCCTAAGATTACATCCATCGGTTCCCAGTGCATCCCACCCGACTCCCGGCCCCGGCGGTTTGAGCCTTTCCCGTCCGGACACAAGGCCAAGGGCACGACATTACCCTGGCCTGCTGCGAGAGCCGATACCCGCAAGCCGCTTCACGCGCACCTTTCACGAGCTGTACCGCCAACAGAAGAGCGTTGTGCCGTGCATAAGAGAAGGCGAGGCGGCTTCCGAGTCACTGGCCACCGCGATCGACGGCGGGTATCAGGTCGAGCAACTGGAAAGCTGGCGCTGGGACGGGAATCCCGGCCAGTGACACCACATCAACCAAGGAGGAAGAGATGCTGGAGTACGTTTTTTTGGTGCTGTCCGTTCCGGCAGCGTTGCTGATTGCGCAGTGCATCGGCGCAATGGGCGCTGAGGACGAGGCAGACCACGACGTGTGGCGCGCGCTCGGTGGCGGAGATGAAGGCCATGAATGAGCGCGCCATTGAAGTGTTGCGCGCCATCGTCGCAGAGGCCGCAGGACACGAACCGGCGTTCAGCGCCGACTCATATTTGCCTCCGCATCTGATCCACGATGCGAGGAAGGTGATTGAGGATCACGACGCCCGAGAAGTCATCAAGGAGCACGAGCAGGCAATTGCGCGCCGTCAGCATGAGGATAGCGCACTGCTGCTGCCGCCGGTCGATGTGATGGTCGACGCGCAGCAAGATGCCGTGCATATCGACACGGGCGCAGCGCGGCCGGCAAAGGCATACCGACTTGAGCACGGCATCAGGATTGCCGAAGACCATTACCTGGGGTGCAGATGATGAATCCTCTGCTAGCTCTTCTGGTAATCATTCTGGCGTTCGGCGTAGTCGGTCGCATTGACTACGAGTGCGCTCAGATGTCGGCGCACAACAACCCTACTTCCGCAAGGAGCGGGAAATGAAAGCCACCAAGTTTCACGAATTCGGGCCAGGCGACGCGGCCACGTGGCCGCCGTTCGCCGGCCACCCGCATGACCCGCGGGCGCCATTGCCTGACGAAGACCCGACGATGGACGCCATCAACTACGTTCGCGGCTTCCTGTCCATCGCCGAAGTGGCCGCAAAAAAAGGCGACCTCGGAAAGGCCCGTTGTGCGCTAGCCGAGGCGTGCAAGGCCATCAGGGAATTTATCGGAGAGGATCAATGATCAGCACCCAACACGACCGCACAGCATTCATTGGCGGAAGCGACGTTGCCGCCATCCTTGGCGTATCACTATGGAAAAGCCAATTCCAACTCTATCAAGAGAAGATCGGCGTTTTCTGCGAAGAAATCACCAGGGAAAAGCAGCGCCTATTCGACCGCGGCCACCGCTGGGAGCCGGTTGTTGTCGAGATGCTTGTCGACGAACTGCTGGACCGCGGGCACGACGTGCAGATCATCGACCGCAACGCGCGATACCAGGACCCCGAATTCCCGTTCCTTGCCTGCGAGCTTGACTTGGAACTGCTCATCGACGGCGAGGAGCACAACGCGGAAATCAAGACCGTCAGCCCGTTCGCCGCCAAGGCCTGGGGAGAGCAGGACACAGACGAGATCCCGCTCTACTACGCCGCCCAGGTCATGCACGGCCTGATGGTCAAGCCGCGCAAGCGGGCCATCGTAGCGGCTTTGATTGGCGTCGACGACCTGCGCCTGCACCAGATCGATCGAGACGAGGAAACCATCGCCGCCATACGGGCCAAGGAGGTTGAGTTCTGGCGCCGGGTTCAGGAGCGCGACGCGCCGGAGCCGACAACGGCCGATGACGTGAAATGGCTCTACGCCAGGGATGGCGGGATTGTCATGGAGGCGGACGAAGAACTGGTCCGGCTGTGCGAAGAGATAAGGCAGGGAAAGGACATCGCAAAGCAATGTGACGCGCGAATCGAGACGCTATCCACGCGCCTCAAGTGCGCCATGGGGCACGCCTCGACGCTGGTTTATCAGGGGCAGAAGCTGGCCACGTGGAAGAGCAACAAGGACAGCCGGACGATGGACTGGAAGGCCGCATTTTCGGACCTGTGCATAGCCGCAAACGTCGGCGAATTGTGCGGGCAAATGATCGAAAGGCACACCACCACCAGGCCGGGAGCCCGGCCGCTACTCATCAAGTAAGGATCGACATGACCACCCAACAACTGCGAGCAATCGCAACAACAATGACAGGCCCGGAACTGGCTGTCGCAGCCAAGCAAACCGCCCAACAAGCAGGCTCCGCCACGGTGAAGAAATTCTTCGAGGCCAACAAAGGCACGCTCATGGCGCTGCTGCCGAAGCACTTCGACGCCGAGCGCATGCTGAAGCTCGCCCTCGGCGCGCTGCGCACCACGCCGAAGCTCGCCGGCGCCAGCCTTAGCTCTCTTCTCGGGTCCGTCGTTACCTGCGCGCAGCTTGGCCTTGAGCCGAACACGCCGCTCGGACACGCCTACCTGCTGCCGTTCGAGAAGCGCGAGAAGCGGGGCGACCAGTGGGTGACGGTCGAAACGCAAGTGACCGTCATCATTGGGTACAAGGGGATGTTGGATCTTGCTCGTCGCAGCGGGCAGATAGTCAGCATCGCCGCGCATGAGGTCTGCCAGAACGACGAATTCCGCTTTGCCTACGGCCTTGACGAAGAACTTGTGCACCGGCCGGCAATGACCGATCGCGGCGCCGTCATCGGCTTTTACTCCGTTGCCAAGCTGGTTGGTGGAGGGTACAGCTTCGAGTTCATGAGCACCGACGAGGTGAATCACATCCGCGACAAGGCGGCTGAAAAGAACCGGGCGAAGAAGGGCAGCAATGGCCGGCCGATCATCACCGGGCCGTGGGCAGATAACTACGTCGAGATGGGCCGGAAGACCGCTCTTAGGCGCTTGTTCAAGTATCTGCCGATCAGCATTGAAAGCCTGGCCTTCGCCACCGCGATCGATGGGAATGTGGTGGCATCCGCAGCGCCTCTTGAGGAAGTGGCTTTCGATATGTCTCGGAACGACGAGACGGTCGATCAGGACACCGGAGAAATCACCCAGCCCCCCGCGCAGATCGAGCACCAACAGCCTGGCATGACCATCCCGCAGCAGGTCCGCCAGCCGGAGAGTGCAGAGCCTGAGTGGCGCCCCGACCCCGAAGAAGAAGCCGCCATCCGCGCAGCAGAGCTTGCCGAGTCGCAACGTGCCGCACAGCCAGCACCGCGCCAGCGCCGTGAGCGCGGCGGGCTTGGGCTGGAGTAATCGATCAACGGGGCGAATGCGCAGGCTGATGCGCAGCATGAACGGAACGGAGGCCGTGTCGAGCGTAATCACTGTGACAGCGTTGAGACTGTCAAACCGGAAATCAGCACCGGCCGCCCCACCACCACCACAACCACCGAAAGGAAACCATGAAGCCGATTCACGACAACCTGAAAGCCGTCCGCATCGAGGACGACGAAACCGGGGACTTGCTCCCGCTTCTCGACTACGCCGGACAGAAGTTCTCGAACCTCGTCAAGGCGGTAGTCGACACGAACAAGGGCGGCACCATCACGCTCAAGGTCACGGTTCGCCCGTCGACCGCCGGAGCCCTGGCGGTCAAGCCCGAGGTCCGCGTGACCCTGCCCAAGGGCGCTCCGGCCGAGGCGCTGCTTTGGCCTACGCCTGATGGCAACCTCGTCGCCGAAGACCCCCGGCAAAACAAGCTGGAACTGCGGCCAATTCAAAACGCGCCGCGCGAGCTCAAAACCACCACTGCGTAAGGATTTCACGACATGGAAAACACAACTGAGGCAGAAGCCATCCTCGCCGCCGGCGTTGCAATCAGCAAAAACGTCGGAGTGCTCAAAGACGGATCAATCCCGTTCACTGTCGTCCCCGACGGCTACAAGGTGTCGTCTCTGGAAAACATGCTTGTCCAACCGACTCGCAAGCGCGGCACCGTTTCTGTCACCGACTCCGGCGGGTTCATCACTTACATGAACCGCCATTGTGAAGACGGGACTTTGGTCTATGCCGACATCGATCAAGTCTCCGGGTCGTTCAAACTGGTTGGCGTCATCAACGACAGTTCGACCGAAGAGCCTGGGTGGCGCGACCACACATGCACGATGGACCGGAAGCAGTCTATCGAGTGGGGGCGCTGGATTGGAGCGAACAAAAAGGTAATGTCGCAAGCCGATTTTGCCTCATGGATCGAAGACAACCTCGCTGACATTGCCGCGACCGAGGGCATGCCAACCGGCGGCGATATGTTGGCAATGGCTCTTGGCTTCGAGCGCACCAGCGAAAAGCGCTTGAAGTCGAAGTTCAACCTACAGTCTGGAAGCTTCCGCCTGGAGTACATCGAAGACGAGGACAAGGACACTCGCACCAGTTTGGAAGTGTTCAGCCGCTTCTCGATCGGAATCCCGGTATTCGAGAACTCGACAAGCGCATACCAGATCGACGCACGCCTGAAATATCGCGAATCCAGCGGGAAGGTGTCTTTCTGGTTCGAGCTAATTCGGCCAGACAAGGCATTCCGCCAGGCCGTAGAAGATGAACTCGGCGCGATTGCTGGAGCAACCGGGCTTTCGATCATCAACGGCAAGAAATAACTTGCCACATTGACAATCGGGCGGCCAGCACGGCGCCCGCCGAAGGGGTGTTGAATGGCTGGATTGACGGGGAACGCAAGGAAAATAGCCGATCTGTTTTGGGCCGGGAAAGAAACCGCATACGCCGTGCGCGTCGAAACCAGCGCGCCAAGGTGCTTCGGACAAAGTGAGGCTTGGCGGGGGGCGATGGTGGTAGACAGCGGATCAAGAGAAGGTCATGCATGGGATTCAAGAAAGATCGATTTTTTCGTAAAAAATGTAGTTCCTTTTGAACTTTTGTGGAGGTCTGGAGTGGAAATTGAGATTGTGGCAACCGAGTCGGCAAACCGCGCGAACACGTCGCTTGAAAATCTGGATGTGACGGTCAGGAAATTCCGCGAGCGCATCAAAAACGATCTTTCTTCAATGAAAGCGGCGTCGGATCGCGTGCAGTCGGAAGTGTCGCAGATGAGCGAGAAGTACAAGGCCGCTCAAGAAATTCTGACGAGCCCGGTTATGGAGAAAGCCATCGCAAATGCCGAGCGACTCGCCATTGCGCTGAAACAGATCAGCGAGCTTTCCGAAACCAAACTGTCCGTTGCTGTCTTTGGACCCGTGCCGGCCAATGGCCATGAGAGTTCGAGCAGTATGTTCCAACCGCATCAAACGGCCATGGATCTTAAGCAATGAAAATCACCGCCATTAAGACCTCCAACTTCCTCGGCGCCCGCGACGTCGACGTGAAACTCGCCAAGCCAATTTGCCTGTTCGCCGGCAAGAACTTCTCCGGCAAGTCCTCTCTGCAGGAGGCCGTGCGCATGGCGCTGACCGGTGAAAGCGTCCGCGTCAGCTTGAAAAAAGACTACGGCCGCCTGATCGCCGAAGGCCAGACCGTGGGATACGCCGTCGTCGAGCACGACGGCCAGCAGTCAGCCATCACGCTGCCAAACGGTTCTCACGAGCACACCGGGAACGATAGCCTGCCGGCCGTCCTGCCCTACGTCCTGGACGCACAGCGATTTTCAAGCCTGCCGGCCAATGATCGGCGCGCGTTCCTGTTTGGCCTGATGGGCCTGCGCACCGATGGCGATACCGTCGGCGGTCGTATGCTCGACAAGGGATTTGACCCTCTCAAGGTTGACGAGATTCGGCCGCACCTGCGCGCCGGCTTCGACGCCGCCCACAAAGAGGCGCAGAGCAAGGCGAGAGACGCCAAGGCGTCCTGGCGGGCGACCACCGGCGAGACCTACGGTAGCGTCAAGGCTGCGAACTGGAAGGCCAACAAGCCGGCGCACGATGGTAACCGGGTTAAACTGGCGCGCGAAGAACTGGCCAGAGTCTCTGAGCAGATCGAGCGCGGCGCCGCCGACCTTGCTGTGATGCAATCCGCCGCCACGCGGCAGGCGCAGCAAAGCGAGAAGTCTGCCGGCTTGCGTGAGCGCGCCGCGCGGTATGCGAGCATCGAGGCCAAGCTTCGCAAGGACGAGGCCGAACTGCAAGAATGGCAAGCCAAGGTCGAGCACGAGGCGCGCAAGGGCGGAAAGCAGATGCCGGCCGAGCCGACCTACACCTGCCCGGCGTGCTCTGCCAAGCTGCGCCACGACCACGCCAACGGCGCGCTCGTCGAGTTCACGCCGCCGCCGATCGTCTACCCCACGTCAGAGCCCGGCAAACTCGCCGAATACCAGCGCGCACGCGACCTGTTGGCGCGATCAGTCGAGAACGACAAGCGCGACCTCGCGGCCGCCGACCTGGCCGCCCGCACGCTGGCGGAGATTGACGACGCCAGGAGCGACCCCGCGCCGGCGCCGGAAGAAATCGAGGCCAAGAAAGTGAAGCTTGCCGAGGCGCGCAAGGAACAGACTCGCCTCGCCGGTGTCGTCAAGTCGCTGGAGGCGGACGAGCGCGCCGCGGCGATCGCCGACGAAAATACCGATCTGGCCCGCGGCCATCACCGGGACGTGGCGCAGTGGGAAGAAATCGCCGGCGCACTGGCGCCGAACGGGATCCCAGGGGAAATTCTTGGAGAGGCGCTCGGGCCGATCAATCAACGTCTCGCGTCTTCGGCGCTCATGACGGAGTGGACGCAGCCATTGGTCGATGGCGACATGACAATTACTGCTGGCGGACGGCTATATGCACTGCTCTCGGAGTCCGAGAAATGGCGCGTCGACGCAATGATCGCCGAGGCCATCAGCCACTTGTCTGGCGTCAAGCTGCTTGTGCTGGACAGGGCAGATTGTCTTGATATGCAAGGGCGGTCCGATCTCCTCTACTGGCTATCCGATCTCGCGGCGGCCGGAGAAGTGCAGACAGCGTTGGTATTTGCGACCCTCAAGGCGATGCCGGTACAGATGCCGGATGAAGCCACCGCTTTCTGGATCGAAAACGGAACAATCAAGGAGGACCGATGCCTGTATGCAGCGTAACTGGTTGCGATAATCGGCATGTCGCCAAAGGGCTATGCGGCAAACATTATCAGCGCATGAAGAACAACGGAGACCCGATCAAGAAGCTAAGCATGAAAGGCGACTCCTTGGAGAACAGATTCTGGTCGCGAGTTGATAAGTCAGGAAACTGCTGGGAATGGACTGGCCACAAAACAAAGGATGGGTACGGAAGGCTGTTCCGCAACGGTAAGACGGTACGCGCACATCGGCTCTCATACGAAATACACATAGGGCAGATACCGGAAGGGATGAGCATCTGCCACCATTGTGATAACCCATGCTGCGTCAATCCAGACCATCTATTTGCCGGAACAACGGCTGACAACGTGGCAGACAGGGAAGAAAAAGGGCGAAGCAACGTGGAATCTCGCAGCGGAGATAACCATTGGATGACGCGCAAACCTTGGCGAATCGCTCATGGCCGGACGATGATGAGATCACACCTTACTGATGAAATGGTAATGAAGATCAAGATCAGATATGCGGATGGGGGCGTCACGCAACGGAAGTTGGCAACCGATTGCGGCATTAGCTACAAGAACATGAATCTCATCCTGACAGGAAAGACGTGGAAACACATTCAAATCGAAAACGGCACTGCCGGACGGGTCATGGAGGCCGCATGAGATTTGCAACCGCCATCGGAGCCTACGAAATTGATTCGGTCCCCAGCCAGCCGCAGGTTGCCCACTGCCACGCGTTCTTCGTCCCGAAGGATCTACGCGGACGGGGGCTCGCGCACACCTTGAAGACCCACCAGAACGTGATGCTGGCCGCCTTGGGGTACGACTACGCCACATGCACGGTCTGCGGCAGCAACGCGGCGCAACAGCGCGTATTGACTCGGGCTGGATGGGTGCGGATCGCCTCGTTTACGAGCAGCAAAACTGGCGAAGAGGTCGAAATCTGGGGGCGGGAAGTCGCCGGCAGCCTGCTCGACGGCGTACAGCATGATGGGTATCCAGCATGAGAACCTTCTGGACCGAAGAAGAAAAGAAGCGCTTTTGTGAACTCTACCCGGTTACCGATACGGAAGATCTGTGCAAGATTTTCAACATGCCAATCTCGAGTATCCGTCAGCGCGCAAAATTTTACAAAGTGAAAAAGACGCCCGAGGCAATAACTAGAGCGCAAAGCATCTCGCGCCTCGGGAAGAGCCACAGCAAGAAGCGCGAGTATCTCCCGGAAGAAGGGCCATTGAATGGCGTGTGCATACCAACCGGACACGGAGTCAAGGCGGTAACGACGCATGCCTGTGGAACGATCACAGTACATCGGATGAGATAGCAATGCTTGAGACAGAAAACACAGAAAGGAAACGGGGCCGTTCACCATTGAGCCTGTTTTATCAGGTTCGGCAGATATCCATTGCTGCCCAGGCAATGGATGAAGAAAAGGCCCGGGCCAAGAAGGCAATCGAGAAGATAATTGCCGATCGCGAGAAAATGATGGATGAGCGTCGCGAGTCCTACCACGAAACCATTCGCCAGCAAATCTTGACGGCTGTTCGAGAAAACCACATGGCCGGAACCTGTCAGATTGCCAAGATTATCGAACGCGACAGGAAGACAACGCACCGGAAACTGGATGAACTTGAGAAAGATGGAAGAGTGACCAGGATCGTGATAAAGGGTCTGCTGAAATGGAAGGAGGCGCAGCCATGAGTTTCCGAGTCCCCGAGAAATTCCGCGTCCGGACCGGCCCGCTTGCCAGTACGGCAGCAATCGGCAACTCCGGTGCGTTTGACATCCGCCTGCCGCACAGCCAACGCCTGTTCTGCATCGCATCGGACGGTGCTGGATGGGAGCATGTCAGCGTGTCGCGCTCCGATCGCTGCCCGACCTGGGAAGAAATGAGCATGGTCAAGCGCCTGTTCTGGCACAGCGAGGACCGCGTGGTGCAGTTTCACCCTCCGGAAAGCGAGCACATCAACAATCACACCAACTGCCTGCATTTGTGGCGCCCGGTTGGCGTTGAGATTCCGGCGCCGCCGACTTGGATGGTGGGGGTGAAGGCATGAACGAACGCACAGCGTTGGAGATTGCCGACAGATTGAAAGAAATCTACTACGGAAAAACCGGAAATGAGGCTGCCGCCATGCTCCGCCAGCAATACGCCAAGATCGGCCGGCTGACTGCAGAGCGCGAGGAGCACGCAGCCGAGATTGATCGCCTCAAACGCGAGCGCCACCACATCTACGACCTGCTAGCCAGAATCCACAGGGACGGCGGTCAATACACCGCAGAGCACGGCGTAGAAAAGGCGTGCGAAGATGCAGAGTCGCAGGTGGCTGCATGGCTTGACACGATCAGCGGAGTGGATGCGCTGATTGAGCAGACTAGGATTGCAGAGCGCGAGGCGTGCGCTGCGGTGTGCGATGAGTTGGAGTCGATGTTTCCGGGAACGAAAACCGGAAACACGCTGCAATGGGCAGCCGAGAAAATCCGCGCGAGGTTAACTACATGAGCTACCGAGCCAGCACCAACAAGCCCTACACAGCCAGCTTCGGAGAGGACATGAAGCACTACGTCCAGGGACCTGCTCCGCACGGGGAATGCTCGTACTACGGGGGCACACTGTACCCAAGTTTGCGTTTCGAGAACGAGAACGACGCCAAGGTAGCAGCCCGAATCGCCAACATAGCCTTCGAGCAAGGCAAAGCAGCCATGCGGTGCGAAATCAAAGCACTGCTTCAAATCAACTGAGAAGAGGCAGCATATCTTATCCGTGCGAGGTCATCGAAATGAGCGAACATACGCCAGGTTCTTGGCGCAGATTGGGCGACATTGTTGTTGCTCAAGACGGGACAACTATTGCCATTGTAAGCCCTCGCTATGACGGAGACGAGTGGGCGGCAAACTCGATGCTGATCGCATCCGCGCCTGATTTGCTGGAAGTGTGCCGGAGACTGTCGCACGTGAGCTTGTTTGCGGTTGACGATGACGTTGCGAGCATCATCATGCTCGCGCTCGATACCGTTCAAAAAGCGACAGGAGAAAAGCCATGACCGAACAAGCACTCAAGCCCTGCCCGTTTTGCGGGAGCGCGACGGCGCCGAAGGTCTCTAGCTATTACGGGTCTGTCGTGCGATGCCGAGCAATTACCGGAGGATGTGGATCAGAGACCGGGCGATTTAGGGACCCATCAGAAGCCATCGCCGCCTGGAACAAGCGCGCATGATCCCCATTGAAAAATATAGGCCAGATGGAAGCGAGGACCGGGCATTGTTTTTTGCCTCTTGGTGTTTTCAATGCCAGCGAGACAAGGCCATGCGCGAAGGCGCAGATATCGACGAGTGTGACGACAACGAGGTTTGCCCGATCGTTGCTCGCATCTTCCTGCCCATCGACGACCCGGAATATCCCGGCGAGATTCGCCTCGACGACGCTGGAAACCCGACCTGCACAGTTTTCGTTCTTGCCGGCCATCCGATACCGGAACCGCGTTGCGATCACACCGAAGACTTGTTCGGAGCGACGGCATGACCACCGACATTGACCGTCTAGCCGGCCATACGCGCGAGGTCAGCGACATGACCAACGAACCTCTGCTGCTTCTTAGCGAGGCCGCTGAACTACTGCACGTCAGCGAAGATCACCTGGCAAGCCTTGCCCGTGCTGGCAATGTTCCTGCTGCGAAGCCCGGCCGGCGATGGGTGTTCAAGCGGTCGGCGCTGATGGCATGGATTGACGCCGGATGCCCGGCAAAGGAAAAGGGAACTGCGAAATGTCACTCTACCAAGTCAAAGGCTTTGGCGTCTGGTACGTCAGCATCACGCACAATGGCCAACGAGTTAGACACTCTACTGGCACAAGCGATCGGCGGGCGGCGCAGGAGTACCACGACAAACTCAAGGCCGACCTCTGGCGCGCCGCTGCGCTTGGTGAGCGAAAAAAGGTAGAGCACACATGGGCGGAAGCCGCCGAAGTCTGGATGCGCGCCGCTGCGCGAAGCCAATCAGACGCCTACCGCCTGCGCTGGATCAGCGAACGCTGGCGCGTGATGAAACTGGCAGACATCGACGCCGACGCCGTCGACGCGCTTCTCGATGCGCGAGGCAATCTGTCTGCCGGAACAACCAACCGCTACCTCGCGCAGATTGTCGCCATCCTCAACGTGGCGCGCCGCAGAGGATGGATAGACAAACTGCCGATCATTGACAGGCGACCGGAGCCGCCAGGGCGCATTGCGAGAATCACGGTCGGACAATGGCAGGCGCTGCAAGACGCTCTTCCGCCGCACCTTCGGCAGATGGCCCGGTTTGCCATCGCCACCGGGCTGCGTCGGCACAACGTCACGCACTTGGAGTGGTCGCAGATTGACATGGAGCGCGCCGTGGCATGGGTTGAGGCGGACGAAACGAAGGCGGGAAACGCCATCGGGATCCCGCTGAACGAGGATGCCCTCGATGTGCTGCGCGAACAGGATGGCGCGCATCCGGTAATTGTGTTCCCCTATCGAGGGAAAGCGGTATTCAAGACCAGCACGCGGGCCTGGCGACGAGCATGCGCCGCAGCGGGGGTTCCGGATCTGACATGGCATGACCTTCGGCACGTATGGGCCGGAGCGCATGTGATGGCGGGCACCAGCATTGCCGCGTTGCTGGCCCTTGGCGGGTGGAAAACTCCACGGATGGGACTTCGGTATGCCCACCTGTCACCTGAGCATCTGGCGGACGTGGCCGGCAATTCCAGGCTCGTTGATGCTGGAAAAAAGGCGAGGAAGGCGTGATGTGGATAACTTTCTTCCTGTGGATAATCGATGCTGCGTCACGGTTCTGGCATAGTCCTGACATGGATGCAAATATTCAGCAGCAGATTCAATGGCCTGCGACATATGGGATTCACCTTGACATGGTGGGGGTCGTTGGTTCGATTCCAATCGCGCCTACCAACAAAACCAAGTGAAAACAGCAGGATGCAAGAATTATCTGCCAGCTGTACGACTTTGAATCATGGCCAGAAACGGACTGAATCGGTCATACGCCTCAGAAATCGGGCATGACGTGTCACGATTTGGTCATAGGTCACTTTGGTGCCCTGTTTGGTGTCACCACTTGACGTGATCTTTTGCCCAAAGCGCCGCCCCGAGCAGCGCAGCAAAGATCGGAATCAGCAATTTGAACCCAGACATGACCAGCTTACTGCCGCGCCACAACAGGATAAGCTCGTCAATCGCTGCCTTTGTTTCCCGCTCTTCCGCGATGTGGCCAGCCATCAGGCCGTGCGTTTCGCGCGATAGCGATTCAATCGCATCGAGGCGCGCGTGCAGCATGTCTGCTTCGCCCTTCCATGACCGCCTATCGGTCCCGTCGTATCCCTGCCGGTCGGCTCTTATCTGGCTGTCGCCATCTTCTGAGTTCATGAAAGCTTTGGCGCTCATTGTTCTTCCCTTCTTCCGACCTTGCCGGACTCGTTGTTAAAGTCTCGCATTACCGCCGCCATGCGCTCGTTTAGGTCGCGTACCCGTCCAGTTGCTTCCGGTCCTCCCTGCTTCACCGCGTCGCGTCGCATCTTGCGCAGTGCGCTTACCTGTTTCTCTGCCGCGTTCCCGCGCACGGCCAGTTCGACGGCGCCCGGGTTATCGCGCAGGTATTCCGCGACACTGAGGCCGTCCCTGGCCCGACCCTTGATTTCGCTCTCGGCCGCGTTCGCCCGGGTGATGTTTTCGTAGAACCTCTCCGACTGCCCGGACGTTCCGCTGGTGCTGCCGTACAGTCGGCCGGCAAGCGGAATCTTGTGTGCCGGCAATTCCTCTCCGGTCAACGGTGCCGACAAGGTGGATGCCACCTTGCCCGCCTCGCGCCCGACTCCGCCAGTCAGTTGCCCAATCACGTAGTCAATCTGATCGGGCGTCGGCGACCATCCGCCAGGCGTGTATTCAGTGCCGCCGGTAATGGCGTTGATCGCCTCCGCAAAACCCTTGGCCCAGGGCGTGGCCGAGTCCTTCGAGCGCTGCAGCCCCGGCTTAGGGTCGAGGCTGTTGCGGTTTTCAATAAAGATCGGCCGGCCGGTCCAGTCCTTGTTCTGCGCCAGGGCAACAAACGGGTCCATGACCGTTGGCGCGATGATCTGCATAGGCGGAGAGCTACCGCCCAGCGGGTTGAACGCATCGGCCAGCACCGTAAATAGGCTCGCCATCTGCTTGCCGGCCGTCTTGTCCTTGTAGACGGCCATCTCGACCGCCAGGCGCCCGATGTTCGGCAGGAACTGGAAGCCGAGCGGCATCGGGATGCTGAGGTAGTCCTGCCGGCCGATCGGGATGATGATCGAGCGCTCCTTGACGAACTCCGGGATTTTTTCCCACTCGTCGTCGTCACCATCGCCGCCGCCCATCATGGCGATACCGAGCAGCGCATTCAGGGCGCCGAGCAGCACCCCGCCAGCCATGATCTTCCGGCCCGCCGGCCCCGCCAGCGTCTGCGCCATGCGCGTCGTGCCCTGCACCGCGGCATTGAAGAAGGCGTACAGCGCACCCAGTTCGCGAGTCTGCCGCCCCTTTCGGTTGAAGTTCACCGTCAGGTTCTTGGCGAGGCTCGCCGCGCGCTCCTTGCTCATACCGCTGTCGATACCGGCCTTGTATGCCGCCAGTCGGGTAGCGTTTTCCATCGCCTCGTTGTAGTCGGATAGCCAGTCTGCGACGGCATGCGCCGCTTGGCTGGCCTTTCCCCTGTCGAGCGATTTCAGCGTGTCCTGCAGGGCCTTGCCACGCGATTCGGCGTCGAGGAACAGGTCACGGTATCCCGTCGTTCCTCCAACCTCCTTGAGTTCGGCGAATATCGCGGCCCATTTCCCGGTCTTCGGCATGCGCCCTTTGTTCTGCAGCACTTCCTTGAGGATGCTCAACTGGTCCTTGAGAATCTCGCCTTGTTTGCCGGCCAGTTCCGTCGTCGAGAGATTCAGCGCCGCCTCCTGCGTGTCCCGCATCAGATTGATGATTCCGAAAATCGGGTTGTATTGCGTGTTCATGCTGGCGAACCAGCGCGTTGCCTTGCCGACGACGGGAATCAGGTAGTGCAAGTCATCAACATCCAGATTTTTCAACGCGTGCGCCATGCGCAGCGCCTCCGGGTTGTGCTCGTTGATCGTGATGGCCACGTCCTTGCCGCCAACCCGAAGTACCAGCACGTTCGACCTTGTCTTGTAAAGCGGATCGGGAATCGACTTCACGAACCCGGTCGCCTTGTCGATCGTGTCGATGGTAGGCGCAGACCCTACCTTCCACACGTCCGGCAGCGGATTCTGGCGCGCCATCAGGTAAAGCTTGAGCATCACGTGGTTCTTCTCGCCGCGTGTCAGCGCCGCCTCGCGCTGCATAGCGATGTGCCCAAGGATGTTCGTCACCTTCTGGTTGCTGCCGGTCCTGCGCTTTGCCGCATCGCCCTTGACGTTGAAGCCTTGGCCAATGGGATGGCTCAGGCTGTCCGGGTGCGCCTCGTCACGATGCAGCGGGATGTAATGCTGATAGGTGTTACGCCATGCGGTGAGCGCCGCCTTCGGCATCAAGCCGTAATCGTCGAGCAATTGCAGCGTGCCCTCGTTGATGGCGTCTACACGGACCGCTAGCGCGTCCAGTTCGGCACGGCGCTTCGGGGTCAGGCCGGCCAAGATTGCCGCAGATGCAGCATCCGACATCCCTGAAAGTGACGTGCGCTCTTCTTCGGTCCCACGGAAGGCCTGCGCGCCGTTCCACTTCACCAGTTCCCCGCGCGCTTCGTTGAGGGCGCGCTCGAGGGCATGCGTTGCCGATCCCGTTGCCTTGGCCCGTTGAAGCTGCAGTTCGAGGTCGCGCACGGCGTCTGCCGCCTGCTTCCGGCCGGCATCGATTTCGCCCTGATTCGGGTTGCGCTTTGCCATCTCGGCATTCGCCTCGGGCGCGTGCCGCGCGTGCAGGAAGGTTTCCAGTTCGCTTTGGCTGATTCCCTTGGCGCGCATCTCAGCCTGCAGTGGTAGCAGTTCGTCAGCGCCGAACTTTTCGGTGCGGTAGGCCAGGCGCTGGTGGTAAAGCTCCTCGCCAAGGTAGGCGTCGTTCATGTCGGTAATCGTGCCGCCGATGGCCTTGATGTGGTCACGCAGGCGCTTGAGGTCGACGTACTTGTCCTGCATCTCGTAGATGATCTTGTCGAGGTTCTTCGGCGAGAGGATTTCGGCGGCTTTCGCCTTGGCGCGCTGCCAGGCGTTGCGGACAGGCGCGCCGCTTGGTCCGTTGTACCAGTCGGCGCCGGCGCTGTAGCGGATGTCAGGATTGGCGGGGTCGAATTGGCTGCTGTTGCCCGTCGCGCTCTTGATCTGAGTCGGAGCGTTGTTGGCGATATAGACGGTGTGCTGCGTCTTGATCGGGAACTTGTCCGTCCGCTTCACGCCATCGAAGCCGAACGCATCGAATAGGATGCGAGCGACTTCGGTATCCATCTCGATGCTTGCAGAGTCGCCGCCGAAAAGCTGACGCTCATTCTTCCAATCGGCGTACTCCGGCAAATCCTCCTTGATCGCGGTCCAAATCTCGTCGCCACTCAGGCGCGTGTTTGAGTATTCCGCTTTCGCATCAGCCCAAGCACGCTCAACTTCGCCTTCATAGCGTTCAATCGTGCGTTCAGCGTCGCCAACTTCTCTTTCAATGGCTTCTTCAATTGCCGCCTGGTATTCGTCTTCGCTGTCATAGTCGCTTTCGTCAATCCGGTATTCGTCGGCAATCTCGTCGTTCAGGTATCCGGCCTGCAAATCCTCAAGGCGGGATTGCAAGTCGTCAATCGCCTGCTGTGTTTCCTCAAGGAAGTTTTCGCCGGGATTGGCGCTGTTCTTCGCGTCTTCCACTACCGATTCTGGCAGGACGCTTTCAAAGTCCTCGATCCGGTATGAAGCGGTTTTCGAGAACGGCGCTTCGATTCGAGCATATACCGGCATGACGTTGGGCGCGTCAGACTCGCCGCCATTGCCCCATGAAATACCGTCTGCGTACCTGCTCGCAGCTTCCGGGCTTGTCGTCAGGTAAGCGCCTTTCCCTGAGCTTAGGTCTTCGTCTGCCGTTCTTCCAAAGTCGAACGCCACAGGCGCACCGTCTGCGCCAAAGTCTGCGGTGGCGCCGTGGAACAGGACAAGCGGCCTTCCTTTCTCGTCCGTAACCTTCGACTCGCCGAACCATTCCCAAAACCGCCGCACCCCCGCCTCGTCCTGCGCAATCTGCTTGCCGTTGCTGTTCGTGGTCGGGCGCTCGACACCGTTGATGGTGATGGTGTCTGGCAATCCAGCGCTGCCCCTGACTCCCGCAACCTCGCCACTCAGCGCCGCATTCTCCCGCATCAGCGCCGCGCCTACAGTCATTGCCTCGTCAAGCGCCGTCCGCATCGGCGCCGTCTTGAATCCGAGCATGTTCGCAACGAGGCGCACGAACCATTCCCATGCGTTGCGCAGCGTCGATGATTTCGGCGCAGGAATGTTCTTGAGCGCCGCCTGGAACTTCGGATTCGAGAACGCCTCGGCAACGAACTCATCCAGGTTGCTCATGCCGTACTGGCCATCGAGCGAGCCATTGCGCTTGATGTGCAGGAACAGCGCACGCATTTGCAGCGATGCCGGCCCGCCGGCTGCGATCGCTTTCAGTGTGGCAGCGTGGGTCAGTTCATGGAGGGTGTGGCGCTCCGCATCGCGCGCCGTGAACAATGCAACGGTGTCGGTCTTCGGGTTGTAGGCGGCCGCGTACCGCTGTGCCTGCGAGGTATTGCCAAACCGCCAGCCGCCCTGGCTGTCGAGCGTGAGTGTCGATGCCGCCCCGAGGTTGCGCAGTGCGTTCGCCAGATACCGATTGAACGGGCGCCGAGACGCCTTGCCGATGAACGAGAGGATTTCGGCTGCCGTCTTTCCTTCGGCGACCATGCTGTAGATTGCGCGGTCGGACGGGGATGATTTGGTGTCGGTGGCGAGGTTGTAGCGCGATTCTCCGGGTAGCGCTCCGCTGTTTCTGGCCAGCGTGTCTTGGTAGTCCAGCAGGGCAAGGCGCCGCTCTCCAGGCAAGGCGCCAGCCATCGCGGCTTCCTGGATCTGGTTTGCCTGTTCTTGCTCGTGCTCAGAAGCGGCGATGGTTGGCTCTACGTCCTCTGATCCGTCAAAAATGGGAATTGGTTGAATAAGCGCGCCGGCCGGTTTCAAGACGTCGACGAGCAATTCTTCCTTCGATCCGGTCGCCTTGTTTTCGGCAAAGACGATCTGCACGCCATCCTGCACCGTTGGCGACGCCAGGATGGCCCATTGCCTGCCTGATTGGTCGACAACCTCGTCGCCCTTCTTGAACGTCTGAACTTTCGATACGGGCGGCTCGAACAGATGAGCCTCGTACAGGTCCATCCCTTGCGCGTCCCTGGCCATGCCGTAATGCAGTCGCCTCGACCCCTTGGGCGTGGCAATAATGACGAAGAAGCCATCCTTTCCGTGCTGATGCCCTTCAACGACATATTCCTTGCCGTTGACGTATACCAGCGTTTCGACTGGCGCCCCTTGGCGAAGCCACGGCGGGGGAGGAACCGGATTGGTTTGCAGATCCATCTCAAGCTGTTGCAGCAGTTTCTTCTTCTGCGCCAGAACGTCTGCTCGCTGGAATGGCGCTCTTGCGGCGTCAAGCAGCCTGGGAATTGATTTGTTCTTGTCCTCTATCTCTTTGGCCAGATTGTTTGCCCGGCCATGCAGGTTGCGCAATACAGACTCGATGCTGGCGACGGACGGCCTGACCTCATAGGTCAGCCCTCCAGGCCCCTCGATGGTTCCGTACAACTGGCCTGCGCGCACGTCGAGGGTAATCTTGAACGACCCGATATTCCCCAGATTGTGGCCGCTGTGGTACATGTTCATGCCGTCGACAAACGACTTGATCGCGGCGTCTGCGGGCTGGCGTTCGGAGAACTCCTTGCCGTCGATCGTGATGGAAAACTTGCCTTTTTCAAGCAGCGGCTTTGCCGCGTCAATGTCTGTATCGAGCTTTTTGGCGATTCTCTCCATTTCCCGCACGTCGTACTTGAGCGTCTGGTATCTGCGCCCCGAGTCCGCTCGCCCCGCGTCGTGCATGTAGGCGCGTTTTTCCAGCCGTTCGACTTCGCCTTTCAGCTTCTGGCGCAGCATGATTCTCGGGTCGCCTGCAGCCTCTGACAGCGACGACATGATATCGGTGTCGTCCTCGTCAGATACCGAGTCCCCGTCGATGATTCGCGTTTCGGTGTTGGCTTTCAGAAACTGCTTGATGAACCGCTCTTTGATCGCCAGCACCTGCCAGCGCCGCCCGTCGACGCGGTCGGTGATGTAGCGGTACTCGAACAGCGTGTTCCACTGGTTGCCCTGCCGCTGTCCGCGCCCGTTTCTTTGCTCCAGATCGCCGGGCATCCACGGCGCATCAAGGTGATGCAGCGCGCGAAGATGCTTTTGCATGTTGACGCCGACACCCAGCGTCTTGGTCATCCCGATGACGACTCGGATGGTTCCGGCGTTCATCGCATCGGACACTTCTTGCCGGCGCTTGCCGGATGTTCTGCCGTCGATGATGGCAATCTGTCCGCTTGGAATGCCGCCCTTGACCAGCTTTTCTACCAGCGCATCAACAAGGTTGAATGTCGCCGCAGTGCCCTTGATTGGCTTCCTGTCAGGCGTCCGCATGGGATACCCATCGGCGCCCCGAACGCTTCTTTCGACGGTATCGACGTATCCTCGCTCGACGAAAACAACCTGCGTTGCCAGCTTGTCCTCGCTGAAGTGCGTCAGGATGTTCTTGGCGGCCCGGTTGATTTTCAGATTGGGATGGTCTGGCGCCGACAGGTCGAACAGGCGGGGGTCGAGCCCAACGGCAGGCGCCTGGTTGTCGATCAGGATTGGCGCATTGATGTGCCCCTCTGTCGACATCCTCTTTCGTTCGCGGGGTTGCGCGTTCTTGAATGCGGTTGCGCGAGCCTGCAATATTTGCAGGTAATTGCGCTGCGCATCGGTCATTTCCGCAACGTCATTGATGATCTTCTTGTACGGCCGCCCCACTGGATTCTCTGTCTTGCCGTTCAGCAGGAAGTCCTTGTCCTCGTCGGTCAGGTCTTCGCTGTTCATCGTTTTCCCGCCATCGGTATGGCGAGGCTTGAATTCAGGCATGTCGTCCGCGAACACGATATCCGTGTAGGCTCCGATCATGTTCCTCAAGTCAGCAGTATTGATGAACTGCGACAACCTCGTTACGGAGTCATACTCTCCTGTCGAAGTCAGCTCAACATCGGACTGGCTATCGGCGAAGGTGGCAAACCACGAGTCCCAATCCTTGATGCCGTCGCGCTGCATCTGGCTGTCGGCAACGTACCGCTGCATGTTGTAGATTTCGGCCAGGGTGTTGGTGATCGGCGTGCCGGTGAAAAGGTGGACGCCTTTGCCGTTGTTCTGCTGCTTCACGTAGTCCGTCAGGAACCTGAGCGAGATGGACATGCCGCTGCTGCCCTTGTTCAGGCCCTTCATCTTCATCCGGGTGACAAGCGGAGGCTTCTTGAATTCGTGCGCCTCGTCGACGATAACCATGTCGACGCCAAGTTCCTCGAACGAAACAGAGTCCTCGCGCGACGACTGCGCCGCCATCCTGGCGATGCGCGCAAGGATCGCGTTGCGCGCCTTGACAAGCTCCTTGGCTGTCGGGCTGCGGACCCTCTTCATTGCCTCTTCGTCGCTCATCATGTCGACCGTGAGATTGCTGTTGTCCTCTTGTGCCGCCAGTACAGCCTCTTCCTCCAGCAGGGTAATTTCCTCTGCGGCGATCGCGTCAAGGCTTTCCTTTGTGAGGGCAAATCGCTCGATCAGCGAATGCGGGACAACGACGGCATCCCAATCGTCGTTGGCAATCTGGCGCATGGTCGTGCCGATTGTGCCCGGCGATAGGTTGTCGATGTAGAGCACCTTTGCTGCCGGATACATCTCCTGAAACTCTCGCGCAACCGCCGCGCTGTTGGCGTTGTGCGCAAAGATAAGCGGCTTTTTGGCAAGCCCGTAGCGGCGCGACTCAACCGCCAAGCCCGCCATGGTGTAGGTTTTCCCGGTGCCGACCTCGTGGGCGTAGATTCCCATCTGATTGACCAGCCCGCGCCATATCGCGTCCGTCTGGTGTGCGCGCAGGCTGAATTCATGCGTGCCGCGCTGCAGCGCCATGCCTTCCAGTCGCAGGAACGAGCCATCAAACCTTGGTGCCGCTATCGCCCGCATGACCTCGTTGTATTCCTTCTCAAGCACGGAGCGTCGGTCAATGTCCGACCACACCCAACTTGAGAAATGCTCTCTGATGTTCCCGATCTTGGTGTTGGCCTCTTCGGTCAGACCGGGGCTAACAACCACGTTTCCATCTGCATCGCGCACTCGGATGGTGACGGAAGTATTGTTCATCGCCGCACGAACGAGCTTCGAGAACGGATATGCTTGCATTCCCCATGCGGCCGTGGCTTCCGGGCGATGGTTGAATCGCGGGTTTTCAAATTGCACCACCCATCGACCCATCCGGTTTTCTATTTTGATGTCGTCTTTGTCTGCTCCAGAAACGCCGAGCAATTCCGAAACGAAATCTCGGTACTGCGATGCAGAAACCCACGGCGCCCCTAGCTTCGCCTCGATTCGGTAATACGGCTCATCGGGCGGGATGACCTTTTTCAGCGCAGCAATGTTGCCGGCCATGCTCTCGTCGCCGTCGTTCAGGGCCGCCTCTGCCTCGTGCAGCTTCCTGCGGACGTTTCCAGACAGGTAGGCGTCCGACACCTCGTAATTGCCAACCGGTGTTTTGAATATCGCCCCTGCGTCGACAAGCACCTTTGTCGCTTCCGACACCGTTACCTTGGCGTCTTTTGCCAAGGCTTCCATGTCCAAGCTCATCGACTTGTTGCGCGCAAGCACAAACGCATCTTCGATCGTTGGCTCAGACAGCGCCTTGGCCGCGCGCATGGTCGGCCGAGAGAGAATCATTGCCGGACGGTATCCGGTGGCGCCTTTGACCTCCAGCGCCGCAAGAGAAGGGTAGAACGGATCGCGCACCTTCTTCAGAATGTTCAGGCCGTCCGACTCGTTGATTGCGCCATGCGCCTGTACAAACGACGCGTAAAGCGCGTTCAGTGTCTTGCGGTTACTCTCTGCCGCAGAGCCGCCGGCGCGCTCGCTGTCAATCAGGCTGGCGTAGGCTTTCCGCAGACCAATCAGCGCCCGTATCTGCGCCTCCCTGGCCGCTGTTTTCTTCGCATCCTTGATCCTGTAGTCGTGCTCATCGTGCAGCGGCCTCAAGTGCTCGCCATTGACGACGTAGAGGCCATTGTCTTGGCCAATCACGATGCTTTGCTGCCGGTCGTTGGTGTGGTTGCTGATGAACGACAGATGGGCGCCGGTGATCGCCGGGGCGTAGGCGTCGGCAGGAAGCTGCTCAGGGATCGCTTTTAGCCGGTCCATCAGGTCGGCCGGCCGATCAACGATCATGCCCGGAACGCCTCGCGTGGTGCCGTGTCCGTAGTTCGTCGTTCCGAGCACGAACTGTGGGTTGTCAGCGAAGTATGCATTGACCTTTACTGGCGTTCCTTGCGGCGTTTCCGTCTCCTTGGTCTTTAGCCAGTTTTCCGTTGTGGCGTTCGGGTTGTCGTCTGCCCGCTTTCTGAACACCAGAATGTCGGTGACAACGCTGGTGCCAGCGTATTTCTCGAACGCGCCAGACGGCAGGCGGAAGGCCCCGATCAGATCGGCCTTTCTCGCCATTGCATAGCGGGCCGACTCGCCCGCCTTGTCCATTGTGCCGGAACTGGTGATGCCGACCACCAGCCCTCCGGAGCGAACCTGGTCCAGCGCCTTGAGGAAGAAGTAATCGTGGAGCGTCGGTGACATGCGCATGTAACGCCGATCCAGCGGCGCTTGTGCGGCGAACGGCCAGTTGCCAATCACAAGATCATAGAACCCGTCCGATGTCTTGCTGTCCTGGTAGGGTTTGATCTGGATGTTTGCGTCGGGGTACAGCATCTTCGCCATGCCGCCGGTCAGAGATTCCATCTCGATCCCGGTAAGCTGGCTGCGCTCCATCATGTCGCGCGGCATCATCCCGAAAAAGTTTCCGATCCCCATCGACGGTTCGAGCACTCGCCCGCCGGTGAATCCCATCTGCTTGACCATCTCCCACATGGTCTGTACGGTAGGCGGGTCGGTGTAGTGGGCATTGATGATGGACGCCTGCGCAGACTGCCAATCGTCTTTTCCAAGATGCTCACGCAGCCATGCGTCGGCCTCTTTCCATTCGGGCTTGGGCGCCGGGTTGGCCCACGATCCGTTGAACAGATCCTGCCCAAACGAACCCCATCCGATGAACCTGGCGATCGTGTCGCGTTCTTCTGCGGTCGGCGCACGTCCTTCGGCGCTGACGTTCTGAAACGCTTCGATGGCGGCTTTGTTGCGGGCGAAGCGAACGCGCGGCGAGCCGCCGATCAGCGCTTCCGGGTCGGCTATGTGGTAGTTTCCGAGGCTTCTTGCGGGTACATCATCAGGAACTCCCTCTGCGCTTGCTCCAGGCTGTCCGGCCAGCACATCCCCGCCGCCGAGTACGCCTCCTGCGCTTCCCACATCTTGGCTTGCATCAGGTCCGCGAACCTCACTGACAGGCCCATTGCCTCCAGGTCGTTCAGCATTTGCGGGTGATACGCCTTCCACGCTTTCAGGATTTGCTCCCGAAGGCTGATTGTCGGCGCTATTTCCTTGGCCTCCAGTTTGAGCGTTTCCGCCCTTACCCACTTCTGGAACGCCACCCTCTCCGCTAATGTTTTGAGCGCCGGCCTGTTCTTGAGCATTGGTTTCTCCTGCTGGTGATTCATCATAGTTCAGCTTGCCGGCCTTCACGTCCCCCATGAACCGCACGATGTAGGGCTTCATGTTGTCGATCGTCTCGCGGTCCATGCCGAACTGGTCGCGTAGACTCACTATAAGCGACTTCAACATTTCCGCAATGTCGGCGCCGGCCTGTTTGAAGTGCTGCACGCCGGCGAGGAAGTAGGGTTTCGCCGCGGCGTAGGTGTCCTCGTCGAACGGAAGGCCAGTGCCGAGAGTTCCAGGCTTCGGCTTGAACAACGCGCTCAGTCCCTTGGCTACGTCGGCGAGGCCCATCCCTGCATTCTTGATGGCGCTGGCGGCCGCGGCCGCCGCGGACGGCGCGCGAGGCGGTGGGGAAGTAGTTGGTGCCGGGGATTGTGCCTGAGCCCTATCTGCGGCTTCCCGATCATACTTTGCCGCGTCCCACCCGGAATGCCAAGCGGCCAGTATCTCTGGAGTGAAATCATGAGCGAAATCTCTCCGCGTGCCTCTTGCAAACGCCGCCCTTCCTGCCTTGTACGCATCCCGGCGTTCAAGTTCTTCGGGGCTAATGTTGCGGGGAGACCTTGGATTTTCCGGACGACTTTGAGTGCTGGATTTCGGTGCCGGTGCCGCCGGTACCGCCGGTGCCTCCCCGAAAACATCATTCATCGCCGCGTCGAACAGGGCGCCGATGTCTTCTTCGGTCGGAGAAGCCTTCTCTTCGGCAACGGCCGTCGCCGGATCCTGCTTGGATTCTCCGCGCTTCTCGGCCAGCGCCTTCTCTGCCTTGGGAATGACTTCTGCGTTCGCTCCGAGAAAGTTTGGTTTGGCGACCGGTGCCGGGCTGACCGCCCACGACCAGCGGCCGTCGGCGTGCTTGGTGTAGGTGTACGGATTGCCCGGGAGCCTTACCTGATTGTCGGCGAGTGCCGTCGCATCTTGTGCCTTGGCCGCGGCAGGATTTACCAACTTGTCGACTTCGGAAGCGAACTTCTTGGCCTTGGCTTCGCTGGCAAAGAGGAAGCCCGGAATAGCGCCGCCACCCTTGAATGCTGACCAGCGGGTTTTATCCCTGGAGGCGATCGCCTTGGCCTGCGCGAAGATTTCCGGGCTGACCTTATCCTTGAAGGCGACGGAATACTGCATCAGTCCGGTCTTCGTGTGGCGGAACTGGCCGATGGTGACCGACTGAAGCGGCTCTTCCTGCTTCTCTGCAGCCACAGGCGCCGCGGGCGCATCAAGGATGCTGCCCTGCCCTGTCAGGTTGTCCATCGCATTGCCGCCAAGCTCGAACGTGCTGGCAGCAGCCTCCGACCGAAGCTTGATTTCCGCTTTGGTTTCGGCTTCCTTCTTGGCTTTCTCGGCTTCCTGTCTGGCCTTCGCCTCGCGATTGGCCTGCGCCTTGGCCTCGGCCTCAGCGGCAGCCGCTTCCTGCTGCGTCTGCCCGGTAAGCTCTAGGCGTCCGGCAGGGGTTTCCCGATTACCTTGGCCGCTTTCTTCACCGCCCGCGAGAACTCCGCTTTCCCGCTCTTCTCCGGCGGCGGGTTCGGACTGTCCTTGAACTCGATCCCCATCTTTTCCATGATCCTCAGCAGATAATCCTCCGTTGCCAGATCCTGTGTCTGCTTCGTCGTCATCTTCCTTGAACCAGTCTGGCTCTTCGGTGGTTGTGGATTGTTCGGCACGGTCGATTGCTCCTTCGATTTCCTTGTGTCTGGCGTCCTGAGCGAACTGCTCCAGCAGCCTTCTGGCCTCTTTCCATTTCTCGCGGCCATCCAGATTCGGGCGCTCATTGACGTCCCGAAGTATAGCCCCCACTTCCTCTTCTGAAACGAGCCCTTCCAGTTGCTGCACCGCAGCCTCGAACCGCTTCTTGTCGCGCTCGGTGAGCGCGTTGACCGCCTGCTTGTGCCGCTGACGCTCGACGTATAGCACCCGTCCTTCGAGGACGGAGAACTTCACGAAATCAGTCTTGAGCTTGTACTTCTTCGCCATTGCCCGGATGCGGTCACGGTGTTGTTTTTCCTTGTCCGCTTCCGCATTGCGCTCCTGACGTTCCATGCTCACAGGCACATCCCCGAACGAGGCTTGCCGGATCATCTCCGACAAGTGCTCGCCGTCGCGCACGTCGAAGCTTTCCGACTCGCGCAGGAGCATCGCCACATCGCCAAGGTCGGTTGTGCCACGGTTGGTGAAAAGACCGCGCAGCCTGGTCGCTTTGTTTGCGTTATCGCCAACGGTATCGGGAGCCATTGACGAGTGAATGCCGTTGCCGCCAGTGACGCGCATGATTGCGCCAACCAGATCGTCGCGGCGCATGATCGGCGGAGGATTCGACTTCGTTCCAGGATTCTTCCTCGGGGTTTGCGTCTCGCCTGCGCTACTCAACGGCGTTTGTGGTGCGTCGGTGGCGGTTTCGTTGGTGACAACGGGCCGTTCCGCAATTGCGGGTTCGCGTTCCGCAATTGCGGGTTTTCTTCGGGTTTTCTTCGGGATCGTCTCGCCATCCGGCAATGTCTCGCCAACATTTCCAGCCGACATTTCATTGCCGGCACCACCGGAT
>CAZLPZ010000005.1:0-22096 GCA_964561535.1 uncultured Pseudobdellovibrionaceae bacterium | reverse complement strand
CGGCAATGTCTCGCCAACATTTCCAGCCGACATTTCATTGCCGGCACCACCGGATAACAACGGCTCGCCGCTTGCTGTCACAGGGGTTGCTGGCAGTTTGTTTTCCTGCGCCGCAACTTCCGAGGATTTCTCGGATGTTCCCGAAACCGATTTCGGCAACATGCCGGAGCGCCGCGCAATCTCCGCTACCGCCGCTTCCTTGTACCCTGGCCGGCCAGACTTGGCCAATACAGCCAGTTGCCCGTCTGTTCTACTCTCGGCGAACTTGACGGCATCCTCGCGCACCGGTGCCGGCCTGGCGTCAGGAGGCGCAGCGATCGACAGCCCCCCAACGTCTACTGCGGTGGAATCGGGAGTCTCATTGGGTTTCTCTTCTCGTCCCTTTTTTGCCTTGACGGCTTTTTCGGTTTGATTGCCACTCTCGTTTTTTCCTTTCGTGGGTGATGCGGGGTTGCCGGCGCGCAGGCTTGCCGCCGTCTGGCGGTATTCTGCCGCCTTGATGATGCCTTCCGTGTCGCCGCGGGCCTCGCGCTCGTCGGCCATCGACTCATAGAATCTGGCGCGCTTCTCGCGCTCAGGATCTGCGGCCGGATTTTGGGATTCGGCAGCCGTCGCGCCGCCAAAAGGAACAGGCTGATCGCCGCGCAGAATCGCGTCACCTTGTTCCATCAGGTGCAGGCCCTCATCAAAATAGCCTTCGTCGATTCTGGACTGCCCTGCGGCGTAATAGGATTGCGCACGGCGCTTGATGATTTCCGGATCGATAGCGGCAGGGGTTGGCTCTCCGGAAACCGCCGCAGCCGGCGAAGGCGCCGCGGCGCCGCCGCCCTGGCTCATCGCCGCACTATTTGCGGCCGCCTCTTCTGCCGCGACCGCCTGAGCAACGGTATCGGCAACTGACGATGGACTACCGGCCACAGGCTGCGCCGGGGCTGGAGTGCCGGCAGAAAGCGGCGCTGGAGACGCTGGAGCGCCGGCAATCGGCGCCACGCCCATTTGCGCCGCAACCCTGCGCGCTTCCTCGTCCTGCCTCGCCTTTTCTTCCGTGTTCGCTGCCCGGATACCGCTGGCCGTCGCGTTGATCGGTCCCATGGCGCCACCGCCAACCGCCCCAAGGACGGCGCCGACTGCCGCTTGCTCCTGCTCCTTCGCCGAAAACGGGTCTTTGTGTGCGCCCCATGATTCGAGCAAGGATTGTGGATACTCTTCCATTGGACCTTCGGTGACCGCGCCGATGGCCGCCGCCTTGCCGAGATCCTTGGCGACCTGCTTTCCGCCCTGGCCAAAGAGCTTCTTGCCCTCTTCGCCGGCCATCAGGCGGATAGCTTTGACATCCGGACTGAGCGGGTTGAACTCGATGGCCGTTGCTGGTACGGCCGCCAGCAGTGCCCGCCCCTTGTCGTCGATCCCTGCTTCCTGCTGGTCCTGCCGGATGCCGCCATACTCCTGCAGGAATGTCGGGATTGCCGCGCCGGCCCATCTTCCGATCGTTGCGCCCGCAGCAGCGCCTGCAGGGCCGCCGATCGCGCCACCTACTGCGCCGCCACCGTAAGCGCCAAGCGCCGATGCGCCGAGCGTTACCGGCATCTGCGCCACCATGTTGCCGACACCCTCCTTGATGGTCAGGAGAGGATTGTTGGCGATGTCGGATAGCGACTGAATGCCCGCTGGGTTGCGCTCTTCAACGCCCTTGCCCCAGTCGATGACACCCTGAGTGATTGAGTTCTTACCGGTGACATCCTCGACAGCAGTAGCCGCCGTGCTCGCCATGTTGGCGCCGGTGCGCTTGATCGTGGAAATCAGGCCCGGTTGGTTGGGCTTCGGTACGAGGTCGGCAAACCCGCCGAAAGAAGAATCCCCTAAACCGCCCGGAATAAGATCGTCGAAAACTCCCATTGGCAGCACCTAGCGCATTGAAATGTGCGCCGATGCTGCCATGCTTGTTGTTACAAGCCGTACTCTTCCGGTCTCTTGCCAATAGCGATGATGCGCGCCCTGACATCGCTCTTGCTGGCGCCTGCCTTTATGGCCGCCAAAGCCTCTTCCTTGCTAAAGGATGCGGCAGACTTCCCAGAAGCCTGCACCGCAGCAGCCTTCCCGTCTGCGTCGACGCGCGTCAGCAAGCCGTTCGCCTTGTCGACAAGGTGTCCGCCGCCCATTGGAGATGGCACGAAAGTGTACTCGTTCGCCGGCTTCTCGCTCTTGATCGCCCCTGCCGCAACGCCCATGCGCCATGCCTCATTGATCTTCACCGGGTCGCCAGTCTTGATGGCGGCAATCACGCCGTTGCGCGCCTCGCGCTGCGCCCGGGCATCTTCAATCTCGCCCTGCGTTTTGACAGCGCTCAACGCCTTTTCTGGTGAGGATTGGCGGGCACTCTCGACGGATAGGGCGTTTTGGCCTGCAAGGTCAGTATTCGCCAACTGGTTCTGCCCGGCCATCCGCGTGTTGTCCAACTGGTTCTTGCCGCGCTGGCTTTCGATGGCCGCCTGATTGGTCCCCTGGATGCCGGCCACATCCACTTGTGTCTTGCGACCAAGCTCGTCCGCAATGCCTTGGCGCATGGCGTTCAAGGCTGCGATCTTTCCGGCGTTGGTGGCCGCGTTGCCGCCGCCGGTCCCTAGGTCGTGCGCGAGACGGTCAGCATCCGCCTGCCGCACGAAGTTTGAGAACCGGTCGCGAGCCGCCTGCTCTGCCGGCAGGGACTGCAACATCGACACGCGCGGCCCGTCCGTCTGGCTGCCGCTTGCCTGCAACTGAGCAAGCTCCGCTTTCATCTGGTCAGTGCGTGCCGTGCTGTTGCCGTAGGCATCCACGCCGCCAGCCATAACTCCGGCAGCAGCACGAGAAGCACCAGTAGGCTGCGCGCCTTGGTCACCGGTAATCATGATGGTTCGGCCGGTCTTCGGGTCTGTAATAGCTCCTGTTCCGGCGGCGAACTGTTGCTTTGTCGGGTCGAATCCTGGTTGCGTGAAGGACAGCGTGCCGGAATCCGGATTGAATTTGGCGTCTCCTGCGTTTCCGGTCGTCCCGGCAATGTTTGGGCCTGGCGTAGGCGCATTGGCTGGCATGGCATTGTCGATCTTTGTGACATCGCTTTGCGTCGCTCCGGAAGCGATCGGCGCCGCTGCCGCGGCCGGCTTCTTCCCATCGCCAACCAATGCCGATGTCAGCAAGCTAGGTCCGTTCAAGGCGCGAATTTGGTCCGACAATCCTTGACTCGCCGCAACCCGCGCCTGTTCCTGTTCCAGACCGGTCCTTTCGTCACGCGTGTCTGTGCCGGCCCACAAAGAGCGGACGGCAGGAGGCGCCGAAACCTGCGGCGCAGCGGCCGGAGCAACTGGCGACGGACGCGCTACGGCTGTCGGAGCAGCATTCACGATTGGCGCAGCCGCTTGCGGAGTAGTTGCAGTCACCGTAGGTGTCGTTGCCGCAGCTGGCGCCGTTCCGCGCCCAGGCGTCAGCGCGTCAATCAACCCGCTGGCAGACACGCCGCTGTAAATTGGATGGTCTGCCAGGTTGTTCTTGGGTGTTACCGCATCAAGGAGCCCGCTGGCAGACGCGCCGCGATAGACATCCTGCGCAGTTGGGGCGGGGTTTGCCGACTGCGCCGTGCCACCGGTGAGCGCTCCCGTAATGCCGTCGCTTACCGCGCGATAAGCGGGCGCATATACCTCCTGCGCCGTCGGCGCCGCCGCCTGACGTTGTTTTTCTTCTTCCGGGTCGATCACCCCGCCTAGCGCCATCTTCCGTTTGCCGGCGACTCCACCGCAAGCCATTCCCTCGCTTTCTCCGTCGCTGCCGACAGTCGGCTTGCCGTTCGTTGCCTCGATGATTTCCTCGATGGCGTTCACCGCCGCTTTGTTCTTCATCGTCTTGGCCGGCAGGATTGCTGCCCCCTCGCCATTCGACAAATTCACCCGCTGCCCGGCCACCACGACAGGAATGCTGTCAGATGTGCCGCTGCCGATCCCCATGACCGGCATGATGCCGCCTCGCGCGTAGTTCGCCGCCTTTTTCAACTCTTCGTCGCGCCGGCCGATCGCGTCGGCAAGACCTTCGCGCGGGGCTGGCGTCGGCCGTTGCGGCTGCGCCGGGGGCTGCTGCTTGTCCGCTGGCTTCGGCGGCGTCGGCGACGTTCCAGCGCCGCCCAGCCCGTACTTGGCGTTCATCCTCGCCATCATCTGTTCCGGCGTTTCGACAATCCCGCCATCGGCCATGCACCGCACGCGCTTCTTCATCTCGATCCCCTTCCTTATGTTGCCATCGTAAACCCAGCCGTCGTTCCGAGAGTAGCATGCAGGTTGTTGAGCAAGGTCATGCGCTGACGCTCAGCGTCGCGCTGCTGCCTGCGCGCAGGTTGTTGAGCATGCTGACCAGTTGCTGAGCGATCAAGTGGGCCTCGGACAGGAACGCCTTGTTGTACAACTCAAGCTCCTGCAAACTCTTGGCTTGGTTCGTCTTGCCCGCCTCGAAAGTCAGCGTCTTGTCCGCCTGTGACGCCCGTAGCGCCAGTTCTGCTGCGCTGACGCGCCCGGCATAGGCTTGATACGCCGCCGACAGCTTGGCCACTTCCGCACCATGCGCGCCGGTGACGATCTGCGCTCCGGTGCTGTACCCCTGCGCCACGACTCCAGCGATGTACTGCTGCGCTGCGCTCATCGCTGCGCTGCGTGCCGACAACGCCATGCGCACCGACTCCAGGGCGGTGCTGTGGGACAACTCGAAATCCTTGACCGCGATGGTCCGCGAGGTCGCAGCAATGTTGTCCAGCGCTGCCTGGGTGATCCGACGAGCGTTGCCTGCTGCCGCTCCAGTCGGGAACCGGTGGCGCTTTGCTGACTGCGCTTCGTACAGGTCCGCTTCCGCTCGGTCTGCCTCGGCTAGCACCTGGGCGCGGGAGTCTTCGAGCATGGCTGTCTTGATCGCCGCCGGGACAATGCCGCTGGTGGTGTTGGTGATCGCGTCCAGGAGATAGGCTTCCGCGGCATCGTAGGTATCCGCGTTGTCCGGGAAGTACGTCGACCAGAAGTTCGTGAACTTCGTCGCGGCGTCGTTGATCACTGCCGTGGCCTGTGTGGAGAAGTTGCCGAACACCAGCGCCGTGGAGGTGTCCCCGACCGTCATCGACGGCTCTGTTGGGGTCGGCGCAGTGATCGTTCCCGCCGTCACATTGGCGGCGCTGTGTGTGACCAGGAAGCCCGTCGTGGCGTTGGTCACAGCGTCCATCTTGGCAGCGAAGTCGATGTCCTTCGCCTCTGCCAAGGAGACGCACTTGTTGACCAGATCGGCGGACAGCTTGATGGCGTAGGCCGATGCCGGCGTGAAAAGTCCGCCGCTGTCTACGGCAACTTCCGGGATGTCCCCAATGGGGGAGTCAACAAAATCAGCCATGTCTAGGTCCTATGAAGTGAAACATTTGCAATGGCCGAGAAGTCGCCGCCGAAGCGGTCGGTGTATATCGGCGAGTCAACGGTGTTGCTGTACACGCGAGACACCCTGTACGGGATGTTAAACAAGTGTTGTTGCAACTGCGCGTACCTTAATGGGAAATCTATGGGATACCGGGATATCTCGCTAGCACCGTACTGGTTGGAAAAAACATACGCGTGCAGCATTTCGAGCAGATTGAACGGAACAAAATGCACGTCAGGGCCTGTGTTATCGGAGTCGAAATAGTCAATGTCTTCGTACATCCTGAGATACACGATAAAGTTGAACCCATGAAAATGCTCCGCTCCGTTAGCCTCTTCTTCTAACGTCACGTAATGTGCCCCCTTGAACGAACCTTGCTCTTGATACATCGGAGTGAACATGGCACGTATCTGCGGGGTTGGGATTGCCATGCGTCCGCCTGAACCCGGAATCTCAGTCTCGACAAAAAGCGGGTCGTACCACCAACTAAATTCAGCGATAGCGCTTTCTTTAATCATGTACCGCGTTTGGATGGTAATCTTGACCTTCAGCGCAACAAGTCCTGGTTCGTCGTTGATGCTCGACCCTTTTAGCTCTGCGTCGACAGAGACGTACACCCTGTTGATTTTGTCATACAAGATGAAGTCCCTTGTTTTCCAAAGGAGCTTGCTACTTATCTTCTCTACGTCGGAATCGATAGATGTTGTTGTGTAGTAGGCACGATCATAAATCCCTGCCCCTAGCCCCTCATTCATGATAAGGGTTTGAGGCAAAAAGGTATCGAGCACTGGTTGCCAAAACCATACGTCGGGGTCCTTTTTCTCGTCAGTTGGAACCTCCAGCGACTCTTCATAGTAATCGAGATACGGGCATATCCCCCCAGGAGTTACCCATAGACTTGCGTTAAAAAACGACGCCCACCCCCATCCGACACCGGCGTAGTAGTAGATATCACCCCATCCTGGGGGATACAACTCTCCCCCAGTCTCTGGGTCTACTTCCCCAGGGGTGAAACGATTATCGTAGTAGCCTTGTATGCCTTGTGTGTGCGCCTGCGCCCCTTTGGAGTGCTCCTTGCCAAACTCAAAAAGTACTAGCTCCTTTTCCCCCACCATGACTTTTCCACGCACCCCCTGGCTGTCTCGCAACACCCCAGTTACGTCACTCCCCGTAATCTTTTGCTCGGAGACATTAACCCAATTGATCCCTCGCGTACTCCCCTCTCCTGCCCATCCATACTCATGCTCTGGGTCTGGCTCTTTGGTAGACCTCCCCCAAAACGGTGCAGGCTTGCGTGTACTATCATCTCTGCCGCCGCTCAGCGTCAACGCCACTGTCGTGCGCGTATGACCATTGCCCACATAAAGGGATTGCTCTTTTTGGTATATCGCCTCATTACTTACGCCATAGTGTTTATCGTTACGGACGAAGTACTCTATTTCCTCACCAAGTTGGTGTGGTCCAACCGAGAGGTCCGCAGACCCCGCGGCATAGGTTTCCCTGGTGTAGTTTGAGCGATACACCCCTTTCATTTGGTCAGTAAAATGGACTCCAGTCCAAGGCCAACGCATCTCTATTCTGGGGTCTGGCGGTCTAGGATCATGGTGCCAATGCATATACGAAACCACCGCTGTGCCGATCAACGCTATTGGCGTAGGAGTATCGAAGGTAAATTCGTAATCCTGAACTCCGGTTTCATCTTCCCCCACTTCCAGCGCTGGTCTGGGCAAAGCCACAAAAGCATCTTCTGCCGACATCTTGATGAGGTATTGTCCCGTCAGCAGCATAGACACCTTATCTGAGCTATACAGCCACTCGTCCGGGCCGTTCCACCCTTTATCAGTGTGATATATCTGCCCCAGGTACGCGTCGTGTACGAGCTTAGTAATTTTGTGAATGCGCGGACCTGCCGTGACTGCGCGCTTTTTCTCCCGCGCCAGTTCCGGCAGCAACGTCTCTACTACACCCCCGCCTCCCCACGACTTGACGGCGTAGCGCCCGACGGCGAACACCCTTTTTTTCGTCCCGTTATCTTCATAGTTTCCGTACCGAGAATCGGAATCGGTGTGCGCGATCAGGTGGGGGATTGCTGGGAACCCGTGGTTAGCTGGATCAATCCGCAACAGCGGCATGGGGGTTGCGTTGACTTTGATCGTTCTGTAGTCGAAGAGAACAACATCGCAGCGATACGTATCTGTGCCATCTGGCACGCCAAATGTCGTCGCAAACCACTGGACTTCGTACGGCTTCCCCGCGAGGGGGTAGTCCTGGTTGAGTATGTCCAACGTGAGCGGATCGAACAGCACTGCGCGACCGCCAGGAATTTGCGCGACAAACCCCCGTAGCAAGGGAGTAGGGGCCGCAGTCCTGCGCCCCTCGGTAGTCTCGAACGTCGGCCTGCCGTACCGCGTGCGCAAGGTGGTGATCGTGCCGTCCGGGTTGAGTTCCTCGACCGTGCGTATCCCCGTCGCGCCTTGCGCGAACGCCAGCATGGTGCGCTCTTGTGCGCCACCGACATCCTGCCCGTCGCGTGTGGGGAGAGCGAACGCCCCGTCGAGCCAGTCGTTCATATCCGGCGCTTTGACACGGCAAGCGCTACTTCGACGCTAGCAATCTCGAAGCTGCCCCCGTCCTGGTTGCGGACAACGGTGTTGAATCCCTGTTGGCGCGCGTTGAGCAGCCCCTTCATCGGGGCGTGGCGCATCACCGCCAGGCTCTCGCTATACCGATGGGCCGGGTAGCTGTAGACCTCATCCGTGGGTAGCGCAATGTCGACAACAAGGATGTCCGAGGACTTGCCGCGCACATAGACGGCGTCGGGGGCCTTGATCTGCAGGGTGTCGTACCCGATGAGTCCCAGGTCTACCGCTGCAGTAATCGCCACGCCCTCGTCGGTGCCACCGTCCAGCAGGCGCAAGCCCTCAGCATCCAGGCCATACTCCTCGCCGTCGAACGTCGCATAGGAGTTGATGTGCCAGTTCGAGTACCTGGACGTTGCCCCGCCTGCCAGTTCCATGCAGACCGTCGTGCTGTCATCGTCATAACGCATGCGCGCCGTCGTGAAATCTTCGGACACCGCGCTGTCGTACCCTGCCGTCCCATCAAGGCTGACGACGACGTGCACTTGACCGTCGCGCTGTCGCACCCACGTTGCGCCAGTGTCGGCGGTAGGCGCGATGAACCCGTTGGCGCGTTGTGGGAGGGTCACGCTGCCATCGCCTGCGCCGAACACAATCCCCTCGTCGCTGTACCACCCGGCGACCGGCGAGGCGCTTGTTGGATGGATAAATGCTGTGCCTGCAACCGCGCCGAACGCCAGCCGCTCGGCCGGTTCTGCGGTAGCGATGTCCGCGCCCGCATAGAACCACGTCCGGTCAGCGGCGACGAACACACCTGATTCCACCGAGGCCAGGATGCTCCCCGCTGCTCCCAGGACGATGTAGTCCTGTGCCGGGTCGTAGACGCCGTAATCGTAGGGCTTGCTGTAGCAGAGGAATTCGCCGAAGAGGGAGAGCAGCCTGCCGCCGTGGAAGGCGATCGCCGTACCTGCCGGCAGCGGCTTTAGGAATGCCCGATCGGATAGTTGTCGCCCTTGCGGCACTGCTGTGATGTCGACCGATGCCGTTGCTGCCGCCACCGTGCTGTACTTCTGCAGAGCCTTGCCATTCGCTCTTGTGCAGTAGATGTTGAATGCATCCGTGCCGACTGTCGCCGCAGGGAGGGTGAGCGTGATCGAACCCGCGCTGGCCAGGGTGATCTCCTCGATGTCGCTGGCCACCGACTCCTCGCCGTCTGCCATCGCGTGGGTGATCGCCACCCGGTAGTCCCCTGCCGGCAGGGTGCCGGCACCCGCATAGACGGCGACGATGTTGCCCGGTGCCGGCGGCACCCAGGGGTGGTCCGTGTTGTCGGCGTTGCAGCGGCCCGACTGCGCCCCGTTGCTCCACCAGACTTCGCCGCCGCGCTCGTCGTAGCTGATTGGGGTTGTACCCAGGCCAGCACGCAGCAGCGTCGTGGTCAGTGGGTTCATGGCGGTGATGACGTGCAGCTCCGCGCCCATAGCGATGAGCGTCTTCCCGCCGAGCGTCTTGAGGCTGTGCCCGTTGTCGATGGCCACGGTCTGACTGTAGCCCCGCCGGCTGACCGCCGTACCCTTGTCGGTGAAGTCGACGTTGAGCGCGTCAAGCACTGCGCCCTTCGGCAGGGTGTAATCGCGCGAACTGTTGACGATCCCGGTGGGCCAGGGGCCAAGTTGTAGGTTAGGCATTCGCCTCTCCGATAATCGTTGGTTGTACTTTCACGCGGGCGGTCGCTCTGCGAGTGACGATGGCTGGGGTGTGCGCTGCCGTGGCGGTAATTTCAGGTCGCAAGTGGAAGTCAGCCGACCACCGGCAGCCGCGTACCGTGCTGGCGCTGATGCTCGGCTGTACCGTGAGTGCCGCTGACGCAGTTCGCCCAGGCCCGGCGACCGCGTGAATGTCGGGTACCACCTTGAGCACAGCGACGGCAGTAACGCCAGGGATGTACGCCGCGCCGAAAACGATCGGCTCCACCAGTAGCGCACACGTCCCCTCGTGCAAGGCGTTTGCGCGCGCAGCAAGGGCAGGGATGACGGTAAGCGCTGCATTGGCGGTCTTGCCGCTTTTTGCCACACCGACAAGCGTCGGCACAACGGTGAGCGCGCCGACCGGTCGCCACGTATGCCAGCCCTCGGCGAATACAGTCGGCTGTACAGCAAGCGCGCCGGTGGCGAACTGGTGGTTTGCAAACCCTTCGACAATCGGCTGAACGACCAGCGCCGCGGCGGGGAAGTGGTGGTTTGCCGCTGCAGCGATTGCGGGGGCGACGCTGAGTTGGGCGCGAACCAGAACACCCGGCGGCTCGATGAAGTCGACGGTGTCCCAGGGTGCCCCGAAGAGGGACAACCCGTTGCCAGCGAAATCAACGGCATTCCAGGCCGGCGCGCTGTAAGGCACGGCACGTTACGGCAAGGTGATCGTGAACGAACTGAATGCAATCGGACCTGTGGCCGTGATGCTGGTGCTAGCCATCTGAATGTACCCGCCGCCGCCGGTATTGGTCACGTCGAGGTCCATGACAACCGTGCCCGTACTGTCTCGAATGCGCGCCCAAGTCGCCACCCCGGTATTGTCGGCACTACTGTCGCTGGCGATTGCGGAGAAGGTCAAGGTGCCACCGGACTCAGTACCCGCCGGGTCAGCGCAGGTGCAAGTGCCCAGCAGTGTCTGTGTTGTAATGCCTTCCGTCGTCGCCGAGGGCATGGGGGTGGTGTAAAACGCAATGGTTCCCGCCCCAGCCCCGCCGTTGATCGCGTTGTTGATCTGTGACACGCAAGCCGCAGACACGGCGCGTGAATAGTGAGCTACTGCCATTTGTTACCCTCCCCAAGCGCCGGGAATGACCCGGTCGTAAATAAAAGCTTCTTCCCCGGAGCCACCGTCCGATGGTCCTGTCAGCAGCAGGGCGGTTGGTGGCGTGAACGGGGCCAAATACTCAGCCCGGTGACTGAACCGCACATCAAACAGCCTGCCGTTCAATCCCCTCGTCGCGTTGAAATATCGCCCGCCACCGATGTAAAAAACCCCGCTGTTAGACTCCGTTCCAGACGCCACGGCTTTCATAACCAGCGCCCCATCAACGAAGAGGTAGACGTTCGGGCCATTCCTGACCCCCGCAATGTGGTGCCATGTCGATAACGTAATCACGCCGTCTGCAGACACCACCGAATAGGGGTTTGTGGCGCCGTTATCCACCGCAAAGAAATTGATCGCCCCCGTAGGGTTAACTGCAAGCACTGTCCTGTTGTTGTTGTACACAAGGCCACCGATGTACAGCAACACGTTCCCGGTAGCGTCGAAAGAATCCAGGCGCACCCACGTCTGCAGTGTGAAGAAGCTGCCCGTGAGATACTTCGAGCCCGCATACCCTGACACCGCGAGGTAGCTTCCACCGCCGGCGAATAACGCACTGGGCAGTGCCCCGCCGAACGGGTCTGCTTCCGCGCTGCTGGATGTCACCGTGCCTGTCGTCGTGAGCGTCTGCCCTGTCAGCGTCGGGAATCCTGCCGCCGTCAAGCGCGCGGCCAGGACCACATCGCCGAAATGCGGGTCCGCCTCTTCCCACAGCATCGTCGCTGTTACCTCGCCGAAGTCCGGCGGGTAGAAGGTGTAATCCCCTGTCGTGCCGTCGGATAGGACGCCACCGATGTACTCTTGCGTACTGCGGTCGTGGAAAAACACCGTGCGTGCAACAGGGGTCGCGGTATTGTCGAGTACCGTCCCCTGGATGATCGGACTGGGGAACCTCGTCGTGGGGATCGAAAACGCAGACGTGTGTCGCGCCACACCTTTCGTGATGCGCACCGGCCCGAGGTAGATGTTGGATTCTCGGTCCCCTGACGAATACCCGCCGCCGAGCGTCAGCGGGTACGAACTGTCGGTTTTTGACCACGTGGCCCGCGACGCACCGACAGCCCCGTCGACAAAGACACGGAACGTCGTGCCGTCGTCTGACACCTCAATGTGGTGCCATGCGCTCAGTGATAGCGCCGAGGTGCTGAGCCCGGTGAAGTGCCATCCCGAGTTGGTGATTGACCCGTCGACAACAATCTGCCCGGTGGTGCTCAGTTTGATATGCACCGGGCTCTGTCCGCCCACGCCGTTGCTCTGATGCAGCAGCCACGTTTCCGTGGCATCCAGCGCCACGATGTAAATCCAGAACTCGATGGTGTAGGGGAAGGTTGCGAAATGCCAATCTTCGCTATCCGCGGTGTAGATGTAGCTCCCCGGCGAGTTTGCGCCGTCGAGGTACAGCGACGACCCGACCGACACCGGGCTCTGTGCCGTGCTGAGCTTGGCGTTGCCGCTGACGACGATGCCGTGACCTTTCAGGTCCTGAACGATGGGCACATCGTTCGCCCCCTCCATCGGGAGGAGCAGCACCACGTTATCCCAGTGGGTGTCAATGGCCATCGGCTACTCTCGCGTACAGGCGTTGTTGGGTGATGCGGGCGACGAGACGCTGCTGCTCGATGCAGGCGACTGGGCGTTGCTGCTCAATGCAAGCAAACGGGCGAGGCTCGACAACCTGGGCGAACACGGAGCGCTGGCGCAGCAGAGCAGCGATATCCACCGGGAACAGCGACTCGCCGTCCCAGGAGTACAGCAAGCTGTCCCAGGTGACAACCGGGTCGTCCCATGTCGCCAGGTGCGTCATCAGTCCTCCCCGAACCGATCACGGAAATCGACTGGCGGGGGCTCCTCGACAATGGCCGCATCCCGTTCCGCCGCCAGCGCCATGTATAGGCTCCACAGCACGGCATACACCTCGCCGTGACTGATGGTGGCGCCGACAGGATTGCCCGTCGTCGGGTCGAGCAGTGGGAAAGCCACGGCCGGGTCGGTGAATTCCTTCTGGATAGCCCCTTCGGGGAAACCCATCGAGGTGCCATCCGAGAGCAGCACGCGCCGCTCTTCGTCGAAGCGGATCACCGGGGTGCCGCCGCTCGGGTTGTTGATTTCGATGTGCAGGCATCGCTGCCATGAATCACCAGTGACGGTGGATTGCTTGTAGTCCATGATGGTGCCTTTATGTGAGCAGGCCCAAGGACTGCAGCTTTGTCTCAAGCTGCGCCACTCGGTCCTGCAGGTTTTTGATCACGGCGAGAACGCTGTTGCCCTCGTCGGCGGTGACGAAGCCGAAACCTCCCGTACTCGTCAGGTTCTGAATCGCGTAGTCCGCTACGGTCGGCGCGGTGTAGGTCAGGGTTGTAAGCTGCGCTGTCAGTGCGGTGGGACGAACGACCGCAGTGACCCCGTAGAATCCAAGCATCGGAGCAGTGCCGCTGGCTTCCGCACGTATGCACTCTCGAATCGCCGTGTCGTAGGCACTGATCTTGACGCGGCCTTTGCGCGAGGCGTGCGTGGCATCGACCCAGGAGGCGTCAATCGCGCCGACCAGGGTGTCGGCTGTCGTGCTGCTCTTCGCGGCCAGATTGACGCGCACGCCAAGCCCAGCAGCGCCGGCGCCCGAGGAGTTCTTCGAGAACGTGACCAGATCGTAAATCGCATTGGTCGTGGCGTCGGACATCAACCATTTCAGATTCGGCGCGGTGCCGACTGCGGTAAATGTCGTTTTGCCGGTGCTGTCGGTGGTCGATGAGAGATAGTTCGGTGCGTCGTAGCCCAGTCGCAGTTGTTCCGTCGTGCTGATCGCGTGGACCTTGGCCGATGCCGCTGTGACACCCAGGGCGAGGGAACCGGCGAAGTAGGCCACTGCCGGGGACTGGTTGTAGATCGACCACTTATTGGTGCCGACGTTAGTGCCTGAGCCGATGTAGAGCGCGTAGCAGTTGGTGATACTCCCAGAACTTGTCCAGGATTCCTGTGGCCCGCCGATATTCACCCCGTAGGCGTTCGTGACCAGCGCCCCGGTGTAACTTCCGATTTTGGCCCCTACACCAATGGCGTTGGTGATCGTACCGGCACGCGCCCTGACGACACCCTCTGTCCCCCAGGCCGAAGTGATTGTTCCTGCCGCTCTGCACTCGGATAGACCAAAAAGGGAGTTGGCCCCTGTAAGCGTTCCTGAACCGTAATGGATTACCCGTCCGGCTATGCCCTCGATAAAGGTAGCATTTGCCGAAGAGTGATACGCCACCTCAGAGGTATAGTTGTGAAACTGGTTGCTCGACCCCGACCCCTTGATAGCAGTCAGGTCAATCGTGCCGAAGGAGTCCAGACCTGTGAAGTTGTAGGTATTCGTCTCAGGGACGAGCAGTTCATTCAAATACGATATTTGCCAGAGCGCGGTGTTATCGCTCGGTTGTAACGTCCAGGCGTTATGTACTGCAGGGCGTTTTTCAGTAGAGGAAAGCGACCGCACCCCGCCTGTTCGGATATTGGCGTCCCACCCGGATTGCCCCGCCTCATTGCCGAACCCTTTATACGTCTCCCAGTCGATGAGCATGTTGCCAACACCAGGAGCAACCGCACTGCCGACTGAAATCCGCTCATCATTTCGCACCCGAACGGCGCGGGTTTCCCCGTTGTTTCCAACGTTGATGTTTACCGCATCAGCCGTGGCCGTGCCATCCCCCGAAGTGCCCTGCAGCGTCAGCGCGTCAGTAGCCGCAGTCCCGCCGATCAATGTCTGTCCGCCCAGAACCCCAAGCAGCCGAGCCAGTTTGGCCGCGGCATCCGTGCCGACCGTCGCCTCCAGTGCGGCGATTGCGTCCCGCAGCAGGTTGTGCATTTCGGAGTGTTTCGGTGCAGATTCGCCAAGCTTCTCCGTCGTCGGGGCGTCCGGTATCGTGTCGAGCGAGGTCGGGAATGTGCTGGCCATGATCAGGCGCTCGTAGTGACTTCTGGAAGCAGATGCAGCATGCTGTCGGCGCTGCACAGGGCTAGAACGGCGGTGCCGTCGAGTAGCTCGATGTCGAACACATAGTCGCCGGCAGCGAGTTCGACGAGCGTCGTCGGCGTGATGTGCAGCCAGACGGCGCTGTTCGCGGCGTCAATCTCGATGGTGCCATCGGTGGTGCTCAGCGAAGCTAGGACGGCTCCGCCGACTGCGCGCTTGATATCCATGCGTGCCGCCGTGTACCCGGATAGGTCTTTCGGTGCGCGGAACTTCAACGCTCCGGTTCCGGCGGTATGTGCGCGCTGTCCAAGCGTTGAGACTTCGGCGAGGTCAATCGTTGTGTCATTGATGACTGTCACGCGCATGGCCGGCGCGTCGTTCAGTCCGATCATCCCGGCCGCGTCGACGACCTGCGTACGCCACCCGTCAAGCAGCGGGTGAGCAGCCTGGGTGACAATGCGGCACGGGGCGCCCTTACTGATCGACGCGATCAGAGCAAACTCGATGTCGCCCTCGACACGGATGGGGATATCGTCGGTCGATCCCAGGCGAGTGATTATAGTCAGGCGGTCAGGATTCACTCGATGCGCCCCTTGTCGAGTACGGCGGCCACTGCACCGAGTTGTTGTTCATGGTCGACGCCTCAGAAAAAGTGTCCGCTGGAAGAACGGCGAGCCCTAAGCGCGGTACGCCGCATCTCTGTTTCTTCTGGCCTACGGCCAAACGTCTCGACGAACCTCGCCTCATGAACTCCAGCAAGATTTGCGTTTGCATGATCGGCATCTTCAACGCCGTAAAAGCGTGCAAGCGCCCAATCGATTAGTTTGACGTGCAGGCGACCGGCAATCTTCGGGGTGTCGTCGTCGGCCTTGCTCAGCAGCATTTGGGTTGTTGGGGTGCAAAATGCTGAGAGGATGACATCGGCGGCCTCAATCGGGATTGGGTGCAATCGCAATCTGTCGCCCGTTCGGTAGCATCGCAATGGGGTTCCGACATCTGATTCCCAACCGCGATGAAGGGCAGAAGCCATGTCGTCTTGGTAGGAAAGATCGATCGGATTACCGCCTACCAATACCCGGCGAACGAGGAATGCTTCCGGCGGAATTTTGACGTAGGCGTACTGCTCGACCGCAACGGTCCTGATTGAGTCGTCTTCGAGCAGCCTTGCGCGAATGCACGCCTCTTCCTCGGCTTCGTTCAGCGCATCAGTCCACTGCTCGTCAGACCAGAAATAGGGTTTTGCTGTGTCGAACGCCCTACTTCTGCATCGAGAAATCATTTCCAGTAGCGTCATAGCGCACGGCCACCAGGACGCTTACGACTTGCGCGGCCGGCCGCGCGGCCTGGCCGAGGTAGCAACCGGGGGAGTCGAACCGGAAAACACCGACTCTTCGATCAGCGGCCCGTTTTCGTCTCCCTCGTCGTCGTCGTCATCTCCATCAGCATCTTTTTCCACAACGGTGGCGACTGCAGGAGATAGAGCAATCGGACGCTCGGAAAAAAAACAGCCGTTGTCGGGGATCAGGTGCGCAACGTCACTCGGGATTTCGCACGAGAGCATCTCGAACTCGTCGCGCGAGAAGACGAAAGGCTTGCCGTCGATATTGAGCACAACGGTGCCGTCTCGGCGAGCGGGTATGGATGTAAAAACCAGAACGGTGCTCATGGAGAAACCCTTTCAGGATTCGGCCAGAGCATCGTCCCGGCCGATCGTCAAACAGCGATACCCGGCAGGTTACGCCGCCCGGTAGAACAGGGTGACACCCAGCGTGCCGGCCACCGCCGTACTCGGCGCGGTCGTGACCTTGACACCGAGCTTCCGGTCGCTGGTCGAAGCCGTTACGGTGGCGATGTTGTTGAGCGTTGGCGTAATCTGCTTGGAGAAAGCCGTCGCAACGGCGGTGCCGGTGTTACCCCAATCGCCGCCGCCGTCCGCGGCAGCCGAAGACATCGCCGTGCCGGCGGCATCCAGGATGCCAAGCTGATACACTCCGTTACCAGCGCCGGAGTCCAGGTCCGCTGCATCGATGATCGGCAGGCCGACAGGGACGCAGCCAGCCGGCAGGATGCCAATCTGGCCGATAGTATTCGCCGCCAGGTCGCCGGTCGACAGAGCCAAAGCGAAACGAACGGCGACAACCTCGCCGCCCGCCGGCGTAGGAACCGGCGCGCGCCCGGTAATGAAATCGTTTGTATTGGTGAATGCCATTTCAAATTCTCCTTCTGTGTCGTGCTGTTCGGATTACCGGCTGGCGGCGTAGGTGTCGAGGGAGAACACGCCGAAGTCCTGCGCACCGACGTCCGTCGTGAAAGTGACCTTCTTGGTGCCCCAGATGCACGACGAACTGATCACGATCTTGTCGCCGTTGTCGCGGGTTTCCTCGTTCCAGTCGAAACGCAGGCTGGTGCCGGGCGAACCGTAGGCCTCAACAAGCGCCTGCGAGCCCATGAACAGCGCGCGGGCTGCCTCGTAGTTGGCGCCAGCGCCGTAATCGCTGAACCGGATTACGTTGCGGTGGCTGTGCAGAATGACGCCCCGGTACATGCCGAGCCCACCCTTGAATAGGGGGGAATTGCGGCCTTCTGCGGTCGCCGCGGCCTTCTGGATGTCGAGCCACTGAGCCGTGTTCGTGTTGCTGCGCAGGTCGTCCTCCTGGAACGTATGCATGACGCACACGAAACACTCGTTGCCGTCGAACTTGCAGGGCTGCAGGACCGGGATACCGGTAGCGCCGCCGCCTTGGCTGTCCGCCTTGGTCTTCGCGCGGTCGATAAGGCGAAGGTCGAACGTGTCGGAACCAGCGACTCCTGATGCCTCGTTGGTCATGTTGTTCTTGGCCGTCGCGTTGCCGCCGTACAGCAGGTGGTTGCTGTCCGGTGACACCAGTGCGTTGTTCGCCCGCGAGGTCCACGTCGTCGGCACAAGAAAATTGGCGTTGACGCCGCGCGCGCCGGACAGATAGATGAAGCGAATCTCGTCCTTGAGGCGCGCCCACCAGCTCGACTGCTGCCGGCGAGCCTTCTCCCGCAGGTTGTGCAGGGTGCGCTTGCGGGTCATTCGGCCGCCGGTATTCACGCCGCACCGGGCTTGATCGATGTAGATCGTGTCGGTGAAGAACTTTTGTTGTTCCTCGTTGTTTTCGAGGTTGTTCTCGCCTTCGATCGGGGCCATTTTGAGTTCGGCCAGCAGATCGTAGGCAATCATCTCGCCGGCGTCGGACTCCAGATCGGTGAGCAGTTGGATCGGAGTTTCCGCCTCGGCACCGCGACCGATGAAGCGCTGATTGAAGTATGACTTCTGGGATTCGTCGTACGCCAGCAGACCGGCATACCGCTTGACTGCTTTGGCGTCATTGACGCCGATGATGGTGCGTGCCATGAGACACTCCTATGACGATAAGTTCCACGTTCATGGAGCACTCCTGCGCGCCACTGCCACTGCTCTTTGTTTCTTGCGTCGATTACCTTGCCATGCTTGGGATCAATCGCGAAGCCTTCCGCTCGATTTTTACCTCGCGAGGCGCCTGCAGTCTCAGGCGCGCGTGCCGGCCGGACTTGGCCAGCACTTCGACGACCACCGTCTCGCCGATCGTCAGCATTTCGCCAACTTCGACGTCGACCGTGATCGTCGACTGAACCTTGTTATCCGTCACGCGCGAACTTCTCCCGTTGAGCCGGCGACATGCGCGCGATGGCGGTTTCATACTCCAGGCCATCCAGCCTGTAGAGGTCGGCGAATTCGCTTTCTACATCGCCGCTTCCGTCACTTCCCGGCACGTGCGCCAGTGTCTTGGGTACCGCTTTCAGGTCAGGCTTTCGACTCGTCGGCTTGGTGGTCTGCTGCCGCGTGTCGGCCGACGGTGCGGTAGTGGCAACCCCGTGCAGCGCTTTGACGCGCTTGTGCGCCTCAGCTAAGAACCACTCGGACGGACGGCTGGCGTTGGCGTCGTCGGAGGCCAGCGCCTTGACGAACAGATCAAAATCCTTGAGCTTGGCCGCGTCGGTGCGGTAGTCGATCTTCTCATCGGCCGCGGTTCGGGCGATGAACTGCTCCACCGTCCATCGCCACCGTTGCTGGCTGTCCTGCGCCTGCATCTCGGCCGCAATCTCGGCCTTGATCTTCGTCGCCGTCAGCGCATCGCGTTGAGCAGTGACATTGCTCAACGCGGCGGTGTACTCGTCGAAGTCGATTTCGCCATCACGAAACTGCGTGGCGAGCCTTGACGCCTCGTCGTTGATCGCCGCCAGCGTGGCATCAAAGTTTTCGGGTAGCGCCGCCTGATAGCTGGTCCTGAATTCCTGCGGTGGCTCGGCTGCCTCTCCGGTTTCGTCTTCACCGTCGTCGCCGTCGTCCTCGTCGTCATCTTCTGGCCCGTCGTCTCCTTCGTTGTCGTCTCCGGCGATCGATGCCAGAGCCTGCCGCTCGTCCTCGCTGTACCCATCATCCTTGATCGCTTCGAGTTCCGCATCCGTGAGCGTCGAAGAAGTTTGTTCGTCTAAGCTGATGCTGGCCATATCCTGTCCGTCCTGTTGTTGTGTGGTTAATTTGTGGGCAATTTGTGGGCAATTTGTGGGCAATTTGTGCCGCAGGCTAGGAATCCATCTTGGCTTTCAGCCCGTCGAGTTTGGCATTGCTCGCCCGCTGAATCTCCGCGATCCGCTCTTTCGATTCGGCCGCGATTCGCGCGACCTCAATACGCACATCGGCGTCGCGCTGAATCTGCATCGTCCGGTTTGCCAGTTCCGATTGGGCCTGGCGCAGTTGTTCTGCCAGCACATCCATTTGATCCGCTGCTTGGCTGCGAACATGCGCCGCCAGCCCTGCTCCGCCGGCCGCATTCTCTGCCTCGATCTGCGCCGCCCTGGCGTTAATCTCGCGCACCTTCGCGCGTTGCTCTTCGAGAGCCAGCATGGCTTGTTCTCGCTGCGCCTCGATCGCCTCGCGCTGCGCGTTCGCCTGCTCCTGCTGTTCAGGGGTAGCATCTTCGCCGTTGGCAACGTTCCCGCCGATAACTTCCCGGATTGCCTTTGCGACCTCATCCTTGTTCGGCTGGTCCGAGAATTCCATGGCGATGGCCATGACGCGAAGAGACACTTCCGGCGGTAGCTTGGCGCTCAGTTTGTTGAGCGAGTCGAACATGACCTGGCGGAGCGTCCCGGCATAGTCCTGCTCGCTGACCACGAAATCCGCCCGGCTGGCGGTCATGTCGTTCAGGTAGCGCACCGATCCGTCCGGCTGCACTTCGGGCTGATTGATCCTCAGCCAGTCGATCTTGCCCTTCTCTCCGGTCAGCCGGATTATTTTTTCCTCGCTCATGAACTGCTCGGCGAGGGACAACTGCTTCTCGCCCTGCACTTGGATGGCGTAGCGCAGATTGTCGAAGGGCTCGGTTGTTCCAACGGCACCCTGATTCTGCCTCGCCTCGATCGCCGCGCCGCTGATTGCATTCGTCTGCCGGCCCAGGTTCTCATTGTTGATGCCTATCGTTTTCTGGATGCTTTGCGATCCAAGGGTCATCATTTCGACCTGAGCACTGGCCGCGTCCGTGTCGCGCCGGATATCAAACTGCTTTCCGGCACGCTTGACGATCACACCATCCGGCCGATTGACTTCCTCACGCGCCAGATCCCAGTCCTCGACGGCCCCCTCGTCGGCAATGATCTGGTTCGTGTTCATCAACCAGAGCGCCTTGGATGCCCGCTTGTTGATGTCAGCCTGGATGTCTCGCACCCGGCGAATCACGCCGTATGGAAGCCGGTCCCGGCCGCGCCGGTAACACCAGATCGGCGTCAGCGTGAACCGGTTGTGGCGCAGCCCGGACGGCGCCCAGGAAATCATCGCCGCCTCGGTGAAGACAGCGAAGTGGACGCGCATCATCACGCGAGGAGCCGTCTCGTACTCCTGTTGGAATCTCTCGGGAAGAATCGTCCCTTTCCACGGCCCGTCGGTGACGATCGGAACCGACAGCGGCTTGCGGTATTGGCACTCGATCAGCTTCACCCGCCGGCGTACAGCATCGGCGCTGACCCCGGTTCCTGCCGCCCTGACGACGCCCGTGCGAGAGCCTGACAAAGGCTCTCCGAGATACCACGGGTCGTCCTCGTGCTCGCTGTCGTTGTCGTATGCCGACACGTCCTCAATCGCCGCCTGGATCGCGCGCGCTCGGTCCGGGAACATCGCCAGGGCAATGTCTTCGTCGACCCATCGCCACCGGAACAGGTAGCGTGAGTCGGAAAGATCAAGCTCGTACCCGCACGAGTCCCAGAGCACGTTTCTCCAGTCCTCGTACTTGCTGTAGAGCGCCTCCTGCGTCGGGTCGTCCTGTACGCCGTCGTCCACCCACCCGACACCGACCTTGACCGTATCGCCGAAGGCGCGCGACCTGGCGAACGGCGCCCGGTTGACGTCGCTGACGTACTTCAAAGCCTTGGTCTTCACGTCGGCGCCCTGAACGTCGTCCTCGGAGCGCGGCAGCACCTTCCAATCGGCTCGCGTCCGGCGCTCGGTTCCGATCAGCCAATCCACCGCCGGCGCGACCTCGTTGTAGACGAGCGGCATCTGGCCCCGGTCGGAGAGTACCTCGGAGTCTTCCGGCTCCCACTGTCGGTTGTCGTATGCGTCGGCGTCCATCGACATCTGCAGTCGGTTTTCGCACTGCTTGTCGCGCTCCAGGTAGAACCACTGGAGGATGCGCCGATGCTCATCCCGCATCTCGTCAGAGTCCATCGGATGCGACGGAGCAGCATCCTGCGGTGGGGCATCGCCGTCCAGCCAGTCCGAATACTGGTCACCAGAGGCCCGGCCGCGGACTGGGCGGTACGATAGGCTAGGCATACTCGGGCTCGTCCTTCTCAAGGACAATATCGCGGCCCGTCATCAACTCGCCGTCTTCCCTGATTTCCATGTGCCCGATCGGGGCGGACATCAGCTCTTTTTCCGGCGCCGACGGCATGCGGATCAGGTCGCCCAGGCCCTCAATGATGATCGTGGCGATCTTGAACCACGCGGCCTGCGTCTCGTCCATGCCGATAACCTCGGCGGCCTTCCGAGACTGCTTGGCCAAATAGTGTGGATTGTCGTACCGGTAGGCTGCCGACTCGCAGACCACGAACCACGGGCTGCCAGGTTTGCGATGCGCCGGGATGAGCACCAGCGCGCGCTCGTCGTTCACCCAGGTATAGATTGCGATGATGTCGCCGTGCTGGCGGACCAGATGTGCTTTCCGCGGATCGAGAGTGGCACCCATTGCGAGATCCCTGATGAGATGCGCGCAGGGTGCCATGCTTGTCTATTCCAACG
>CAZLPZ010000004.1:0-62976 GCA_964561535.1 uncultured Pseudobdellovibrionaceae bacterium | reverse complement strand
GGCGGGCCCAATGCCGCAAAGGCCATGCATGTCGGACATTTGCGTACCGCCATTGTGGGGGATACATTGCGTCGCATTTTACGCGCGGCTGGGTATAACGCAATTGGAGACATTCATTTGGGTGATGATGGATTACAGGCCGGGATGGTTATTTCTGAATTTGAAATCCGTTATCCGGATTGGCCGTATTTTACGCCCGGAAAATCGAGTGATTTCCCAAATACATTCCCCATGGATTTCGATGATTTAACTGAAATCTATCCAGCCGCCGCTGCCGCGTCCAAAGCCGACCCCGACCGAATGGACCGCGCAAAACAAGCCACATTTAAATTACAACAGGGCGATCCAGGATATAATGCCCTGTGGGCCAATATTGTTACCATGTCATGTGCATCGATGGCCAAAAATTATGGCGCACTGAATGTCCATTTTGATTTATGGAAGGGTGAGAATTGTGTTGCACCGTTAATTCCAGCCATGGTTTCTGATTTACGCGCACGGGAATACGCCGTTGACAGCGACGGTGCAGTGATTGTCAATGTTGCCCGAAATGATGATAAAAAAGAATTTCCTCCTCTGATCCTGATCAAATCTGACGGTGCCTATTTATACGGCACAACCGACCTTGCAACCTTGATCGACCGAATGTCGGCGCGTGATAACCCTCCTCTTAACTGGTGCATCTATGTTGTGGATCAACGGCAGGGATTACATTTTGAACAAGTTTTTCGAGCGGCGCAAATGACGAACATCGCGCCACCTGACAAAATTAAGTTGCAATTTGCAGGGATAGGCACCATGAATGGCCCGGACGGGACACCGTTTAAAACACGAGCCGGGGGCGTGCTCAGGTTACAAGATCTCATCCAAATGGGTATTGATAAGGCACGTGACCGGATGGACGCCTCGCACATGGCGGGCGACGTGACAACAAATGAACGCGATAATATCGCGCGTACCGTAGCCGTTGCCGCGATTAAATTTGCAGACCTTAAAAATCCACGTCATGTCGATTATATTTTTGATTTGGATGCCATGACGTCATTTGAAGGCAAAACCGGACCGTATATTCTCTATCAAGCTGTTCGAATTCAATCGATCCTTGTTAAATGTATTGAAAAAAATATCAACGAGTCTGGGGCGATATTAATTGATGACGACATACGCGCCCTGGCCTTGTTGATCGTCGATTTTCCAAACGCCGTTTCGATGTCGATTGAAAATCTGTCGGCGCATATTCTGGCCGATTATTTGTACCGCCTGGCCCAGGAATTTTCGGCATTTTATAACACGCATCATATTCTGTCAGAAACCGATCCGATCAAAGTTCGAACATGGCTGCATATCTGTCGCGCCACGCACGATACGTTAACCTATGGGTTATCGTTGATGGGCATTGATGTACCGGAGCGGATGTAGAAATAATTATTTTTACCGCGCAATCAGAACTTTAAAAAACGTATAATCCCCCGTTTGCGTTCCGTTTGTGATCAACCCCGCGACACACCCCGATGTTAATCCCGTCCCTGGTGCCATCACGATGGCCGCATTATCCAAATAAGGGCCTGTAAATTTTGCACCTGTGACTGTACCAATCGTGCCCGATAAATCAATTCCCGTATCCAGTTGTTTATTAATTTCAATGCACACCTCTGATTTTACCGGAAGTGTCATCAGCAATTCACTTTTTCCATTATCTTCCTGATCTGTTACAACAACATCCCCTGTATACAGCCATTTGTTTGTTGTCACAGATGTCTGACCCAACGTTGGCGTTTTCCAATTCAACCCACCGCCGGTACTGCTATTAAATAATTTGGCCGTATCTTGTGCCGCCGGCGTATGATCATATCCAGAAACTGTAGCATTTTCAAAGCTGATCTCATTTTCGGATATTCCATTTTGAACCAATCGTTGTACCGCGCGTTCCACATCTTGCGCGTACGTAATTGTATCAACGGCGTGCGCACGGGCAGACGCGGTTGTCATACGCGTGGCACCTGTATCCATCCCACGTGAGAATACAAAGATAAGAGCTGCAAATAAAACCACCGCAAGCAAAATAATCGCAAAAATATTTCCAGATTGTCCAGGTAAATTATGCATCCGTAAGTTCCAAAATTTGCCGCGATTCATCACTAGCGTCTGTTAATATTTTTAACACTTGATTGGAAATGAATACCGTAGAACCTTGTTGATTTTGGGTATTCGTTAAACCTGAGGATTTTTCAATATCTGAATTTTTCAATCCAGATAAAGGCGAAGATGCCGTTGCAGGCGATATAGAAGAATTTTCAAGTGGCGTTGTCGTTTGTTGAACAGAAATAGACGGCGATGTTTGATCTCCCTGTTCCGTTGTCTCTTGTGTTTTAGGTGGTTCTGTAATTGTTAAATCAACAGGATTTGACGCCGCATAAGCGCCCGCGACCGCCATTATGGCTGCATCAACCATTGTACCAAAAAATGCCCGGCCCTTTTTAAAAGCCGCCAGAGCCCCCTTTATATCCTCCGGTGTTTCAGATGCAATATCCGCCATTTTGGCACTCCATCCTTTTTTACACATCAAATCGCGAAGTTTTGTAACATCTCCTACATGTTTTAACATCGTTTCTGACGGTGGAGGCAGAGGTAACAACCGTGCGACCCGCATCGCTTTTGCATGACCTGGATTCGCATAGTACATTTTTGCAATTGCGCTTTTCCCTGCAAAACAAATCACCGCCTCACCCGATTGAAAACCACGCAGTTCTTCATAACTAACATGGGTGCGCGTTTCGATACTGGCCGATGCGCTGTCGTAATAATTTTTACTGATTGAATCGAGTTGCGTGTTAAATGATTTAACTTCCGTGACGAAATAACTGGAAATCGTTTTATCAAACAAATCTTTGGTTTGCGTTGGATCTTCCAATTTTCCAAAAATTTTGATGTTACAGTTTGCAACGATGGAGCGCGCCTCTTCTTTTACGCGTTTTTCAAGTGCCGGCAAATCTTGTGCGGCAAATACCAAACTGAATCCTAATGACCGCGCTTGTGCCGCCATCACAGCCATCCCTTGGGTTGTGTAATATCCAACCTCGTCAAAAATTGTCATGAATGGCGTGGATGAATGAACCGGTTTATTATCAATGACTGTTGAACTTTCACCCTCAACTGTTGAGCCCAGCGTCGCCCCCATCATTCCCTTAATCGTTGCCGCCACAATCTTCCCAAGGTTTGCGGTTTCATCTGCCGATTTTTCCAAAGCCGGAATCAAAACAATCAAAATGCGGCGGTTTAAAACGACATCTAGCATGTCAACATCTGCTGCCAACGCATCAAAAATATACCCGTAATCATCGCCCAAAGATTGTAATGCCCGGGTCAATTGCATCGACAAATAGCCATGTTGTGTAAACGATGTCGTCGTATCAACATTTGGTGTATCGGGACCAGGAGGTTTAACCTGTCCATTATCATCAAAAGCCGCGTGAACAAACCCCGGCAAAGTGTCCAAATATCCTACAATCGCATTTTTAAGCTCGACCGGAATTTGATCATCGCGGGATAATTTAATGATGTTATTCAAAATCATATAATTTCGAATGGTTGATACCGATAATGGAACATCTTGATGATCACGTTTCCACGTAAGCGCCGGCATAATGGCCGACACCATCGACACGGCACGTTCTTTCCACATCACGTTATCACCCGTCGCATCCGGCAAAAGTGATACCAACATTTGCGTAAGATAAGATGCAGAGCCCGTTGAAAATGGGTTCATTGTATTTGACGGTGCCTTGGTATCCGAATTTCCCGTCATATAGTTAATGACAAACAAATCATCATCACGACCAAAGCGCCGCACCATCGATGACAAGGATGACCATAAATCTGTATCCGCTTTTCCGTCGATATAAACAAACCCCGATCCCCACATCAACGCGTTACTGGCCAGTGATATTAAACCTTGAGTTTTTCCAGATCCGGTCGTCCCCAAGTACATAACGTGCGTTTTTGCATCATCCGGAGTTAGCCACAGTTCTTCCCCCGTCTTTTTTTCATTTCCCAAAAACAGCATGCCTTCTGCTTTTCCACTTTTACCCGGCCCTTCGTTATTTTTATCTTTTATATGAGTCGTTGCAGGCATCTTAAACGGTAAGGATTTATCGGCCCGACGCAACCACCAAAAATAAAGAAACGCGATGGGTAAAAATATATCTGACCACGGCATGACGTCAGGGTACCAAGCAAAGAAAATAAACCCCACGAATACCGAAATCGACACGCTTGATTCACGAAAAAAATCACCCATCCGGTGACTTAAAGGACGTGTGTCCCGCAGCAACGACTTTTGAGAAACTTCATATCTTTTTGTATCAAAACTCATTTAGCGGGACTCCTGACTTTTAAACACATCATCTGCCGATTGAGGGATCCCTGGTTCAACACTCGGCGCGATATCCATCCCATGTATTGATTCTTGATTTGTCGGCGGCGGAATAAGCGTAAATAAAATAACGGATAAAACGACAAACAAAATCACACATGCACCCGCCAAAATTATTTGTTGTGTTCGCGGTTTTGTCCCTATTATTTCAAAATATTTTTGAGCTCCTGTATTCGGTCCGTCCATAAGAACGTGTTGAATAGATTTTAAAACGACCAGCGCGCGTGCCCGATCTGTATATTCGGCAATATCCGTCGGTGCTCCTTCTCGAGGTTTAAATCGTATAAAAAATGCTGATTGTCGTTGCAACACATCAAAGGCGGCCGTGCGAAATCGATCCCGATCCATCTGCCAAATTACAGGATTAACCGAATCATGAAGTGTAATCACCAAAAGATCATCGCGTATAGAAACATCTTGATTTTGAACAATATTCATCCTACCGCTCCTTGAATTTTTTTCAGGGGACGACGTTTGCTTCCTGTATAATCAACCTCAGGGATGGGGCGTGCTCGCAAACTTTTCATATAATCGGACAATGTTTCAACGGCCCCTTCAACACGCGGTCGCACAATCGGACGCTGCGCTAATTTTTCGGCCTTGAAATGGGCCATCGCCCCAATCGCCTCCATATGATAGGCATTACGGCCCAAATTATTTAAGGGATACCATAATTCACGGTCATACGCACGCAACCAGATAAAAGTTGCGGGAGCAAGTACCCCGCCCTCTTCACGCGCCGTGGCAAGCCCCCGAAGCATCGCGGTCGTCTCAAACGCATGTTGTTGGCATTTTGCCAGAATTTTCCCAGAAATTTTTTCGTTTCGTAAGACACCACGTGCCTCACGCAATAAGCCCGCCTGAAGACGTAATTTCCCATTGACCCAACATTGAGCCAGTTTTCCAACCATTTCATCCGATTCCTTACGTTTGCGCGCCGATTTTAAGGCAAAAGATGCCAATAAAACTTGTTTATATCCCGGCAAAGCCTTCCATCCCTTCCACGGCCGACCCAATTGGCGAGAAAAAGCTGCGCCGACTGCCCCTTGATCAATTTGACGATCCGTAAATGTCGGAATCATCTGAAAAGCAATCCATTCTTCAGGACCAAGGGCTTCTGAAAACGGCGGCAACTCGGCGGGGACTTTTGAACCAGGGGCCCGAAAGGGCTGTTCTGATGGATTAAATTCAATCAAAGGGGTAATATAAGGAAATGTTTTAGATTGAGATTTGATCAATGTTCCCAAACTATATTTTTTTCGAAAATAGGTCGACGGACCATAAAACATAACCCAAAATGCCAGCAACCCAAAAATAATCGTCAAAAAATATTTGTAATACACCATCGTAATCGCCGAAATCATCACAATCATGGGCGGGGTCAGTTCAAGTGTCGGTGTGGATCTTACAAGATCCACAAAATTTTTAAATGTAACCGGAATCCCCGATCGATCAGTAAACATAATCTTATCTGGTGATATAAAAAGACGTAAGGGTTGTAATTCAGCCCATCGCACCCATCGCACGGCATTCATAATTTCATATTTATTATAAATCCAGATCAAAAAAGCCATGCTGGATAAGAAGAGAAGCATCAACCCCCATCCTAATGCCAACGTTGTTCCTGTATCTTTTTTCTCGGCCATAATTTCGATCGTTCTAACATTCAGTCGTGCAAAATCCTGTTTAGCGGATGCCAAACATTGTTGGCCCTTATGGTATCAGATTTGATCCCTGGGTCCAACACGATTTAAAAATAGGTTTATATTCTTTATTTTCAGAATTGAATTAAATACTTGCATAAAGTGCATTTTTTATTTAAGGTCCCCCCAGTATCCAAAATCTGACAGACGGCCCTTATAGAAGAGGTGTGACGCCATCAACGCGTACGCTGAAAGAATTGGCATACACACATCCCAAGCGATTCCCGACAGGCGACTGTCGCATCGTTTGGCTTTGGTCTCTTCTTCTCCCCCAAGAAAGACCAAATGCGAAACAGGCTTCTGGAGAATTCCGGAAGCCTGTTTTTTATTGTATGATCGACACGATGAACATGAAATTTAAAAAAACCATCATTCTCGGGTTAACCGGTGGGATCGGCATGGGAAAATCAACCATTGCTAACCTGTGCCGCGCTATCCAGATTCCAGTTTTCGATGCGGACAGATATATCCACCGATTACTCAATAAAAATGGAGCGGGTGTTTCTGCTGTTCAGATTGCCTTTCCAACATGCTACGACCGTATCTCTCAAAAAATAAATCGGCGCAAATTAGCGGAAATTATTTTTAAAAACCCCACCGCCCGCCATAAATTAGAATTTATTCTGCACCCTTTGGTTCGTGCCGCTGAAATTCGCTTTATCACGCGGCATCAACGCCGCGGCACCCACTTGATCATTCTTGATATTCCCTTATTATTTGAAACGCAGGCCGATAAATTATGTACGGCAGTCATGGTTGTCTCTACCCCTGCTGCCCTACAACGCGCCCGTATTTTATCTCGGCCCAACATGACCGTTGAGCGTTTTAAATCCATTAAATCTGCACAAATGCCAAACGTTAAACGATGCCGCCGCGCAGATTATATTCTGGATACAAGCGGAACATTAAAAGACACTGCCTTAAATTTACAACAGCTTTTAAAGCAGGTATATAAAGACCATGTATGAAATTATTTTAGATACCGAAACCACCGGGTTTGAACCGGATGAAGGCCACCGTATTATCGAGATTGGATGCCTCGAGATTCATAATTATATTCAAACGGGCCGAACCTTTCATGCCTATCTCAACCCTGACCGCGATGTACCCCCTGATGCCACGGCTGTACACGGCATCACCACCGCCTTTTTGGCCGATAAACCAACGATCGATTTAATGATCGAGCCTTTTTTGGAATTTATTGGGAACACCCCGCTGGTCATCCACAACGCGCCGTTTGATTTAAAATTTTTAAATGCGGAACTGAAAAAACTGGGATACAAAGCGCTCGCCAATCCTATTGTCGACACCGTCATCATGGCGCGGAAAATGTTTCCAGGCCAGCCCGCCAACCTGGATGCCCTGTGCCGCCGGTATAAAATTGATTTATCAAACCGGACGTATCACGGCGCGCTTCTTGATTCTGAATTGCTGGCCGATGTGTATTTGGAAATGAAGGGCGGGCGGCAACAGGGGTTGTCATTAATAGAAAACGCCCCTACTCATTCATCTGCCGATTTAATCAACGACGCCTCAATCCAATCACCGATTATCGCCGATCGACCGATACGACCCGCACGATCTTTTCCCCTTCTTGAAACTGAAGCCACCGCTCATGCCCAGATGATTGATAAATTAGGAGATGGGGCTATTTGGAAAAAATATTCCTGAGTTTTGACCCTGCCCTCTCGGCCTGCGCTAGGCTAGCATTTTATCCAATCTTCCGATACTTAAACCGCGTTTCATCGTCCGCACTTAACCCCATGCGACGTTTGCGGTCCACTTCATAATCTTCATAATTTCCTTCGAACCAAAAAACATTTCCGTCCCCCTCATATGCCAAAATGTGCGTGGCCAAACGATCCAGGAACATCCGGTCGTGCGAAATAATGACAGCACATCCCGGAAACGATTCGAGTGCTTCTTCCAATGCGCCCAATGTTTCAGTGTCCAAATCATTCGTCGGTTCATCAAGCAATAAAACATTCGCGCCTGATTTTAGCATTTTGGCCAAATGAACCCGGTTACGTTCCCCGCCCGACAACATGCCGATTTTTTTCTGTTGATCACCGCCGCGGAAGTTAAATGCCGATACATACGCACGACTGTTTTTTTCAATTTTGCCCAGTTTTAAAATATCCAGGCCGTCCGAAATTTCTTCCCATACGTTTTTGTTGATATCCAAACTGTCCCGCGATTGATCGACATAGCCCAATTTTACCGTATCGCCAACCTTGAACGTCCCTTGATCCGGCGTTTCTTGGCCCGTAATCATACGGAATAATGTTGTTTTTCCCGCGCCATTTGGCCCAATGATCCCCACAACGGCCCCCGCCGGAATTTTAAACGAGACGTCTTTTAACAATTGCTTATCACCGAATGATTTGTACACATTCTTGGCTTCAATCACCATGTCGCCCAAACGCGGGGGCGTTGGAATGACAATTTGCGCATGCGACACAACTTCATTCTCGCCGCTCGCAATCATTTCTTCATATGCCGCAATCCGCGATTTTGATTTTTTGCGCCGAGCCTCGGGCGTTGCGTTGATCCAATCCAGCTCGCGCTGCAATGTTTTTTCACGTTCTTCTTCTTGTTTCGATTCAAGAGCCAAACGTTTTTTCTTTTGCGTTAAATAAGCTGTATAATTTCCTTCGTACGGCATGCCACGACCGCGATCGATTTCAAGAATCCAGCCCGTAACATTATCCAAGAAATAGCGATCGTGCGTGATCATGACAACGGTGCCTGGATAATCGCCCAAAAACCGCTGTAACCACGCAACACTTTCGGCATCTAAATGGTTGGTCGGTTCATCCAACAACAAGAAATCTGGTTTCTCAAGCAATAATTTTGTCAACGCAACGCGACGTTTTTCGCCGCCCGATAAGGGGTCAATTGCGCTGTCTCCCGGGGGGCATCCCAACGCTTGCATCGCAACGGTGATCGTACGGTCCAAATCCCACGCGTCCGCTGCATCAATTTTTTCTTGTAATGCCGCCTGCTGTTCAATGAGGCGATTCATTTCATCATCATCGGTAATATCGCCAAATTTCATTGAAATATCGTTATAATCATCGACAAGTTTTTTAAGCGGCGCGAGGCCTAATAAAATATTTTCATGCACGGTCAATGATGAATCTAATTTTGGTTCTTGGGCCAAATATCCCACCTTGACTCCGTCGGCCACAAACGCTTCGCCGCCAAATTCCGTATCAACGCCGGCCATGATTTTCAGCAACGTTGATTTTCCCGCACCGTTCGGCCCCAAGACGCCAATTTTGGCACCGGGGAAAAACGACAGGGTAATCCCGTTTAAAATTGGCTTAGGCGCCCCGGGCCAAGTTTTGACTAAATTCTGCATGACATAGGTATATTGATAGCTGGCCATAATTTTGAAATCCTTATAAAAATGTTCTGCGTCTAAACACCAAAATTCGAGAGTATTTGCAAGAAAAATCGTTGTTACACTCCTAAAAAGAGAACAGTGCCACCCCGGCGAAAGCCGGGGTGGCACCTTATCCCTTGACTTACGTCCATCTTCACGAGATAACACCCCTATGCCCATGACCGCTCACGATATTCATACCCGCCTCATCTCTGGCCTTGCCGGCGCGACCGTGGTTGTTGAAGATCTGGCTGGAGACGGTGATCATTTCAAAGTCATCGTGACTGCCCCACAATTTTCCGGAAAATCTCGGGTCGCCCAACATCAAATGGTTTATGCGGCCCTGGGCGACGCCATGCGCGGAGAACTGCATGCCCTCGCCATTGAAACGCACCTGCTCACTTAAATCTGTTCATATTTCCGCTGTGATATGATTATATACCTTCTTCAGAAAATGCTTTTTATTTTTGAATTATACATAATATAACATCGTTTTTATGTTACTTTTACATGATTAACATAGAAATCAATTTGAAGTCTGCGCCCTTACCCCTTGACCAGCGAGACCTTTGCCCGCATAAAATAGAAGAACAACTTATCCAAAAAGAGGCTCCACATGACCACGACCGCGATTGCCGAAACGATCCAAAATGATATTACCGCAAATAACGTGGTTCTGTATATGAAAGGCACGGCCGACATGCCGATGTGTGGATTTTCAGCCGCTGTGGTTCAAGTGCTTAAATCCCTAAACGTTCCGTTTAAAGATATTAATGTTTTAGATAACGAAGACATTCGCGGCGGAATTAAAGCTTTTTCGAATTGGCCGACAATCCCTCAACTATACGTCAAAGGCGAATTTGTTGGGGGATGTGATATTGTCCGCGAAATGAATAAAAATGGAGAACTGAAAGCACTACTCATCGAAAAAGGCGTCATATAAAAATGATCCTCTTTCTGAAAAAAGAGGATCAAGTATCTATGCCATTCCGATTGCAGCTTTATATGTTTCGATCAGCATTTCTTCTTCAGACCGTTTGGCCTCATCCAGTTTGCGCAACCGGATCACTTTACGCATAATTTTTGGGTCAAACCCGATGGCCTTGGCTTCGCCATACACGTCCTTGATATCGGACGCGAGACCCGCTTTTTCTTCTTCTAATCGTTCAATGCGTTCGATAAAAGATTTAAGCCGTTTACCCGTTGATCCATCAATGGTAATTACCTCTTGAGGCGTAGCATCATCATCGTTTTTCTTAAACGTTTGAGCCATATTAAATATTCCTTTTTGAATTTTTTATATATTGAATTTAAATCCTCATTTCATCGAGGATCATAGCTTTTAAATGTTGTTCGCTATATTTATGGCATAGCCCCTACAAAAGTAAAGCTCTCAATCGCAATTCCATCTGGATATCCGCTGGCTACACGACCAATTTGAAGACGTATCGTTATTTTTTTTGTTTCGTATAAAGAAGCCTTGGCCTGAGCTCCTTTATATTGAACATCCCCTTGTGGGAAAAAAGTAATTGTTACCGGTACATCAATGAGCCATCGGTATACACCTCCAAAAACGCCCTCATTTTGAATTGTTGCGGGGGTTTCAACAAAGGCTTGTATTCGCATTGATTTTTGAACCAGTCGCTCTTGGAAATAAGGATCTTGAAATACCGCATTCACATTCAATATGCCAGATGGCAAAAAAAATTCTTTTAACAATTTTTCTCGAGCTGTTAAATCTTGAGTTCTATTTTGAGTTATGCCTTCCAAATTATAAGACATCACACGTGCAACAATATCATCAGCCCATGTCGTCATATAAAGAGACTCATGATTTGGTAGCGTGACTGACATCAAATTTTCTGGATGTTTTAAATCAGCAGCCTCATCAGGCTTAACCATTCGCGATCCCTGATCATCTTGAGCAAACGGCGCAATCAGGGTTTCTTCAGGTTTGGATCCTCGATCACGCTCTCCAAAAACAGAGGGCATAATGTCATTCAACAAACTGTCGGCGCGGACTTGTGCGCTGGAAACAACCGATAAAGTCATCATAAAAATGGCAAAAAAAAGATAAAAACTTTGTGAAAAAACCATCCTTTTTTACCTTTATTTTTAGCGTGGTTTTATCTTACCAAGTGCTTGCCCAAGTTCCAAAACATTATCAATACGATTCGATAAAAAAGAACGTGTCATCGCATAATCATCCGTCACGTCTTTGATCCAAACTAATGTTGTTGAGGTAATCACACCCGATAATAGCCCTCGTTTCGTATAACGGTTATAATCTGTGGCGGTATCCCCTGCAAAATCCCACATCCGATCTGCTGTACGCCAGACAACACGTGCCGCCCGTAAAGTACGCGGTGGAACAGACCAATACGCCAATGCCAGACGCGATGCGTCCTTATAGGGTTCAGCAACAGCAAAACGTTCAAGAACAGCTGCTTCGATTTTATCCCGCACCCTCATTTTTTTATTTTTTTGGTCCGCCAAACTTTCGATCATTCGACGATCCAAAACATCTGAAAATTGAGCGACCAAATCTTCAAGACCCCCGGGAAATAACGCCATAAAATAATCATGATCAACGCCCAATTCGGCAGATACCTGATGTATTAGCGCATTTGACCACCCTTCTGTTGCAACAAAAGGCAACGCATTTTCTAAAAAAGAATCGCGTTTCTCGTCAATAGATTTCTGAAGCATTTTATGTTCGGTCATAACACATTCTTTCACAGACTTGAGCTAAAGGCAATTCAGGGTTATTGTGCTTGGCAATAGGAAAAGGAGCGTCACCTATAATGGATTCCAAAGACGACAACAAAAGCCATTTAACGGGCCGTGTCGTACGTTATGCGCGTGTCACGGGTGCGGCAGCAAAATTGGCCACCCGATTGGCTGGACAAAAATTCTTTGGTATTGATATTGACCGTAATGTACATGCGGCAGAACTTGTTACGGCTCTTGGCAATTTAAAAGGGCCCTTGATGAAAGTCGGACAAATTTTATCGACAATCCCTGAAGCGCTACCTCCTGAATACGCAACGGCTTTTCAAGAATTGCAATCAAACGCCCCCCCGATGGGCCCTGCATTCGTGAAACGGCGTATGGGCACCGAACTCGGGCCAACTTGGGCAAAAAAATTTAAATCTTTTAACATAGCCCCCGCCGCAGCAGCAAGTTTAGGACAAGTGCATCAAGCCGTTTTACATGACGACCGAAATGTTGCCTGCAAAATTCAATATCCGGACATGATGTCGGCCGTTGATGCCGATTTACGGCAATTAAATTTTATTTTTAGCCTGTACCAAAAATATGATACCGCCATTCAAACAGATCAAATTCATGCCGAATTATCGGATCGATTGCATGAAGAACTTAATTATGTGCTTGAAGCAAAATACATGCGATTGTATGCAGATATGTTGAGTTCTGTACCGGGCGTTCATGTACCAACTCTCGTCCCCGAACTATCTACTCCTCGTTTATTAACGGCAACGTGGATGAATGGTCAAAAAATTTTAAATTATAAAACATCTTCTCGCGGGGATCGATCCCAAATTGCGATGAATTTATTTCGTGCTTGGTATATTCCATTTTATCAATATGGCGTTATTCATGGCGATCCTCATTTAGGGAATTATTCAGTCCGTGATGATTTGTCCATTAATTTAATGGATTTTGGATGTGTCCGAATTTTCCCAAGCAAATTTGTCGGTGGCGTGATTGATTTATACCATGCCTTGGAACGTGACGACCGCGCACTCGCCGTCCATGCCTTTGAGACATGGGGATTCACCGGATTATCGAATGATTTGATCGACACCTTAACCCTATGGGCTAAATTTTTATACGCCCCCTTATTGGATAATAATGTCCGTCCCATTGGGGAAATAACGAATGGTATTTATGGTCGCGAGACGGCCGAAGAAGTGCACAAACGACTGCGGAGCCAAGGGGGCGTACGTGTCCCCCGTGAATTTGTGTTTATTGACCGTGCGGCGTTGGGGCTGGGATCCGTTTTCCTCCACTTGAAAGCCGAGGTCAATTGGCACCGCGTGTTTAATGAGATGATCGCCAATTTCGATATAAAAATTTTGGAAAAAACACAAAAGGGTGCGTTAAAAAATGTAGGATTGTAGCGTAGTGAAGAGGAAAGAGAAAACCCCTCTCCCCTCTTTTTAATACGACCCAATCAATACCAATTTCATCGCGTCCCAATTCTCAAGAACACGACCGGACCCGAGCGCCACGCACGATAATGGATCGTCGGCAATGGTGACCGGCAGACCCGTCGCATGACGCAGAACAAAATCAAGGTTCGACAGCATCGCGCCACCGCCCGTTAAAACAATCCCACGTTCGACAATATCAGACGCAAGTTCAGGAGCAGTATGTTCCAACGCAACTTTAACCGCCTCGACAATTTGGCCGACGGGTTCGATCAACGCCTCGGCAATTTGACGTTCAGTGACCATTAATTCTTTGGGCACGCCGTTCATTAAATCGCGCCCCTTAATTTCCATCGTCCGACCTTCGCCTTCGGCCGGGGGACAAGCCGACCCAATTTCTTTTTTAATTTTTTCAGCCGATGTTTCACCAATCAACAAATTATGCACGCGGCGGATATAGGCAATAATAGCCTCGTCCATTTTGTCACCGCCCACACGGGCTGACCGCGCGTATACGATGCCATTTAACGAAATAACGGCAACTTCTGTTGTGCCGCCCCCAATATCAACCACCATACACCCGGTGGCTTCCGATACCGGTAACCCCGCCCCAATGGCCGCTGCCATTGGTTCTTCGATCAAATGCACTTCAGCGGCGCCCGCACTTTCCGCCGATTCTTGAATCGCGCGACGTTCAACAGCCGTGGATCCCGACGGCACGCAAATCACCATTTTTGGTGCCGCAAACCAACGGTTATTATGAACTTTACGAATAAAATGCTTGATCATTGCTTCGGTGACTTCAAAATCCGCAATAACCCCATCGCGTAAAGGCCGAATGGCTTGGATGTTTTCCGGCGTTTTCCCCAGCATTTGCTTGGCCTCGACCCCCACGGCCCGAATTTCTTTACGGCCACCATAGTTGGAAATCGCCACAACGGAGGGTTCATTCAAAACGATACCTTGATCGCGCACATACACCAACGTATTGGCGGTACCCAAATCAATGGCCATATCAGCCGATAAAAAAGAAAATAAGCGCGAAAACATGGGATTCTTCCATAAACGACAAAAGGAGGGGATAGATTCGTTCCTAGAACTATAATAACGTTAAAATTCTCTTCTCCTCAAGTAGTCATCATCGATTTTCTTAAAAAATTGTGTATAAATAATGGGATGAAATTTTCACTTACTTTTCTCGACACGCTCCAAATCAAAAATTGGAGACCAAGCCAACGGGATGCTTTGAGGATAATCCTGATAATATCCCCGTTTTTACTGATATCTTGTTTTGCAGGATCGGCGGCAAACCGTACAGATCATGCCTTGGAAATCGCAAAGAAAGGGGGGCTTTTTGCTGATACGATTTCAGCCCCCCCCTTTATCTTAAGGCGATTCAGTCGAATAACCGACCCGACACTCCCTATTCATCTCTATATTGAAGGAGATGGCGCCGCGTGGATATCCCGACATGAACCCGCCTTGAACCCGACTCCATCTGATCCTGTTGGGTTAAATTTGGCCTTAAAAGACTCTGGCCCCAATGTCATTTATTTGGGTCGACCCTGCCAATTTGTCTCCTTAAATACGCCAGGGCAAAACTGTATCGTACGGGATTGGACATCCCATCGGTTTGGCCCACGTGTCATGAACGCCTATCAAAACGCTATTGATAAAATTGTTTCGGAAATTAATGTACAAAAATCCACGCCCCATCCAAGAAATTCTTCAAATCATTCAGCTCCGACTTTTGATATAATTGGATATTCTGGAGGGGCATACATCGCCTTGATTCTGGCCGGGTCGCGCCGGGATATTCAAACTTTACGTACAGTTGCCGGAAACGTTGACAACACCGCTTTTACAACCCTGCATCAAATTTCTGCTATGCCAGACACCGTCCCCCTAACAAACATAATGCGCGATCGCCTATCCCATATTCCCCAACAACATTTTGTGGGTAGCGATGATACGACCATCCCTCAAGATATTGCCCTGTCTTATCAATCGACATTACCAAGCTCATCTTGTATTCAAATCTCTATTATTCCAGGAGTAAATCACCATCAGGGCTGGATCGACATTTGGCCTGCTTTTTTACAAAAACCCCTTTTATGTAACGTTCCAAAATAAACGATCGGCAAGATTTCGATCCCGGACACCAACAGACCCATACATTACAATATGTTGATCCCGTTCAATTTGAGCGAGATATGCGGCATCAATTGTATCAAGACCATCCAGTGTGATCATCCCCGTTTGGTCATCAAGATAGGATCGCCGCGTGTCCACTGTACAATAGGACCGAATTGCAGCAAGAGTTAATCCTCGGCGATACAAGGCGGGATCTGGCGTATCCCTGATTTTTTGATCCATAATTTGAAGAGCTTGATGGTCAGATCGGCCAACGCGACCTTTGTGTCGAAACCATTCATGAAATGACCCCGCAAGGTCAAAATCCAAATGACTCCATATAATCATATCACCATCATCCATGACTTGGGCATGGTGCCATAAATCGGGATAAGTTCCAGCCAATCCATAGGCGAGATTCATCATAACAGCATTAGCATCTGCAGCCTTAATCCGTTCGGCCAATAAAAAAGATGATGGCGACAATAACCGTGGCCAATTCGCATTTTCTAATCGATCCGCCCGCCGAAGCCCTTGTAAAAAAGCCAAAACTAATCGGTTTCTGAAATAAGGCGACCTTAAAATAGCAGCAACGGTCATTTGATTATTCGGTAGTGATAATATTTTTTCGGATATATCAAGACGCGGTAATTGATCATCGGATGCGTGAAGAGCAATTGTCCATTGGCCATTTTTAAAAGAATGACTTATTTGTTCCCCCAATGGAAAACACAAAAGTGAATCTAAAATATTTTGTAAAAATTCTCCAAGTCCTTTTGCCGATCGATCCAGACCGAAATCACTTTCTTTTTCTTTTAATTCTTTAATATTTTGACATTGGATATTTTCAGACAATAAGAAGTCCTTTTCCGGAGATGATAATCGCCGGTAATCAAAAAAAGGTTTTAACACAAAATGAAACGCAGACCCGAATGGGTTAGAGGGTATCAAGACGGCGGGCACGCCATCCTTGCAGATCGATGATTTTAGTCTGTCCGTTTTGAACGTGACGTTTGGCAAGATCCGATCGATCAGCGTCGATTTTGGGTAGAGAAAGAATGGTCGCGGTTGTTGAGGCATTGACAGAAGAATCCTTAGATAAAGATGTCTGTTCCCCTTGATGCAAGTCGCGTTCCGTTTGTTTAAATGATTGCTCAAACTTAATAAACCATAGGAAATTTGCGTTTGACCGATCTCGTATTTCCGTAAAAATGGGGTCTTCCAAAATAATCATGGCATGAGACGACAGGTAATTATTACCGTAAGGCATTTCACCTAAAGCAGAGATTATTTGATGTGATAACACACGTGATGTTTCAATATGTCCTGCTGAATGCACGTACGTTTGATAATCGGCGAGCATCTGTTGAATTAAAATTCGATCAAATGCCCGGCACCGTTCTGACATAAACCAGGATTCAAATGTTGCAGCTGAGGCATGCCCCGAACTTAATGATCTGAAATCTGTTAAAGCTTCCCGGGAAAATGTTTTGGTTAAATCACTGTACCCTTTTTCTTCTAAATAATTCCATGCGGTTTGATCCCCCGCTAACTTCATTTCCCAGGCAACCCGGATAAGATTTGTCATTAAATCAGCTGCTTGAAGGCGATTGACCAAAATCGCATGGTCGGGATGAAATAATAAAGGGTGAATCAATGCCCCTTTCTTTTGTTGCCAGACGCGGCGTAATTCTCGTACAATGAGGAGTGTTTTTTCAATAGTTGTTAAATTTTGACGCACTGTAATTTGTGCATTCTTCCGGTCATAAAATATTGTAGCCATTTGATCGGCTTCTAAAATCGTTACTTTTTGACTTTCGATGAAATCAAGTAACGTTGCCCCCATACGACTTGTACGAATTTTTTCAAGGCATTCTAATAAAGTAGATTTATTTTTAAATGTCTTATTATTTCCAAATTGTTCTTTGAATAATGAAATAGACTCTGACGAGATATTATAGGTGATCTCTTCTGGCATAGATGTGTTTATATCATCGATATTTGTGTGCAAATTATTTATCAAATCAAGGTCTGCAAAATCGAACGATATATCCTCTTCAATTTCAGTAGGGACAACATCTAAATAAAACAAAGGCTCTTCACTAACCAATGTACATTTCACAGGTTGGTTATTATTTAAAGTATACGCCATACGGATGCCCGATGATGCAACAAGAGCTGAATAATCAAATAAGTCCGACATTTCGGATATATCCTTCATATATAAAGAAACCAAAAAATGAAGGTCACAGACACTTCATCTTGCTTGAACAAGTTCTATTATCCGCTGTTTTGGTTAAATCTTGATGAGAGAAGGATGAATCAAAGATTACAATCACGAAAAAATAATTTAAAAATGAATTAAGATTCAAGGATTCGAGACGACGTGGGTAATAAATCCGCAAGGACGCGCCCCAATTCGACGGCAACTTGTCCCATATAATTAATATTAATAAAAGTACTAAAAATTGTTTGTTCCACCAATAGAGTACCACGTATTTGATATCCCCCATTTGTAAGAACAACATTTAAAGCAAGCGGAATAATTTTGTCGTGCAGCGCTTTGCGTAAGACAGGCGTTGGTTCCTCTTTAAGCTGTAAATCATCTACTGTATCAATGATTTTAGAAATGCCCCGGGGGCCAATACTGTGTGCAAAATAAAATCGCACATAATCAAGAGCAACTGTCTTATCCAAGAAAAGGGGATAATCTTTATTAAATTTTAAAAGTCGATCAATATTACCATCACATATATAAAATTTGTTTTTTGATATTATAACTTGCATTGTTTTAGATGGATGTTGATCGGCTTGTGTTATATCGTAAAAAAAGGAATCTGGATAAAATAAAATTTGTTTTTTAAGAAGAATAAGTCCTTCACTTATAAACCCATGGTTTTTTATTTCTTGATCAAGGCGTTCTAAAAAAGAAATAATTTCTTCTGTCGTACATTTCACAAAAGCATCTGTAAACATGAATGAAAATCTTTCTTTTTGAATATTTTAAAAATTATTTATTTAACACAAAATTATTTAAACGATTCGTCCACAAGGTGTCTGTATAACATCTTGATAAAGGGTCTAATAATATGTGACTCTTTTCGCTTTATACTTTATCCACAATTCATCAGAATAGGCAAGTAAGGGGTTATTCCTGTGAGTAGCCCCTTATTATGCGAATGGATAATTTTAGAAAATATTTTTCTTTTTTCTTTTTATAAAGCATTTTAATTTTTATACCCTGTGGATGAGATTGAGGATTAAAAATTACCCCCCTTATTCACAGGGCCTAATAACAAAGAACTACCTTTAAATTAACTTTGACTCTTTAATTAATTTGGACGACAACCATCAGGTCATTTCGAGAAAAAGGATAATTTTATGAAACCCGTTTTGAAAGTATTGGCAGGAAATGTTTTAAGCCGCCAGCCGATATGGCTCATGCGTCAAGCAGGACGATATTTGCCGGAATATCAAAAAATACGGCAAAAAGCGGGGTCATTTTTAAATTTGGTCTATAATCCAATTTTAGCAACCGAAGTTACGATGCAACCTATTCGGCGATTTGGGTTTGATGCGGCAATTTTATTTTCTGATATTTTGGTGGTACCCCATGCAATGGGGGTTGATCTTACGTTTGAAACAGGGGAAGGACCGCGATTAAAACCTGTAACGACATTTGAAGATTTAAAAAAATTAGAGGATATTCATGTTCAAAAAATTTGGGAACCTGTTTTAGAAACAGTACGTGGCATTCAAAAACAATTGATTATTGAAAAATTTGATCAAACGAGTTTAATTGGATTTGCAGGGGCCCCTTGGACGATTGCATGTTACATGATTTCAGGGTCAGGAAAAGATCATTTCTTTTCAGAAGCCAAAGAGTTAGCATTAAATGATTCAGTTTTTTTTGATGCCTTAATTGAAAAGATTACAAGCGTAACAATTTTATATTTAAAAGATCAAATCAAAGCAGGAGCTGAAATTATTCAAATTTTTGATAGTTGGGCATCACGCGCCACAGATGATTTATATGATCGATATGTAATTGCACCGACAATAAAAATTATTAAAGCGCTGCAAGCTGCTCATCCTCAAATACCGGTTATTGGATTTCCAAGATTATCTTCTAAGCGTACTTTTGATTATATTGATCAAACAGGGATTCGGGCCCTTCAATGTGATGAGGATTTTGATTTTGAATCATTGGATTTGATTACAACAAAATTATTGGCAACGCAGGGAAATCTAGATCCAGAGATTTTATTAAAGGGCGGCAAAAATCTGGATGAGGCAATTATTAAGATCAAAAATCAAACATCAGGACATCCGCATATTTTTAATTTAAGTCACGGTATTATCAAAGAGACGCCAATCGCACATGTTGAACAATTGATGAAACATTTTAGGGAATAAAACATGAGTCATATTTCAGTTGTTCTTTTTAATTTAGGTGGGCCAGATTCAGTTGCCGCAATTCGTCCATTTTTAAAAAACTTTTTTATGGACCCCTTTATTATTTCGGCTCCCTATCCCATTCGATGGTTGTTGTCACGCTATATTGCATGGAAACGGGGGCGCATTGGGGGGCCTGCTGGAATATCTTACGGTATGATGGGGGGTAAATCGCCCTTACTTGAAAATTCACAAAAGCAAGCTGATGCATTGTGTACAGTCTTAAATCAACGACAAGATGGCAATTATTATACGGTACACATCGCGATGCGATATTGGCATCCACGGGCAGAGGACGTGGCGCGTCGGGTGAAACTTGAAAACCCTGATCAAATTATTTTGTTGCCGTTATATCCCCAATATTCAACCACCACGACGGGATCGTCTGTTCAAGAATGGAAGGGGATTGCCACAAAAATTGGATTAAGCAGTCCAACCCGAACAATATGCTGTTATCCGGCTTTGCCTGGGTTTATTCAAGCCTCTATTGATCATATTAAATTGGCGTATGAAACGTTGTATACAAAGAATCCAAATATGCGCCCGCCGCGTATTTTATTTTCAGCACACGGCCTGCCCACCAAAATTATTCAAGGGGGAGATCCATATCAAGATCAATGCGAACAAACGGCACGGGCTTTGGCAAAAGCACTTGGCACGGCCTTAAATGTTTCAAATTTAGATTGGCAAATTTGTTATCAATCGCGTGTAGGGCCGATGAGTTGGATCAAGCCATCAACAGAAGATGCATTAAGAAAAGCAGCGCAGGATCAGGTTGCCGTTGTGGTTTATCCCCATGCGTTTGTATCTGAACATGTCGAGACTTTGGTTGAAATTGAACATGAATATCGAGATCTGGCGTGTACTTTGGGTGTGCCAGGGTTTGCGCGTGCGGGGACGGTGATGACCCATCCATCTTTTGTTCAAGGACTTGCTGATTTGGTTGTCGATGCTGTTAAACAGGGTCCTGGACTTGCTCCGGGGGCACCTGCGTGCCATTGTGATCTAAAGTGGATCAAATGTCCCTGCTACAGGAATTTAAATAAGGATTAAAAAAAATGGCTGAATTTTTTCTGGGATATTACTTGTGGGTCAAATCAATTCATGTAATTGCCATGATCGCGTGGATGGCGGGGCTGCTGTATTTGCCGCGTTTATTTGTGTATCACGTGGAACAAGGTCAAAACAGTTTGGTTGCGCCCATTTTTCAAATGATGGAGCGGCGGTTGTTGCGGTATATTATGAACCCAGCCATGATCATGACGTTTTTATCGGGGGTTCTGATGATTTGGGCGAACCCTGTTCTTATGCAGGGAGGGTGGTTCCATGGGAAGTTGACGTTGGTGATTTTGATGATGGGGGTGCATGGTTTTCTGGCGCGATACCGGAAGCAATTATTGGCGGGAACATGTCAGAAATCGGGGAAATATTTTCGAATCTTGAATGAAATCCCAACTTTATTTATGATTGGGATTGTGATTTTGGTGATTGTCAAACCGTTTTAAAATAGACTGGATCGTGTTAGAATGGTCCTATGCGGTTTGTTATTTTTTCAAGTGTCTGTACTTTTTTAACCCTGTTATTGTGTTTTTCAGGGGGAAGATCTGTTCAAGCGGGATGGCTGTCTAATTGGATAATGGGTCGCCCAGCGACTTCTGTATTGTCTGAGGCTCCGCCGTCTGTTACGTCTGAATTTTATTCCCCTCCCCGTGATTATGGGGGGCCGCGTGTGCCGGTTGTGACGGCACCAGAAATATGGGAGACGACACGAACGCCCGCGGATTTAGCCGCCCAGCAACGTGTATTCAATGATTGGATGCGGACAGAATCCGGTTTAAAAGATTCTATTGTTCGTAATGTCGTTGCGGCGGATCGGGCGATCGAACGGGCTCGAAAAAATTCTCTATTAAATACCTCGAATACGGCAGGGGGCACATCGGTTCAAATAATTCGTCCTGTTAAGCCAACGTCACCGCATTCACCGACACCTCCGGGTTCACCCCAAGGAACTATGCCGTTTGAGCGTTCTTCAGAGGATACAGGTTCAATTCAAGCAATTTTGCCCCAAGGAATTGAGCGGCGTCCCGCGCCTGTATTAAGCCGTGAGGGGGGTGTTTCAGATGGGAAACATGTGATTCAACCCATTTTGCCCATTTTACGGCCATCCGTTGCAAAGCCAAAAAAAGAATAAAAACCCTTATTTTTAATTTTTTTGCTAAAAAGAGGGGAAATCGGATATACTGGCCCCAAAGAAGGGTGCGTTACATATGACAATAAATACGTCTGGGCAAACGGCAAATATTCCCGCAGGCACCTCCGATGGGGTGGATCTGTCTGGATATAATCTGGACGCGCTGCGTGAGTCGATTTTAGCGGCGCTTGCAAACGGCCAGGCTGACGATGCCCCGACCAAGGCCGCAGATACGCCGATTATCCCCGCCCTGCACACTATCATGAACCCCGATTTGATTGTGAATGATCAGGGCCAAGTGGTCCTTATTCACGAAAAGCCAATGCCCGATGTGATTTGGTGGGTCGATTATGACCCCGAGCTTCGGCAGTTGATTTTTGTGACGGTCGCGGGACAAATTATGCCGTTTGGGTTGCCCGTGCCCGATGTCGTCGATGCATTTTTGAGGTTTGCCCGCGTGATCGATTTTATTGAAATTGATGCCGAGGGTAAGATTATCGGTACACAAGAACGCCGCGTCGTTGTGCGGAAGAATGGGGAGGGGTTGTGAGATGTTTGATGGTTTGAAAGAAAAAGGGGTTCAAGTTGCTTTAGCACAAAAAGGATATGCGCCAGATGTGATTACAGTGCTTGTGAAGCATAAAGCTGAATCACTTTGGAATATGGATCAAATTGACAACAATACATTTGGAGATATCTCTAAAAGAAATCCTCGAGGTAAATTACCAGCGGATATGAAGTTGTATAATGACGCTGTGGAGAGTTTACGCGTGTTGGGGCGAAATAGTCCGGCCTTTGCGACGAACGTCGCCAATCGATATGATGCAAATCCATCAAAATATGAACGGGATGCCAAAACATTTGCGAATGAACTTTATGAAGATCCGGCAATGTGTGCCAAGGTCATCGAACTCGCAAAAGGTCAAAAGATTCAAGAACTGAATAAAATGGCGACAAATCCTGCCACATATATGGCACAATTTGCAGCCCCTACTCTGGCAAAACCAGAACAATCTAAACTGGGGACGACCCCTCCTTCTTCTTCGGGGCAAGTAGGAGTAAAACAAAAGTCCGTACGAGCGGCGGCATCAGCCCCAGCACCACAATCAACGCCTAGCCCAGTGGCCTTGCCCGTAGAATCTGGCATAGTAGAGGGAGAGGTATTGGATGATGAAGTCCGCATCTATACATCCGATCAAGCAAAGGCAAGATTTGGGAAAATGATGGCCGATCCAAAAAACGCGGCGCTTGCCAAAAAGATTTCCGAGAAAGAAGGATTGCGACAAGGGATTGAAAAAGAATTCGATAGAGATCCTCAACTTGTTCGAAATTTTCTATCCAAAGGAAATCGCGCAGCATATTTGTCTTTCCTTGAAAAAAATGATGTAAATGGATTTATGCAAGAATTTTCAGGGTCAGTTCCCATAGCACCAATGCCGGATATGTCGAGCATGATGGGGGATATGAAAGGAATGCTGGGATCTCTTGGTGGGATTTTTTCTGGGATGTTTGAGGGTGTTGGAAATATTGGTGATATTATGTCACGATTATCTAATGGCTTGGGCGATCCCGTCAAAAATGCCGCAAAGGCCAGCCAAGATACAGGGGCGAAAATTGCCGCTTTACTTGAATCAACGGATCCTGAAAAACGCGCCTATGGAGAAAAATTGTTAAATGGAGCGATGGGGGCGGTATCGACATCTGATCCTATGCATGCGCGTCACGAAAAAGTCGTATTAATGGGCGCGGGAGTAAATGTTGCTTTACTTGAACAAGCACAGAATAAAAATATTAAAGGATTGGATCATATCAAGATTGGGAAAGATCCAAAAACAGGGGTGAAAGAAATTACCGGGGATCCCGTTCCATATATCAGTTCGCCTGTAATTAAATCTGAAGGCACCCCGATAAAAGTTCAAATTTCAGGGCAAGCCGGGAATGACCCCCGATTTGAACCCGTGGTACCGACGGGAACGGCGGGGTAAATTTACCCTCCTTTTGCGACCCGGATGAAAAAGTTTTTCACGGGGGGCAAATGTTCGATCACGCGCATGCCGATTTTGCGCAAAGGGCGCAGGCCCGGGATACGGGATCCAAAAATCCCTGTCAGCATATCGGTCCCTGACATTAATGCCAAAATATCCGGCTTGCGGGCGCGCGCGTAGGCGTCGAGGATTTCAGGGGTGCCGAAATCATAACCAGCGTCATCCCCGCGGAGGCGGGGATCCGGCATTGATTCTTTTCCAGATCCCCGCCTCCGCGGGGATGACGCTGCTGTTATCATCAAATCGGCTAGAACCTGAACATCGCGCAGGCCCAAATTTAATCCCTGGCCCGCAATGGGGTGCATGCCGTGGGCGGCGTCTGCCACCAACGCGATGCGCGGCGCGGTATAATCGACGGCGTGTTGCAATGATAACGGATAAGCCCCGCGCGGCCCCACATGGACAACATCGCCGTACCGACCGGGCAGGCGTGACATTAGCGCCATCTTAAAGGTATCATCATTCATCCGCATTATTTTGCGTGCGGTATGCGGATGTTCGCTCCAGACAATTGCAGATCTTGGTGTTCCGTTTTCATCATTCGTAAAGGGAAGGACGGCAAAGGGGCCCGTGGACAAAAAATGTTCAACCGCAATATTATTATGTGCGCCGGTGTGTGTGATGGTGGACACAATGGCCGTATGGGGATAGGGCCATCCCCGTGTTCGGATACCTGCCAGATCTCGCACGATTGATCCGCGGCCATCGGCGCCAATGACAATTCCGGTACGGATTATCGTACCATTATTTAAGGTTACGGCTGCATGCCTATTTGTGATGGTGATATCTGCAACGGTTGCAGGGGTGATCATCGTGATATTTTTTGTGTTGTTGACGGTGTGTGCCTGAGCTTTGCGCAGGTCAATATTATCGACAATATAGCCAAAGGGCTCACTGTCATCCCGGCGCAGGCCGGGATCTCGTTCAGAATTATTATGAGATTCCGGTCTGTGCCGGGATGACACGCTTTGCGTATCAAAATTTAAAAGTACCGGCCAGGTACCGTGCAAATGCGGGCCGTCCAAAATTTCAATCTTGTTAATGGGGCAGGCGTTTTTTTCGACGTGTTCCCAAATGCCGGCATGGGTTAAAATCTTGGCCGATCCTGCAGATATTGCTGTTGTACGGGCATCAAAGTTGCGCATGGTTTGGGTCGTTAAGGGAGTCCGCTCAATGACGCCGATGGTAATACCGGCGCGTCCCAGCAAGACGGCAAGCGACAGACCTGCAAGTCCCCCACCGACAATGATAACGTCATAATTATTTTTTTGAGATGTTTGTTTTTGTGTCATAGGGCCATCATGACTCTGGATTAAAGGTCATGCAAGGAAAAGAGATAAAATAATATTTGGGTATATTGTTTAAAGGGTTGTTCCAAACATAAGGCCAATCCCCGCGGTTAATGCAATGGCCAAGGCTCCCCAAAACATAACGCGTATCGTGGCTTTCGTTATATTCGATCCTCCTATTTTTGCGCCGATTGCCCCAAGTAATCCTAAAAAAGCGAGAGAAGCGAGCGAAATGGAAGGAATTAGTAATTGGGGTGGGCAGAGGATCGCGGTAACAAAGGGTAATAATGCGCCTACTGTAAATGTCAGGGCTGAGGTAAAGGCGGCTTGGATGGGGCGGGCTGTTGTCATATCAGAGATCCCAAGTTCTTCCCGGGCATGTGTGGCGAGAGCATCTTTTGTCATGAGTTGAAGCGATACGGTTCGGGCGAGAGATTCTTCTAATCCACGATCTTTATAAATTTGGGTCAGTTCTTTAAGTTCGGCTTCTGGATTGCTGTCGAGTTCTTTACGTTCACGCGTCAGGTCGGATTGTTCTGTGTCAGATTGAGAGCTGACGGATACATATTCCCCGGCAGCCATCGACATGGCTCCGGCGACAATTCCGGCAACGCCTGCGACTAAGATGTCATTGAACGTTCCTGAAGCGGCGGCCACGCCGACCATGAGACTGGAGGTTGATACAATACCGTCATTGGCCCCTAGAACAGCGGCACGTAACCAGCCAATGCGTTTCACCAGATGACGTTCAGTATGGGCGAGGTGCCGGCTCATTCTTTTGATTGTTCTCTAAGGGGTTATTTTTTGAAATTCTTATGTTTTGATATCTTGTTATAGCACAAAAAATAATAAAATTTGGAGAAAGAGTGGTGTACTTTCGAGAAGTCCCCATGGGACGTCGGATGGTGCCGGCAGAGAGGATTGAACTCCCGACCTTCGGTTTACAAAACCGCTGCTCTACCGCTGAGCTATGCCGGCGCGATCATACGGAGGTCCGTATCTTTGATCCGGGGTTACTATACTGATTTTACGTCGGGTGAAAAGAGGAAAATATCGCTGGTATCCTGGAGGATAAGATTTTTAAACCCGTTTATCGATTATTTTTAACAACGCATCCTGCATTTGGGAGGTGGTGCGTATCACGGCGGCGCTGGATTTATAGGCAATTTCCGCCATTTTCAGTTGAATCGTTTCATGAGCCAGATCGATATTGGGGACGGCAATTTGTCCGGTTTCAGGGTCGGCATATGGGTTATTTGGATCATAGGCCTCAACAGTTGCAGGGGCTCGGCTTTGAACTGTTGTGGTGATCCCGCCTGTTGGGGTTGAAACGGAGATGATATCTTGTGGGGTATAGGCTGCGGGGCCATTTTTAGGATCTATGGCGCCGATATTTCCAGCATTTGCGATATTATTTGCCGCAACGCCTGCGCGGGCGGTTGCCGCATTTAGACCAGAGAGGGCTGTTTTGATGATATCAACCATTTTGTAATGATATCAGGATATTCTTTAATGAGTTCTAAAAGATTTTCCTGAATATGCATGAGGTAATTTATGGCGCGTTTTAAAAATAAAGTAAATAATATCAATATGTTGATGATTGTTTTGATGGCAATCTCAGGCGGTTTTTTTATAAACCCTGTTCACGCGGATGCAAACCTTGTTTACCGACCTTACCTTTATAATGGGACAGACTTGCAAATGGTTGATCGGGTTCGCAATAAATCTCCCCTGTCAGATTGGACGAAAACACCGGCGGATGCCGTGCGATTGGTTCAAAATTTTATGGCGGTTGATGTACTGGATCATTATTCATATAATGTTTTTACAAAATCGCCTTTACTGACCGTGGGTCCTGGGTTTTATCGATTGTCGCGTGTGGACCAGTCCCGAGTCGCGTCATTAGTTGATTATGTTTATCATGGCACACAGAAAATCCCTGGGACAATATTTGTGGCTGATCGCGATACGCATCGGGTGATTGGATTATATACGGCTGAAGGGCTTCAATTGGAATAATCAGCTTTTTTCTTACCACAGCCTCGTGGGGATTTGTTCTTTTTTATCGGACTTCGATCAATGCGATTAACCCCTTACGTTTTAGGCTGTTAATTTGCTAGGATAGATTTTAAAGGATCCGAATCAGGGGTCCATAGATGCTTATCGATGGGAAGTTAGATTATGGCGAGTAAGAAAAATTTTGATGAGGCCGAAACATTACGGTATGACCGTATGGTTGAAAGTGCATTGCGCAGTGTCGTAAGGCAGGCGGTTGATGAGGTTATTCAATTTGGGGAACCTCCTGGGGAGCATCATTTTTATATTACCTTCCAAACCGATCATCCGGGCGTTAAAATTCCGGATTATTTGCGTGAACGGTATCCGGGTGAAATGACCATTGTTCTGCAATATCAGTATTATGATTTAAGTGTGGATGCCGAAAAATTGGGGGTAACGCTGTCGTTTAATAATGCTTTAGAGCGATTAATTGTTCCTTTAAAAGCGATTAGTATCTTTGCGGATCCGTCTGTGAATTTTGCATTACAATTTCAACCTGTTGGGGAAGACGATGACGATGAAGGTGGGCCGGCACCGTCTGGGAATGATGATCATGGTGGTGGGCCAGGGCCGAAGAAGAAGAAGGCAAAAGATCCAAATGCGGCACCTGCTAAAATGGGTGAAGTTGTGTCGTTGGATCAGTTCCGGAAGAAAGATAAATAGGGGCTTATCCTCCTCCTTTCGGGCGGAGGACAAGCTGGGAATGATTTATAAAATGTTATGCCGTCCGGAAATGCGGGGTATAGGGGAATGAGGCCGCTTGAATCACGGTTTCTCCCGCCATGAGATGGTGTGTTATTGTGCGGAGTAATGGGGCTGTTGTGGGGACATAGATATCCCCTGTTCCAAAAAACAGGATCATCCCGATTTTATCTCCGGCAAGAACCGAATCTCCGACTTTGATTGTTAATCGAATTTGTTCGGGGATGAGGGCGCCGGAGACGACAAGGGCCGTTTCATTGCCGTTCAGGTCTTCAATCAAAATGGCGATTCCATCCATGCGAGACCAAGAATAAAAAGATTTTTCAGGGTTAGGTTCGGGTGTAAAACGCAAAACTTCTCGGATTGTACCAGATGTATGTATTCGAATGGTGCGGCACCCTCGAAAAGAAAGTCGGAAGGATATTTGCGTAAAAGCATCTGTTTGGGTTTTGTTTTGGTCGAATTCAATCGGGAGTGCCGTATTTTCAGTAACGTGTGTAATATAACCATCAATGGGGGCAAGAATGAGGCCCGTGCCTGAGGGGATGACGCGATTTGGGTCGGCATAGATCATAATGATAAAGGAAAGCAGCGCGGGGCCAAGGATTAACCCTCCTGGCATGAGGAGGGTAATGAGGATCGTTGCTGCAAATACCCCCAAAAATACAGGTTGTGCCAAGGGAGGAACTGATTGGATGCGGGAAAGTAAATACGTTAACAAGGTTTTCATGTTGTTCATCATATCATAGAATAAGCCCGCGAAAAGTGGGTTTATGGTTCTTAAACTTCTTATCTTTAGACAAGAAAATTAAATGAATTCTGTTCAGTCTGTTTGTGTTTTTTGTGGTGCGTCTGCGCGTGTGGATCAAAAATATTATGATTTGGCGCGGGATGTTGGAAAATTAATTGCGGCTCAAGGGCTGACCTTGGTCTATGGGGGGAGTCGTACAGGAACGATGGGCGCCGTAGCAGACGGGGCCTTATCTGCATCAGGCCGTGTGATTGGGTTTATTCCAAAGCATTTGGATGAGCGTGAATTGCAACATACAGGCCTTACGGAATGTCATGTGGTTGAAAGCATGCATGAACGTAAAATGGGAATGGTTGTTCATTCGGATGCGTTCATTATTTTGCCGGGGGGATTTGGGACATTAGATGAATTCTTTGAAAATATAACGTGGCGGCAAATTGGATTGCACGATAAACCTATTATAATAGTTAATATTGATGGGTTTTGGGATTCACTTTTGGCACTTATTCATGATCTTGAAAAAACGGGATTTATTCAAAAATCGAATTTAGATTTATTTCAAGTTGTGACCCGAATCGAAGATATTCCTGAGGCGATTGTGCGGGGTAAAATGGTTCAATTTGATCCCAATACCAAATGGGCATGAAATTCATTTACATAATTCATTATCAAAATTCTAAGGATTTCCGTGTCATAGTGGGACGTGAATAAAATGTGGGTTAAGGACCTTTGATTGTGCAGTTTTATAAAGGTGATATCGAAACATCGATGCGTGTCGCCGAGCAAGTCTTGACGTATTTAAGGTCAGCGGATTTGCCAGTGACGCCGGAACTGTATGAACTTTTTTATGTTTATTTTGCTGAATTGAATATGGATGTCGTGCGCGAATTGCGGGGGTCTGTAACACAATCGCAATCTGTAACGCTTGAGCATTCTCAGACAATTTATGCCCGGTATTTATCTCAAGACCGTACTGAATCTGCGATGAAACGTGCGGGAGAAAAAATTCAAGAAACAATTCGTGATGTGAATACCGCTGTTGCAGATGTGAAGCAACATACAGAAAATTTTGGAAAAAATTTACAAAAAACGGTTCAGACGATTAAAGGGACGGATGATCCTGGAACGTTACGTTCGGCAGTGTCTGGACTGGTGATGGATACACAAAAAATGATGGAAACCAGCCATCGCTTGCACGACGAACTAGATAAATCGGCGCGTGTCATTCACGAATTACAACGTAATTTGGAAATTGTACGACGTGAAGCAATGACAGATGGCCTGACAGGCCTTGCCAATCGTAAATCTTTTGATCAAGAGATTAAGCGTATTTTGAACGAAACCAAAATAGAAGGTAAGTCGTTTACCTTATTGATGGTCGACATTGATCATTTTAAATCCTTTAATGATAATTTCGGCCATTTGGTCGGTGATCAAGTATTACGATTAGTGGGGCGCACGTTGATCGAAGGAATCAAAGGGCGTGATTTTGCCGCGCGGTATGGGGGCGAAGAATTCGCGATAATTTTGCCGGATTCAAATATTATGGCCGGGATGGCGGTTGGAAATTCATTGCGTAAAGGTGTAGCCCAAAAAGAAGTGACGAACCGGACGACGGGTGAAAAATTAGGCCGCATCACGATGTCTGTGGGTGTTGCCGAATATACGGTTGGGGAATCTCCTGAAGAAATGATTGAGCGTGCGGACAGTGCGCTTTATACCGCAAAACATAACGGCCGTAATCAGGTCGCTGCCGCCCCCGCGCCCAAGGCCCGGGTGGGGTGACGAGAGATTAGTGTGAAAATAAAATTTATGTGATTTCTCTTTTGTTGTTCTAAAAATCTATATTTTTCTCTTGTTATTCTCTTCTATCCCCCCTAACACTGGGGGTATGACCCATCCCCCTGCCCCCTTTTCGTCTACTCCGATCCCGGCTTATCTTGTCGGTCTGAACGACCCGCAAATGCAGGCGGTCACGACTTTGAATGGGCCGGTGCTGGTGTTATCCGGCGCGGGAACGGGAAAGACGCGCGTGCTGGTCACACGCCTTGTTCACCTTCTTAAAACCAATACGTGTTGGCCGTCGCAAATTTTGGCGGTGACGTTTACGAATAAAGCGGCCAGTGAAATGCGTGAACGGATCGCGCACATGATGGGTCAACCGGTTGAGGGATGGTGGTTGGGGACGTTTCATGCCCTCGCCGCGCGTATGTTGCGGGCGCATGCGGAAAAAGTGGGCCTAACCCAAGGGTTTACGATTTTGGATGATGATGATCAATTGCGGTTAATCCGACAGTTGATGGAGGCTGAAAATATTGATTTAAAAAAATCGCCGCCGCGATTGGTGTTGTCGGTTATTTCGCGGTGGAAGGACAAGGCGCTTACCCCTCTGGATGTTCATGCCCATGAGGCGGGAGATTTGGCCAATGGCAAAATTCCGCAATTATACCGACAATATCAAGACCGATTAAAAACCGTGAACGCGTGCGATTTTGGTGATTTATTGCTGCATATGATTACGATTTTAAAAGATCCAAAATATGCGGATGTTTTGAACGAATATCGCCGTAAATTTCGCTATATTCTGGTCGATGAATATCAAGATACCAATACGGCGCAATATATCTGGCTGCGGTTGATTGCGGCGGGGTCGCATAATATTTGTTGTGTGGGGGATGACGATCAATCGATTTATGGATGGCGCGGGGCCGAGATTGAAAATATCTTACGGTTTGAACGTGATTTTTCGGGGGCGGTGACCATCCGGCTCGAACAAAATTACCGATCAACAGGTCATATATTGGCGGCCGCTTCTGCCGTGATTGCCCACAATCAATCCCGGTTAGGGAAGACATTGTGGTCAAATGCCGGCATGGGCGAGAAAGTTCAAGTGAGCGGTGTGTGGGATGGTGAATCCGAAGCTCGGTTTGTGTCTGAAGCGATTGAGCGCGCACGTGCGCAAGGGATCGCTCTGTCGTCATTTTCCATTTTGGTGCGGGCCGGATTTCAGATGCGGGAATTTGAAGATCGGTTTTTAAAAATTGGCCTGCCCTACCGCGTTTTTGGGGGGCCACGTTTTTATGAGCGGGCCGAAATTCGAGATGCATTGGCCTATTTTCGTGTGATTGTGCAGCCCCAGGATGATTTGGCACTCGAGCGCATTATCAACACCCCGAAACGCGGGTTGGGGGATACGACCCTCCAAATGCTGCACACCTCTGCGCGCGCGCAAGGCATCAGTTTATATGAGGCGATTGACCGTATGATTGCTGCGCCGGGCGCATTAAAGCCAAAAGTAAGGGATACATTAGCCAAATTATTTGTCGATTTTAAACGGTGGCGCAGTTTGTTGTCGGATGACAATCATGGTGAGATGAGCGGCGTTGTTTTGGACGAATCGGGATACACGGCAATGTGGCAGGCCGATAAATCCCCTGATGCACCGGGGCGGCTTGAAAATTTAAAAGAACTGGTGGGCACGATTGGGGATTACCCGTCTTTGCCGGCGTTTTTGGAACATGTATCGTTGGTCATGGAAAACACGACGAATGCCAATACCGACTCGGTGTCAATTATGACGTTGCATGCGGCCAAGGGATTAGAGTTTGATCATGTGTTTTTACCCGCGTGGGAGGAAGGGATTTTCCCGTCAACCCGCACGGTCGATGAAAATGGCGTGGCGGGATTGGAAGAAGAACGACGGCTTGCCTATGTGGGCTTAACCCGCGCCCGCAAATCCGCAATGATTTTATGCGCCGGATCACGCCGCCAATACGGCAACTGGGTTCAAAATATGCCGTCCCGGTTTATTGGTGAATTGCCCGAAGGCCATATTATCATGTCGGGTGCCGTGGGTACCGCGTTTGCCCAGCCGGGGGACGGCGATGATGCGTGGGACCGACCGTCTGTGTCGTCGCGGTTTGAAAGTGGTGGATCGGGGCGTTTTGGGGGTTCGGGGTCATATACCCAAGATGATCGCCATCATCGTCTTCCGATTTCATCGTCCGCATCATCATCGGGATCTGTTGAGGGTGGATCACCTGTTGCGTCATCAACCCCCTGGCCACCGGGCACGCGCGTGACACATCCCGATTTTGGGGTGGGCGTTGTCTTTCACGCCGCGGGCCAAAAATTAGATATCAAATTCAACGACGGCCAAACGCGACGTATTTTGGCGGGGTTTGTCGAGAAAATTTAAGAATAATGGTGCCGTTTTTATCCCTTTCCCACCGGGAGAGGGATGGGCCCGCGAGCGCAAGCGAGTGGAAGGGTGAGGGGATAAAATTAAATTATTTGACGTACCCATTCATAGGCGATATCAGACAGTATTTTATGCCCTTCTGCATTGGGGTGCAATTCATCAATCAAATAATTGGGCCATGTATGGATATCAATTTTTGTGGCCCAATTCATAAAGGTGATGTTTTTCTTCGCCGCAAAATCTTTAAGATTTTGGTTATACAGTTCGGCATCTTTATTTAATCGATATAATTTGTAGTCTTGGCCAAGGTGAAGTGGATATATTGCCTCATTAAATGGCAATATACCGGTAATAAAAATAGGGGCAGAAAATTTCTTTTGTAATATATCGATAATTTTTTCCCACGTTTCTAAACGGTCTTTTGTTGAAATTTCACAAGGAGGCAGATTTTCTTCTTGGCCGATGCGGCGAATATCATTCACACCAAATGACAAGACAATAATAATGGGATCATGAACATTTTGTGATAATAATAAAGATGATTTTAAAATATCTGGTGTTGTTATTCCTCCCACGGATAAATTACACAAACCAATATTTGTTTGAAGGTCTTGGGCTAGTTTTCTTGATAAGATCGATCCCCAGCATGCAACAGTACCATCTGGTGTTACATACCCACGAGCGATTGAGTCACCTATAATAATAAGATTTTTTAGTTCCATTTATTATATCCCCTCCCCCTCCCTCTCTCGTTGGGAGAGGGGTAAGGCCCGCTACCCTCTTGCCACCATCAATTTTTTGATCTCGGCAATCGCGCGGGCGGGGTTTAACCCTTTTGGACATGTTTTGGTACAGTTCATAATCGTGTGGCACCGATACAGTTTAAACGGATCTTCGAGTGCGTCCAGACGATCACCTGTGGCCTCGTCGCGTGTATCGGTGATCCACCGGTACGCCTGCATCAAAATCGCGGGGCCCAGATACCGGTCACCGTTCCACCAGTATGATGGGCATGACGTTGTACAACAAAAACACAAAATACACGCTGATGGGCCGCGGCCGTCCAACCCATTTAAAAAATCGGCATCTTCCGGGGATTGTAACCGTTCCCGCGTGGGGGCCGGGGTCGTTGTTTTGAGCCACGGTTCGATTGAGGCGTATTGCGCATACAAATGATCGAGTGATGGCACCAAATCTTTTAACACGGGCAAATGCGGCAGCGGATAAATTTTGACGTCGCCCGCAACATCCGCGATTCCTTTTAAACAGGCCAGGGTATTTGTTCCGTCGATATTCATTGAACATGACCCACAAATTCCCTCACGGCAACTGCGTCTGAACGTCAATGTCGGGTCAATTTTATTTTTGATGTGGATGATCGCGTCTAAAACCATCGGTCCGCATTCGTCTAGATTAATAATAAAAATATCCATACGTGGGTTTGCATCATGGTCGGGGTCATATCGATAGATTTTGAATGTCTTTAACCGTGTTCCACCATTTGAGGCGTCAAATGTACGACCCGGTTGAATTGTCGAATTTTTAGGAAGCGTGAGTTGAACCATGATTATTTTACCTTTTAATATACCCGGGCCTTTGGCGGCACCGGTTCGACTTCGTTTGTCATCGTTGTTAAAATAACAGGACGATACGCCGTCTGCGTTCGGCCTTGGGAATCAATGGACATGAGGGTGTGTTTCATCCAGACATTATCGTTGCGGTCTTTATAATCATCCCGCGCATGTGCCCCGCGGCTTTCCGTGCGGTTTAATGCCGATTGTAAGGTGATGACCGCCTGGGGCAATAAATTATCTAGTTCCAAGGTTTCGAGTAAATCCGTGTTAAACACCATCGATTTATCTTTGATCGTAATGTCGGCGCGTGCGGTATATGCCGCGTCAATTTTATCAACCCCCGCTTGCATCGTTTCACCCGTGCGGAACACAGCGGCATGATTTTGCATCGTTTTTTGCATGGTTAATCGCAAATCAGCAGGATTCATGCCGCCAGGCTTTGTCCGGTAATAATCTAATCTTCCGATTGCTGCATCACCTTTATCGCTGTCCATTGGACGATGTGGGGCATTTGGGGTTACGGTTTCGGATGCCCGAATGGCGGCGGCTCGACCAAACACCACCAAATCCAGTAATGAATTTGACCCTAATCTATTTGCGCCATGGACAGAGACGCACGCGGCTTCTCCGACGGCCATTAAACCGGGGACGACGCGGCCATTCATATCGATGGCTTCTGTACGCCAGTTGGTCGGAATACCACCCATATTATAATGTACGGTCGGTAATACAGGGATGGGTTGTTTGGTCACGTCAACGCCTGCAAAAATTTTTGCGGTTTCGGCAATGCCAGGCAAGCGTTTGTGAATGATGGCGGGGTCTAAATGTTCGAGGTGTAAATGAATGTGATCTTTTTCTTTTCCAACGCCCCTTCCTTCGTTGATTTCAATGGTCATGGACCGGGATACAACGTCGCGGGATGCGAGATCTTTGGCCGAAGGGGCGTAACGTTCCATAAATCGTTCACCCTCACTATTTGTTAGATATCCCCCCTCACCCCGTGAACCTTCCGTAATGAGACATCCTGATCCGTAAATACCGGTCGGGTGGAATTGTACAAATTCCATGTCTTGTAGGGGAAGTCCGGCGCGGGCCACCATGCCGCCGCCGTCACCGGTACAGGTATGTGCCGACGTGCAGGAAAAATAGGCGCGACCATATCCGCCGGTCGCGAGTACAGTTTGATGGGCGCGGAAACGGTGAATCGTGCCATCGAGCATATTCCAGGCCATAACACCCAAACATTGACCATCTTTTGACATGATTAGATCAAGGGCAAAATATTCGATAAAAAATTCGACTTGGTGTTTCAAGGCTTGGGTATATAGGGTATGTAAAATGGCGTGACCTGTGCGATCCGCTGCGGCGCAGGTGCGTTGCGCGGTGCCCTTGCCGTAATGGGTGGTCATCCCACCAAAGGCGCGTTGATAAATTTTTCCCTCTGCTGTGCGTGAAAACGGGACGCCGTAATGTTCCAGTTCAATGATTGCAGGGATGGCCTCGCGGCACATATATTCAATGGCATCTTGATCCCCCAACCAATCTGATCCTTTGATTGTGTCATACATGTGGAAACGCCAATCGTCTTCGCCCATATTGCCGAGTGCGGCAGAAATGCCGCCCTGAGCCGCGACGGTGTGTGATCTTGTGGGAAATACTTTGGACAGGCATGCTGTGCGCAATCCTTTTTCACCCATGCCGAAAGCGGCGCGTAATCCTGCTCCTCCTGCCCCGATCACGAGAACGTCATAAGTATGGTCGATGATTTCATAGGACGAGGTCATGGTCTGTTCCAAAAAAATTACAATGTGATTTTGAGAATTGAAAAAAAGCAGGTGGTTGATAATAGAATAATTATGAGTTTCAGCGTCAGCAGAGATGCAATTTTTACGCCTTCATGATGGATGTAATCTTCGATGACGACTTGTAGCCCCAATTTTGCATGATAAAAGATAGATCCCACAAATAAGATCATGAAGATGGGGTTCATTCCGGATGATAGAGAGGCTGTGATTATATCATGAACGGGGGTTGTTGCAGAAACTGTTTCACGAGAAACAGTACAAACTTTTTCTAAAACAGATAAAGCCCATATGATAAACCAGATTGTTAAAAAAACATTGGCGACGGCCGTTACGCGTTGATGGATCCAATGATGTGTGGCCGATGATCCGGCGGCGCCCAAGCCGCGTGCACGGCCCACGCCTTGATTAAATGGATGATCTTCCCATTTCATTTTCATGATTAATTTTTCCTATCTCGCACAGAAGCCGTAAATCCATAATAAAAGTGTCAGCACAATGGCCGTGCCCAGAACTATTTTTCCGGCGCGTTCGGCGTTTTGAATCTCATAGAGGTATCCCATATCGAACAAAAAGTGCCGCAGACCCGAGCAGGTGTGAAAACATAGGGCAAAACTCCATCCCATGAGCATGAAGATTCCAATTGGGGATCCAATAAATCCTGTAAACAGAGCAAGTGTTGTGGGACCTGCAGCAAGGGCACCTAAAAACCAGGTCAGCATTATCAATCCAAAGGTGAGCGCAATGCCTGTTAAACGATGCAAAATTGACAAGGCTGTTGTCCATTGCGGGCGGTAGATTTGCAAATGAGGGGATAAGGGGGGTGTTTTAGGAGAAGGCATTGCTAGAATCCTTTAGAATTTCGGAAAGTTAAACTCGATTTTTTTAATTCGGACTTTTCCGGTGACACCGATCATATTCTATCTGGATTGTAAAAGAGTTCAAGGGTATTCAAACATTTCCCTCTTGCCGGAGCCCCCCCGAAGCACGTATCGTTTTGGTTATGGCGCGTCGTTCTTTTTCCCGTATTAATCCCTATGTAAAGTATATCCCGTTTGGTCTGTTCGCGGGGCAGATTTCCGGGGTATTATTATTGCTATTCGCTTTAATTCTTATATTTATGTCATCACTACGACCGGTCTGGTTTGAAACGCCGCGACGCGTGACAATGGATGGTCTTGCAACACCCCTCTCTATTTTAAGTGTCCCTTTTAAAATTTTGGATGGGTTTTTGGGTAGTTTATTTTCTTTGACCCAAGTGAGGGCTGAGGCTGAAAATTTACGCGAAGAAAATCGTCGCCTTCAGGATTGGTATAATGTTGCGCAACTCTTAAAGGCCGAAAACCAATCTTTACGAAGTTTATTAAAGGTTAGGATTAATCAATCCTTGTCCAATGTTACTGTTCAGGTGATTGGGGATACAAGTGGCCCCTATGGACAAATTATTATTATTGATGGGGGCGAGAATGAAAGATTAACGAAGGGTGATGCGGTCCTTGGGGGGGAGGGGTTAATTGGTCGTGTCATGCAAGTCAACGCGACAACATCTACTGTTTTATTGATCACAGATATCAGTTCGCGTATTCCAATTAGAATCGAGGGCAGTAATGTTCAAGGTATTTTGATGGGGAGCGGAGGACAGGATTTAATGTTGGCGCGGTTACCTGAAGGTAGTCGATTGAATGAAGATGAACGGATTGTAACATCGGGCATTGGAGGGGTGTTCCCTCCGGATTTACCGATTGGAGTCGTTCGAATTCAAAAAAATGGACGTGTGAATGTTGCGCCATTTGCTGATTTTGGCAGATTGCTTTATGTGCGGGTGGTGCGGATGCGGTATGATATGAAAGCAGAGTCTCAGGAAAAAGAAACAATTATAAACTCTGATGTATTAACGCCTGAATCGCCATTGTCGGTTTTGAAACCTGGGTCTTCCCAAAAAAGCCTCAGCACGGATTTACTTTCTCCTGTTAACAAAATACCGGGAGGTCATCCATGACAGATGTATCAAGAACATTAATGCAAGTGTTTAGTGATATCTTCCGGATATTTGGGGTGTATCTTCTTTTGTTTTTACTTGCTCTTTTTATGATGGCAAATTGGGTTTTACCTTATTTTATGGTTATGAAGCCCCAGATTATTTTGATTGTGGTTTTTTATTGGACATTGTATCGCCCCGGTATGATGCCCTATTGGGTTATTTTTTTAACAGGAATTTTGTTGGATTTAACAAATCCTGTTTTACCATTGGGGACCCATGCCTTTTCATATCTTTTGATTGCGGGGATTTTGCGGCCCCGTCGGCGTATGTTGATGGGGCAGTCTTTTATGATGGTGTGGATGACATTTATTGTCGCCGTTATTCTAGATATGGTGATGACGGTTTTGATTTTAAGTGTTGTGTCTTATGCATCTTTAAATCAAATGACAATTGGAATTAATGGTCTTGCGACTATTCTTTTTTTCCCCTTGGGTTTGATGATTATGGTGGGACTTCATCGATTATTACCGCCGACACGTGGAATGATTTCATCATGATCGGGGGCTTTTAGTATGGCCGGACGGATGATGTTGGATGATGAAACGCAAATGCTTGCCGGCATTAGTCGTCGTGCGTTTGTTGTGGGCGGGGCCGCTGGATTTGTTTATTTAACGCTTGCTGGACGCCTGGCGTGGTTGCAAGTTGTCGATGGCCAGCGATATGCAACGCTTGCCGAAGATAATCGAATTAATGCACGGATTTTGATGCCGTTGCGGGGGCAAATCATTGATCGGTTTGGCGTTCCGATTGCGGATAATACGCGGAATTATCGTGCGGTCATTACACCTGAACAGGCAAAGCCGATTGAGATGGTGTTAAAAAATTTGCAACAAAAATTAGGATTACGGGATTCAGAAATTGATTCGTTATTAAAAGAATCGAAAAAATCAAAATCTTTTACGCCAATTATTGTAAGAGATTTTTTGAATTGGGATCAAGTCGCAACAATTGAAGTAAGCCTGCCGGATTTGCCTGGTGTTTCGATTGATGAAGGCTATGCGCGTCTTTATCCTTTTGGGGAGGCAACGGCTCATGTGGTTGGATATGTCGCGGCGCCCTCTAAAGATGAGGCGGGTAAAGATCCGCTCTTGAAAATGCCCGGCTATCGTATCGGAAAAACAGGTATGGAAAAGGCGCTGGATGATGATTTGCGGGGACGTGCAGGAGATCAGCAGGTCGAGGTGAATGTCGTGGGGCGAGAGGTCCGGGAATTGGGGCACCGCGATGCGATTCCTGGACAACGATTGACCCTCAGTTTAGATGCGGAACTTCAACAGCAACTTCATGCACGGTTGTCTAAAGAACGGTCGGCATCGGCCGTTGTGATGGACGTGAAGACAGGGGAAGTATACGCCCTGGGTTCCTATCCGGCGTTTGACCCGAATATTTTTGCACGGTCCATCCCTAAGGCGTTATGGGATGAATTAAATGATCCTAAAAATGAAGAACATCCCCTGACGAATAAGGCTGTTTCAGGGCAATATCCACCTGGATCAACTTTTAAAATGGTAACGGCCATGGCCGGGCTTGAGGCGGGGATTATTAATGAGCATACAACAGTACATTGCCCGGGTCATTATAATTTCGGGTCGATGTTATTCCATTGTTGGAAAAAAGAAGGGCATGGGACGATGAATGTCGTATCGGCCTTGCAGCAATCTTGCGACACTTTTTTTTATGAAATCGGGAACCGAACAGGCATTGATCGTATTGCGGCAATGGCCCGTAAATTAGGATTAGGTGAGCGGTTGGGGATTGAGCTTGCTGAAGAACAGCCGGGATTGATGCCGGATCCAGAATGGAAAAAAAGAGTACGTAAGGAAAAATGGCATCCGGGCGAGACAATTAATGCATCTATTGGGCAAGGAACTGTTTTAACGACACCTCTTCAACTCGCAACCATGACGGCGCGCCTTGTGAATGGAGGCCGAGCGGTTCTACCGTGGCTTGTGGCCTATGCCAATGAGGCGCAAGTGCATAATGGGGAATATCCTGATTTAAAATTTAACCCTGAGAATTTAAAATTGGTGATGCGGGGGATGTGGGATGTTGTAAATACGCAAGGCGGGACGGCGTATGCCTCACGACTTAAAATTCCGGATATGACGATGGGGGGCAAAACCGGGACATCTCAAGTGCGACGAATCACGATGGCGATGCGGAATGCCGGGGTTAAAAACGAAGATTTACCCTGGAAAGATCGTCACCATGCGTTATTTGTTGGGTATGCCCCTGCGGAATCTCCTCGATATGCGATTGCCGTTATTGTTGAACATGGCGTAGGCGGGTCGAAAGCTGCGGCACCCGTGGCCCGCGATATTTTGACTTTGGCCCTGCAACGTGATCCGGCGCGGTCGCGTATTCAGGCTGAAGGAGGGTCACTATGAGCTTAAAGCTTCAATCGAACACGTCTGTATTTCGGCGCATTCGAAATTTCCCTTGGGGATTTGTTTTGTTGATATTGGTGTTGGGAGGGGTCGGATTTTTGGCGTTGTATTCGGCGGGCGGTGGATCCACGGACCCATGGGCGATCCGACAATTTAGTCGTTTTTTTATTTTTCTTATTTTTATGAGTTTGTTGGCATTGGTGGATATTCGGATTTGGTTTAAATCGGTTTATTTTTTTTATGCCCTTGTTGTCTTGATGTTAATTTATGTAGATGTGGCGGGTCATATTGGCATGGGGGCGCAACGGTGGATTGATCTTAAAGTTATTAAAATTCAACCCTCTGAACTGATGAAGATTATGGCCGTGCTGGTTCTTGCGCGATATTTTCACAGTGCGCGCCCCGATCAATTGCGCCGTCCATTTTTTCTGATTCCTATTCTCGTTTTGATTGGCGGGCCTGTGGGCCTTGTGATGTTGCAACCTGATTTAGGGACGGCGATGATGATTTTGTTTGTCACCGCCACCATGTTTTTTGTGGGCGGCGTGGCGGTGTGGATGTTTATGCTGGCTGGTGCCGGTGTCGCCGCGATTTTACCGGTTGCTTGGGGGATGATGCATGATTATCAACGAAAACGAGTCTATACATTTTTAAATCCTGAATCGGATCCATTGGGGTCTGGATATCATATTACCCAATCGAAAATTGCGTTGGGATCGGGGGGCGTATTTGGGAAAGGATATCTGGAAGGGACACAGAGCCATTTGGATTTTCTGCCCGAAAAACATACGGATTTTATTTTTACCCTTTGGGCCGAGGAAACGGGGTTGGTGGGCGGCGTATTTTTGATGACTCTCTATGCGTTGATTGTGTTGTATGGTTTTTGGATGAGTACGCGCATACATCATCGTTTTGGGCGGTTGGTCATGCTGGGGATGACGATTAATTTTGGGTTATACGCGATGATCAATATTGCGATGGTGATGGGGCTTATTCCTGTGGTCGGCGTTCCTCTTGTCATGATTTCGTATGGCGGTACGGCGATGCTTTCCGTTCTGACCGGGTTTGGGATTGCTTTGTCCGCTTATTTGTACCGCGACGTTAAAATGCCGCGCGGGGGGTAAAGAGGGGCTTTCCCCTGCTCCTAAAGGGAGGGGGAGGGAATTTTCTTATTTATCAACTTATTATCTGGAATGAATAGAGGATCTGATGTCTGGCCGCGGGGCAAGGACCGCTGTATCCCTGCTGGGGTGCTTTTTCTCGGGTTCGCGGATGGATGGATTTGGGAAGCCCGTCAGGCAGGTTATTCTTTAAATGCCCTTTGCCGCGCGGGGTGACCACAATAATTTAAGGGGCGGGCCCTAGGTCGATCCATTGGATCAAGCACACCTGATTAAGATTTTGCCTGAAGTGCTCGTGCTTGTTCCTGTTCTTTAGGTTCATGCTGTGCGCAATTAGGGTACCGTTGCGTTCGCGTGTCCAGGCAACTGTTCCATCAAGTGCATTAACTTCATTTTCGGGCATCGCGTCGGAAATCATGTCCAACTCATCTATCGTTGGCAAACGATGACCCAAACTTTTTCCCGCCTCTGCTTTGGCTTCCGCGTCAAAATGGGACATCCGATTAAAAGCTGTCCGTAGCAGAGCCCATTTCCGTCCTGCCTCTTGATTTACCACCACAAGATACATACCATCGGGTGTGCTCTCACCAGTTTTTAAAGTTTTATAGTCAACCGTATCTACAGCTTGTTGGCCTGCAGGAAGCGCCGCACCATCTTGCGGCATCGACATGACGGGATCCTCAATACGGACAAAACGATTGCCTTCTTTGGTGACAAGGCCGACTTTGAAACTGCGCTCGCCATGTCTGCGTGCTAGGTCACCAATATATTGGATTTTTCTTTTTACATATCCCATCGCACACACTCCTGTTTATAGTGACTATTCTAAAATTCTGATCTTCTTGATGATCAAGCAGCTCATTTAACGCATGCTGGTCCGTAGATAAAGAAGGAATGGAACAGACAATACGGAATTATAAAGACCTGTCAACTTTATTACAATAATAACCCCATTTCTAACTTGCCGATTGAGATTAAACCAACCCTGGGAATTTGCGCAAATCCCCTCCCCCTATTAAGGGGAGGGGGCTCTCTAATTTCTTGTGAAGTTTAAACCGGGGCAATAAAAGTTGAGAATTGGGTACTATAAAGAGGGTATTGAAAATTATCCTTGACTACTATCCTATAATATGCTTATGTTCTTATAATACTACGGTGATACACGCGATGGGTGAGCATAAATTTGGAATAGGGGTAGAACAGAAAACTCATAGAGTAAGAATAAATTCCATAAAGTAGTGGCCGTGCCACTAAAGTAGTGGCAAAAATTATCGTTATGGATCGGGCCTCGGGCGTCGCTCTAAAAATTTCGTTTTGTGAATTTTTTTGGGGGGTAGAAGCATATTTGAGATCCTCTTGTCCCCTGTGGATAATCATCTGGAAATTTTACTGGATATTCGGTATAAGGCTTGTTTATGAATTCAGAACTTTCGTTTGATGTTGTTGTTGTGGGTGGCGGCCATGCCGGGTGCGAGGCGGCGGCGGCATCCGCACGTATGGGGGCCAAAACCGCCCTGCTCACGCATCGGCGCAACACAATTGGTATTATGTCATGTAATCCGGCGATTGGCGGGCTGGGTAAGGGTCATTTGGTGCGTGAAATTGATGCGCTGGATGGTGTGATGGGCCTGATAACGGATCAGGCCGGTATTCAATATCGGATGCTCAATGCCAGTCGGGGACCTGCGGTACGGGGGCCACGCGCGCAAGCGGACCGGAAACTTTATCGAAATGCGATGCAGGAGCGTCTTAATAACTATGATCATTTAACAATTATCGAGGGCGCCGCCGCGGATATTATTCTGGGTACGTCCCCTGCTCCATCCGGCTCACCTATTATAACAGGCATTATAACAGAGGATGGCCGCCAGATTGCGTGCCGGTCGGTTGTGATTACGACCGGAACATTCCTTCGGGGTATTTTACATCGGGGCGAAACCCAAACTCCTGGCGGGCGTGTGGGAGAATTACCGGCGGTGGGTCTCGCCCTGACCCTTCAGAAATTGGGCCTCCCTCTGGGCCGATTAAAGACAGGTACACCGGCGCGATTGGACGGGCGTACAATCGATTATTCTGTGTGTGACGAACAGCCGGGTGATAACCCCCCTACTCCATTTTCTTTTATGAATCAATCTGTTAATGTCCCGCAAATTTCGTGTTTTATGACGTACACCTCGATACGTACACATGAAATTATCCGTAATAATTTGCACCGGGCGCCCATGTATTCGGGCCAAATTCAATCGGTTGGCCCCCGCTATTGTCCATCTATCGAGGATAAAATTGTTCGTTTTGCGACCAAGGATCGGCACCAAATTTTTCTAGAGCCCGAGGGGTTGGATGATCCGACCGTATACCCAAATGGCATTTCAACGTCCCTGCCCGTTGATGTTCAGGATGAATTGATCCGATCGATTCCGGGATTAGAAAATGTAAAAATAAATGAATTTGGCTATGCTGTTGAATATGACTATTGTGATCCACGCGATTTGCGCCATACGCTTGAATCCAAACGTGTATTTGGATTGTTTTTGGCAGGGCAGATTAACGGAACGACTGGGTATGAAGAAGCTGCCGCCCAGGGGTTAGTTGCGGGCCTGAACGCGGCTGCGTTTGCGGGATCTGTTTCACGTGAAACGACGCGTTGGATGATCATGGACCGGACGCAATCCTATATTGGGGTGTTGATTGATGATTTGGTAACCAAAGGTGTAACCGAGCCCTATCGCATGTTTACGTCGCGTGCCGAATATCGTTTGCGCCTGCGGGCGGATAATGCCGATCAACGGTTGACACCGTTGGGCTTAAACTGGGGATGCGTTGGACCTGAACGCGCTGCTGTTTGGTCTCGGAAATTTGAGGCGTTGACCGCCGCTCGCGCGGCCTATAATGGCGCAACAATTACGCCAAACAAAATTGAGAAGCAGGGATTTTCTTTTCGGCAAGACGGCGTGCATCGGACGGCTTTACAGGTGTTGTCATACCCAGGATTTACGCCGGATATTATTCGGGACTTGTTTCCCTCTTTACCGAATTATCCATCTGATATTATTGATCAAATTCAGATTGACGCCCAATATAGTGGGTATTTGGAACGTCAGGATGCCGATATTTTAGCCTTTCATCGAGATGAAGAACTTACATTGCCCCCGGATTTGGATTTCGCGGGTGTAGGGTCGCTGTCGACCGAAATTCAAACAAAGCTTGCGCGTATTCGACCCGGGACTATTGGTGCGGCGGCACGGATTCCGGGCGTAACTCCGGCGGCAGTTATGGCTTTACTTCGTTATACCCGAAGAAAAAATCATACCGCCAAAGAGGGTGCCGCATAAATGGCTTTGATTGACGTTTCAGGTGAAATTCGGGATCGGTTGGATAAATATCGCGCCTTACTGGTTAAATGGCAGGCGCGGATTAATTTGGTCGCGTCGGATAGTTTATCTGATGCCTGGGACCGACATTTTATTGACTCGCTTCAACTTGTTCAGTTTTTGCCGACTGGAAAATTTATTCTGGCCGATATTGGAACGGGCGCAGGATTTCCAGGATTGGTTTTGGCCATTGCGCGACCAGATATTCAGGTTCATTTGGTCGAGTCGGATGCCAAAAAATGTGAATTCTTAAAAACCGTTTCACGTGAAACAGCCACACCTGTTTTGGTGCATACGGACCGCATCGAAAAACTCCCCCCCTTCCCTGTTGATATTATGACTGCGCGGGCCTTGGCACCGCTTGTTGAACTGTTTAAATACGCCTTGCCCTATGCAACGTTAAATCCAAATTTGAAAATGATTTTCTTAAAGGGTGCGCAGGCACAGGATGAAATCACCGTCGCGCGGGATGTATACGATTTTACCATCGAATCTCACGAAAGCTTGACATCGTCAGCGGGCCATGTCTTGATCATATCGCAGTTGAACCGCAAATAATCTTTGTTTTTCTACTCAAATCGTTCCACGTGAAACATATTGCGATATTATATTTACGTAACATATAAATGAAACAATTAAAAAAACCATTGCTCCTAATGCCTGGTGATCATGTTGCCGTGGTCAGCCCATCCTGGGGTGGGCCATCGGTTTTCCCCCTACGATATGAGGCCGGCATTACTGAATTGAAAAAACAATTTAATGTACATGTCATCGACATGCCACATGCGCGCGCCGAAGCCCAGTGGCTGAAGTCTCACCCAAAGGAACGTGCCGATGATCTTATGGCCGCATTTCGTGACCCAAAAATAAAAGCAATTATTGCGAGTATTGGCGGCGATGATTCGGTGCGATTATTGCCGTACCTGGATTTGGATGTGATTGCCCAAAATCCAAAAATTGTGATGGGGTATTCGGATACGACGGTGCTGCATTTTGTGTGTTATGCGGCGCGACTTACCAGTTTTTACGGCCCCAGTATTATGGCGGGATTTGCCGAGAATGGGGGTATGCATGAATATACGCTTCAGTCTGTGCAGCAGATCGTGCAACAAAAATCAGCCGTGGGGCACATACTTCCAAGTGAATCTTGGACGGTTGAACATTTAGATTGGGGAAACCTCAATAATCAAAATCAGGTCCGTTCCATGCGGGAGAATAAGGGGCCGACGGTTATTCAAGGGCAGGGGATAACCCAAGGTCATCTGATGGGTGGATGTATCGAAGTTTTAGAAATGATCAAGGGGACAAAAATTTGGCCTGGTTTAGATGAATGGCGCGATGCGATTTTATTTTTGGAAACATCCGAAGATGCGCCGCGGCCCGATTATATCAGGTATTGCCTTCGTAATTATGCAGCCCAAGGAATTTTGCAGGGTTTAAAAGGCATTATTTTTGGACGCCCAGGCGGATCAAATTTAAATGATACGGAACGCTTGGCGTATGATGATGTTTTATTATCGGTTGTTCGGGATGAGGAAGGTCTAAAAGATTTGCCTATCATGACCCAAATGGATTTTGGTCATACCGACCCGATGATGGTTTTGCCGTATGGGTGTCTGGCCGAGATTAATTGTGTTGAAAATAAATTCTCGATTTTGGAACCGGGGGTTATTGCGTAAATGAATATTATTTTGAAACCCTTAACCGAAAAAGATCGCTCTGAATTCATTGCATTTCATCACCGTGTATATCGTGATGTTGTTGAACGTCGCTTTGGATGGGATGAAGTATTGCAGGATAAGTTTGCAAATGAGTCTTTTGATAAGGGCAGGTTGCAACGCGTGATCCTTGATGGTGTTGATGTTGGGATAATACGGTTTATTGATGAACCAACCTATATTCATATTGATGAAATCATGTTGGCTCGGGAATTTCAGGGCCGGGGGATTGCTGTAAAAATGGTGGATTATGTGGTTGATATGGCCAAGGCGGCGCAAAAAAAAGTATGCGCCCAGACAATTCACAAAGATCGGCCACGCGGGTTATTTGAACGTATGGGATTTATCGTGACGGGTGAAACCGATACGCATTGGCAGTTGATGATTCCAATTAAATAAAAATTTCTATGGAAAGAAAAATATCATGACACCACATCAACAAAAACGCCCGCGGATCTTGGCAATTGCAAACCAAAAGGGGGGGGTCGGGAAAACCACCACGGCCGTGAATTTGGCAACGGCCTTGGCCGCCGTGGGGCAACGTGTGTTGTTGGTGGATTTGGATCCGCAAGGAAACGCGACGACGGGATTGGGGATCAAACGCGCGGATATTCAGGCCAGCACCTATGATTTATTGTTCGGCGAAACATTTGTGTCCGAAGCTGTGCTCTCGACCATTATTCCGGGTCTGGATATTTTGCCGTCATCCGTTGATTTGGCATCCGTTGATTTGGAACTTGCCGTTGAGGAACGCCGCGAATATCGGTTGAAAGATGGGTTTGAACAAGCACTGCATTACGATTACATCATCTGCGATTGCCCGCCGGCGTTGTCGTTATTGACATTGAATGTGTTCGTGGCCGTGGACGCCGTGATCGTGCCGTTGCAATGTGAATTCTATGCGTTGGAAGGGTTATCGCATTTGATGAAAACGATTGACCGCGTGCGGGCAACGTATAACCCCACATTGGCGGTGCACGGCATATTGTTAACCATGGTGGACCCACGCAGCAAATTGTCAGCCCAAGTGTCGGATGATGTGCGGGCGCATTTTGGCGATTTGGTTTATACAACAACCATTCCCCGGAACGTCAGGTTGTCGGAGGCACCGTCGCACGGCCTGCCCGCAATTGTGTATGACATGCGGTCACCGGGGTCGGTTGCGTATATCAACCTCGCGCGTGAAATTATTAAACGTGAGCGGGACATAAAAGGAAAGGCAGCGGCGTAGGATGACGATTTTAAAACCAACATCAAAACGAAATATTATGTATGCGGGTAAGATGTTTCAAATTGTGCATCAAGAGATGAGTGATGGGCAGGATACGAAAACATTTGAAGTGGCACGACGTGCCCCGGGGACGCGTATTATATTTGTGCAGGGTCAAAAATTTTTATTAACGCGTGAATTTCGTTATGAACTGAACCGATATGATTATCGGTTGCCGGGTGGAAAGGTTTTTGATCGGTTAGGGGATTATCAGGCTGCACTGGATCGTGGGGCCGATATGGTGGTTGAGGCCAAGGCTGCTGCAGGTCGAGAGGCAAAGGAAGAGGTGGGGATGACCGTTCAAGACATGGAACTTATCAGTGTGTCAACATGTGGGGCGACCGTTCAGTGGGATTTATATTTTTTTGTTGCACGCAATTTTTCAGACCAAAGCGATGTTCATCATGAAAGCGGTGAGGATTTAACGCATGATTGGTATGAATTTGATGTGGTGAAAGACATGTGTCTGGATGGGCGTATTGACGAAGAACGATCAGCCATACAAATTTTAAAATTCATGAGAAGGGAAGAGTTGAATCTATGAAAGCTTTTCTTGCCTCTGATTTCTCGCCTTCGGTGATGACCACGATTGATCCGTATATTGGGGATATATCGGGTCAGAATGTTTTACTGATCACCACAGCGGCGATTGGCGAGGGGTTTTTACCTGACGTACAAAAAAATGATGCGCCATTTTTATCGCGTGGGGCGACCGTTCATCGATATGACATTGCCTTGAAAACCAAAGATGAGGTAACAGCACACCTTAAAGAAGCGGATATTATTTTTGTGGCTGGGGGCAATACGTTTTATTTATTAGAACATTTAAAGGCGTGTGATTTTAAATCGATATTATCTGAAAGATGGGCGCATCAAAAAGTATATATCGGGTCCAGCGCGGGCAGTATTGTGACAGGGTCAGATATTGAATTTATTGCAGAAATGGATGATCCATCCCGTGCGACCTTAACCGATTATACAGGATTTGGATGGATTGATTTTTTATTTTTGCCCCATTTTAAATCGCCGGCAATGCCTGAAATGGCAAAGGTCGCGGAAAAGATCGCCTCTACTTATCAGGGGAAAACGCCAATGATGGTATTTGAGGATCATCAAGTGGTTTATATGACCGATGTGCAACAACATTTAACATTTATTTTATAAAGGAAAAAATCATGACAGATCACATTGCACAAACATCACAACCGAAACGTCGAGGCCTTGGCCGCGGGTTAGATGCCCTTTTTGAAGACAGCGAAAAACGCGCAGCGATTATGCCAGACCGAACGGCAGTTCCCGATATGGTAGTGGCGTCGGTTCCGTCTCATACGGCGAATATGTCAGCACCCGCGCCTGCACCATCGATATCCACTTCATCGACTGCACAGACACCATCCGTGCGTACAGATTTTGATGGTGACACCGTTCGGGCATCTTCCGTACCGCATCCATCTGTCACGGCGGCCGCCATGATGACAGGGCGGTTAATGTTGCCGGTCTCCGCCCTGTGTCCCGGTATTAACCAACCGCGAACGCATTTTGATGACAAGGCGATTGAGGAGCTGGCCAACTCCATTAAAATTCATGGCATTATCCAACCGTTACTGGTTCGGCCCATTCCGGTTGGACGTGAGAATTGGGCTGGGGCGATGTATGAAATTATTGCCGGTGAACGGCGGTGGCGGGCGGCGCAACGCGCCGGGGTACATGATATTCCTGTCGTTATTGATGCCGATATGGATGATAAAATCGCGTTACAGGTGGGGATCATTGAAAACGTTCAACGTACGGATTTGAATCCGATCGAAGAGGCGATGGGGTATGATCGTTTGATCCGTGAATTTGGGTACAGTGCGGAACGTGTGGCTGATTTGATTGGAAAATCCCGCCCTCATGTCGCGAATTTATGTCGGTTATTACAGTTGCCGTTATCTGTTCGCGCGATGGTCGTTGATGGTCAATTATCGGCGGGGCACGCGCGAGCATTGGTGGGGTATAAAAATGCTGAAGATTTGGCCGCACAAGTGATCAAGGGAAAGTTAAGCGTCCGTCAAACTGAAAATTTGGTTCGGAGAGAATCACGTCCCTTTGCCGACCCGCGGACGGGGCGCGCCGCCACCAGAACCCCCACCGATATGGAACAGATGATGGACCATCATCTGCATATCGAGGCGTTGAATAAAGACATGACCGACGCGATTGGTCTGGCCGTTGATGTTCAGATGAACCGGAAAAAAATTGGGGCAGGGATCGTGGCTATATCGTTTGATAATCTGGATCAACTTGATTTGGTTTTGGCACGGATCCGCGGGGTATAATAAAATAATTTTTCATGATCCCCGCAAAGGCGGGGATCATGATGTTTTTATTATTTTCCGGCGCGCGCCGATAGGGCCAAGAACATTTGGGGCAGGGTTGCGGGCGCATCTGTCCCTGATTTTAATTTCATCTCGGCCATCAAAATATCGTGCATAAGTTGCCCAAGTTTTGGCAGGGGCCATTTGCGCAATTGTGTGGTGAACGCCGATTTTCGTTTAAAAAAAACGGGAGCGTCGCGGCCGTCCATGATCATGGATAAATCTTCACCATTGGCAATGCGGAGTTGGGTTGATTGCAATTTTCGGCCGTGGGCGAGCATCCCCCGCAGCAGGGCAATTTCTGCAACACCGTCTTCGTCTAATTTTTTAAATAAAGAAAATGCTGTGCTTGCATCACCCAATAAAATGGCATCAATAAAATAATCGAGGGTGGCGAGGCCCATCATGCCAGAGCATGCAACAACGTCATCATACGTTACGGTTTTTGGGGGAACAGATAGACCGATATTTGATACGCCCATATAAGTAACTAATTTATCAATTTCGGATTGGACTTGAGCGTTGTCGCCGCGGATGGCATCAGAAAAAAAGGATAGGGCATCGCGGTCGATTGTCAAATTTGCGGCCCGCAAGGTGTTTTGAACCAATCGACCAATCTCATTTGCATCTTGCACATAACATGGAAGTGCGGCGGCATGAACATCGGTCTCACATAATTTTCGCAAGGTCGATTTTGTTGATAAATCATCGGCAGAAATGATGACGATTGTGCCGGTAGGGGGTGAACTGGCCAGATATAATTTTAAGGTAGGTGTAATATTATCGGCGGCGTTTGTGATAAAAACAACGCGGTCACCGCCCATCATGGATAGAGCGTTGGTTTCATCGGTAAATCGGGCGGGGTTTTGGGCGATTTGATCACCCGTCAGTAATCCGACATTAAAAGGGTCAGATAAATCCGAGATGATATATTTGGCCAATATTTGCGCACGTGTTTTTACCAATCCATGATCGGGACCATACACCAATACAACCGGATGTTTGGGCCGCTGTTTTAAATAGGGATCAATGTCACGTGTGGTCAGTTTCATTTTGGCGGGGCTGATTTAAAATAAATGATAAGGGATTGTTCAATTTGCCTTGCAAGATCAGCAACCGCATTATCGCGGGAGGTTTGTTCGGCCACACGCGTGGTGAATTGGCTTTCCAAAACGTTATAGGACACGATCGCATAGAGTGATCGTGTCAGAAGTGGATCGGCGCGATTTTCGTCTTTTAAAGTGAGGGTGGTTGATAGGCGTAATTGTCGTCGCGTGGCTTCATCATTTTCTGTCACGTCTAAATCTGTTTTTGATTCAATTAAAGGTGAAATATTTAGAGTCATGGTTGGATGGCGGGGTGACCCTTTAAGGTAAAATCGGTCAATTAAAGCGTTTCGTAATGCCTGTCCATCGCGGTCTGGAATGGGAGATATGGCGATATTGTTTAAATTTTGGGTGATGGATGTATTGGCATTATTGCGGTCGGCATACAGGGGTGTGAATCCACAGGCGGTCAGGGAGAGAATAGTTAAGATGATAAAGAGTGCCACCCGAGGCGATGCGCCGGGGTCCAGACTTGATCTATTTATTAAATTTGGACCCCGGCTTTCGCCGGGGTGGCACCGTACTTTTGCTGACATGCTGCTCATCCCGCCACCACGTTCACAATGCGGTCGGGAACCACAATGATTTTTTTTATGTGTTGACCCGCGATGGCACGAATGACGGTTTCATGCTCCATGGCCGCGGCTTCGGTTGCGCCTTTGTCCAAACCTGATGGTAAATCGATCGTTGCGCGCAATTTTCCATTAATTTGAATGGCGATCGTTACCGTTGAATTTACTAATAATTTTTTATCAATTTTGGGCCAGGGTGTTTTTACCAACCATTCTTTGTGCCCTAATCGTTCCCAAATTTCTTCTGTAACGTGTGGAATCATAGGATTTAACCCTTGAATCAGGAAACAAAAAGCCTCACGCAATGCCCAACGATCTTCTGCATCTTGTGGAATAAAGACATCAATGGCATTCGTCAATTCGCGTAATCGTGCAATGGATTTATTCATGTGAAAATTATTAATGTCCTCGCCAACACCCTGTAATGTTTGGTGGGCGATGGACCTCAATTTTTGTGCAGCACTTGATAGAAAATCCGGTGTGGTGGACAGGCCTGGTGCCAGGTCAGCTTCACGGTTATCAAGGATGCGGATCAGGCGATTGACGAACCGCCATGCCCCTTCTAATCCACTGGCTGTCCATTCGACATCCCGGTCAGGGGGGCTGTCAGACATGAGAAATAGACGGGCGGCATCGACCCCATATCCGACCATAACATCTTCGGGTGAAATGACATTCTTTTTTGATTTTGACATTTTTTCGATGCGTTGGGGGATTACATTTGTGCCGGTGCTGATCTGACGAAATGCACCCTTATCCGTCATTTCGATATCATTTACCGGTACCCATTTGTTGTTTGAATCTTTGTACGACATGTGAGTGACCATGCCTTGAGTGAATAATCCGGCGAATGGTTCGTTGATATCTAAATATCCGCAATCTCGTAATGCTTTTGTAAAAAAACGTGAATAAAGCAGGTGAAGGACCGCGTGTTCAATTCCGCCAATATATTGATCAACCGGCAACCAATAATTTGCCTCGTCTTTATTAAAGGCGATTTTTTCGTTGCGGGGGTCGGTATAGCGTGCGAAATACCAGGAACTGTCGACAAATGTATCCAACGTATCGGTTTCACGCGTTGCCTTGCCCTTACATTGTGGGCACGATGTGTGTTTCCACGTGGGGTGATGATCCAGGGGATTCCCAGGTTTATCAAATAGGACATCCATGGGGAGTTCAACAGGGAGTTGATCATCCGGTACCGGGATAATGCCACAGGTTGGGCAATGAATAATAGGGATCGGACAGCCCCAGAATCGTTGCCGGGACACGCCCCAATCGCGCAAGCGATAATTGATTCTGCGTTTTCCGATGCCCATTGTTTCCATTTTATCGATAATTTTTGTTATTGCTTGATCGGACGTTAGGCCGTCAAGGTCTGCGCCAGAATTGATTAATGTTCCTTTTTGGCCATAAGGTTTCCCAACTTCTACCCCGGGACCTGTAATAACGGGCCGGATCGGTAAGTTATATTTGGTTGCAAATGCAAAATCGCGTTCATCATGCGCGGGAGCCGATTTGATCGCCCCCGTACCATAAGCAAAAATTACAAAATTTCCGATATAAACAGGAAGTTCTTGGTTCGTGAAGGGATGTGTAATGGTATAGGGCGTTTTAAATCCTTTTTTCTCGGCGCGTTCGATGGCCTCTTCTGAGGTCCCTAATGTTTTACATTCATCTATAAATATTTTTGCCGCCGGATCTGTCTTTCCGAGTGCAACAGCATAGGGATGTTCCGGGGCAAGTACGGCGAATGTTGTCCCCATAATTGTATCGGCGCGTGTTGTGTATACTTGTAATTTGGCATTCGGGGGCAGGTCGGGGCCTTTGATATTAAAATAAAATTCAACACCCTCGGACCGATTGATCCAATTTTCTTGCATCAGTCGGACTTTATCGGGCCAACGGTCCAATGTTTTAATGTCGTTTAACAGTTCGTCAGCATAAGCGGTAATTTTAAAAAACCATTGGTTTAATGTCCGGCGTTCAACAGGGGCGCCTGATCGCCATCCCTTGCCGTCAACGACTTGTTCATTGGCGAGTACGGTGTTTTCGATTGGGTCCCAATTGACAATCGATTCTTTACGGTAGGCGAGATCACGTTTCATAAAATCGAGAAACATTTTTTGTTGATGTTTGTAATATCCAGGGTGGCATGTTGCAATTTCTCGGTCCCAATCGATAGCGAGACCTAAATTTTTCATTTGGTCGCGCATGATCTTAATATTGCTGAATGTCCATTCGGACGGGTGCATTTTATTGTCGAATGCGGCGTTTTCGGCCGGCAAACCAAACGCATCCCACCCAAAAGGGCGTAAGACATTAAACCCACTGGCCCGACGGTACCGTGCGACGACATCTCCCATTGTATAATTGCGGCCATGTCCGATATGCAGTTTGCCAGACGGGTAGGGGAACATTTCCAAGACGTATGTTTTGGGCTTGTCGGACCTTGTGGGGGTTTTGAAACAATGGTGATCTTCCCACCGTTTGCGCCATTTCGTTTCGGTTTCTTGGATGTTATACCTTGGGGGGGCGGGGATGTCGGTTTGGGTTGTCATGGGATCGGACCTTTGGCGCAAAAATAGAAAACAAAACTGTTCTATTCATAGCTGGCTTTGGCCCTGATTCTCAAGGGAATTCTGAATAAGAATGGTTTATTCGATGAGGTTGTTTTTGAAAGTTTTTAAATGCTGCCAGACGGTGTCTGATTTACGTTTAACCAACTCGCGATAGGCCGAGGGGAGAAGCCCTTGCATTTTCCCGGGATAGAGACATTTTTCCTTGCCTGTTGCTGTTTTTCCCGGGTGAAGCTTTAGGGTGTAGCGCAATTGTACGCCGTCTACATTCATACCACCTGTATCGAGATTTAAGGCCAAACGGCCGCGACCATCTTCGGACCCAAAAGACAGGAAAGCCGATCGATCAAATCGATCTTTCATATGGCATCCTTCGGGAACGGGCGGATCGGTCGTGAGGGCGGCGAGTGCTTGATTCTCGGCGCGTATCGTGGATGAAGATAATCTTATGGTCGTGCCGTTCGGCGCCCGGTCCGACACATCGTCGGTAGGGGTAAAAGCCGGTGGGGGTGGTGCCAGGGATAGGCGCGTGTTTGTCCCACCTTCCAACAAGCATGCTGAAAGAGATAGACACATCGCCAGTACTAAGTAAATTTTCCCGGGCACTGCACCCCGTCCAGAACGGATGAATACAGTCTCCCACATAATTCCATATTAGCATGATTCGAGATAGAATGCGCGAATATGTGACATAATGTGCATTAAATTCGTTGCGGCGGTGCGGGAGGTGAAATTGGATAGGGTCGTCATCCCCGCCACAGCTTACCCTTGGACCGCGCGAAGCGCGGATCCGGGGATGACGGCTTATAGTGCAGCACGAATTTTTGCTGCAATATCGCGATATTCAGGGTTAGATAGTTTTTGGGTCTTTCTGGTAGGGTCTATTTATTTCAAAACATCTTGCATGACCGCGTTTTTGGCATCTATCACGCACTGATCCAATTGGGATTTTAACGCGGTGCGGGATGGGGTTTGGCCCTGGGCTGCAAGGTCTTTCATACCCATATCGATCACGTCATCCAACCCCGGTTCGTCCAAATTGGCGACGATCATATTATTTGCATAATTTAATGCGTCTGTATCGTTCATGCCCATTTGCGATGCGATCCACAACCCGAATGCTTTACATGCCTTGGCTTCCACCCGGAATTGCAGTTGTTGATCGTGCGCGAATTTGGCTTCGAAGGTGTTTTTACGGTCGTCGAATGTGGTGGACATGTTTTGAATTCCTTATAAATTTAAAAAGGCCCCTCACCCTGGCCCTCTCCCCGCTTACGGGGAGAGGGGACATATTGTATATATCATTTCCTTTTTTATTTTTCCATGCTAAAACGGCCATTATGGCACTTGGACCTTTGAATTTTTTTTCGCGCGCGCGGCGTGTGGTTTATGACGGTAAAACCAAAACGATCTATGACGGCCCGGAAACGGGGACGTCGATCCATCATTACAAAGACGAAACATTCACCGATGGGCGTGCAAAATCCGCGGTGATTGCCGGCAAGGGCGTGATCAATAATCGCATTTCGGCCCATTTGATGACGCGGCTTGAATCGATTGGGGTGCCCACGCATTTTATCAAATCGGTCAATATGCGCGAACAGATGGTCCGGACTTTGGAAATGGTACCGCTTGAAATTATTGTGCGTAATGTGGCGGCCGGTGATTTTGCAAAACGGTTGGGGATGAAAGAAGGCACGGTGTTGCCGCGCCCCGTGACCGAATTTTATTTTAAAAGTGACGAACTGGGCGATCCCTGGGTGACAGAAGAACATCTATTTACGTTTGGGTGGGTGAACCCCTATGAAATTGATGAGATCATGAATCAAACCTGGCGCATCAATGATTATTTGATGGGGTTGTTTTCAGGGATTGGGTTAAAACTGGTCGATATGAAACTCGAATTTGGTCGGTTATGGGGCGAATTTGACGAGCTGTATTTGATGCTGGCGGATGAAATATCGCCGGATACGATGCGGCTCTGGGACGAAAAAACAGGCGAAAAGTTTGACAAGGATCGGTTTCGCGATGATCTGGGCGGTGTGGGTGAGGCGTATCAAACGGTGGCCGAACGACTGGGGTTGTTGCCTAAAGGACCCATTATTCAAGACGGCGAAATGAACGAAGCGGCTGCGGGGGATTTGGGGTCCATTCAAAATGATTTGGTCGAGGCGCGAAAATTGCGCGCGGTGCCGAAAAATACGCCGCCGAATAATCGCCGGACGTAATAGATAATCCTCCTCCTTTCAGGGGGAGGAAAAATTTTATGTTTATTTCTTAATCGGTAAGTTAAGGCGTGCGGTCGTGCCGTGATCTTTTTGGCTGATGATGTCGACCGACCCGCCGTGCAGTTCCGCGATGTGTTTGACAAGGGTTAATCCCAGGCCCGCACCGCCCTGGCCCATCAACCCGTCGCGCGCCGCTGTGTTGGATCCCCGCGCGAATGGTTCCAGGATTTGCGTTTGGTCCGCGACCGGGATGCCGATGCCATGATCTTCAACCTCGATTTGAATGTGGGTATCAACCCGTCGCGCGCGCAACGTAATGACCCCGCCCGCGTTTGAAAACGCAATTGCGTTCCGGATCAAATTAACCAGGGCTTGTTTCACGCGGCGGGGGTCCACGGCGAGTGTCCCGATAGTATCCTCTACATCGAGGATCACATCCAACCCTTCTTTTCGAGCCCATTCGACGGTCAATCCTTGAACACTTGTTAAAAATGTTTTCAGGTCGATTTGGTCGTAATCTAAACGCATATATCCGGCCTCGATCGTCGAGAGGTCCAGGATATCGTCAATCAGGGAGAGGAGCTTTTCACTCGCCTCGCGCGTGCCGCTGGTATATTCGCGTTGTTTGTCGTTTAAGGGGCCGAAATATTGGTGATCGAGAATTTCAATGAATCCCATAATCGCATTTAAAGGCGTGCGTAACTGGTAAGACATGTTTGCAAGAAAATCGAGTTTTAAACGTTCGGCGGCTTCCAAAGCTGCGTTTTTATCCCGAAGCGCCGTTTCAACCCGCACACTGTCGGTGATGTCTGTGTGCGATACAAGAACGCCACCATCAGGGAGCACCGTTGTTCCATAGGCGATTAATCGACCATCGGCAAACTTTAATCGTCCGGCAATATCTTCGCCGTTCAAGACGTGGGAGAGAATATGGTCACGTGCGCTGTCCCACGCATTTGGTTCAAATACATGGCGCATTCGATCAACAATCTCGGAAATATGGGGATCGCTGATTAAATCTTCGGGGTTTAGCCCCCACAGGCGGGTGAACGCGGGGTTCCACAATTTTAAACGGCCGTCACCGCCAAACACGGCAATCCCTTCGTGGAGATGGTCGAGTGTTTCGCGTTGTACGGCAACCAGTGTGTTATACGACGTTTCCAGTTGCAGGCGGGAGGAGACATCTTCGAATGTAAAAATTAACCCGCCCGCGGGGTTTGGAACAACGAGCACACGTAACGCTGTGCCGTCGGGCAAATACATCATATCATCAAACGGGTCGATTAGCCCCACGAACATATCCAGCCAGCTTTGTTTGTACCGCCGAAAATCAACTTGTTCGGGTAATCGTCGTCCATCGCGTAATCTCTCGAGAATATCTCCTAATTTGGGATGAGATAATAGCCAAGCTTCATCGAGACCCCAAAGACGCGTAAACGCCGAATTAAAAAATTCAATTTTATGGTCCGCCCCAAATGCCGCCACAGCCGTTGAGAGTTGTTCAAGTAATTCTTTTGTTGCGGACTGTGTGCGTTCATGTTCGCGGGCCAATGTTTCTTCGGTGGTGATGTCGGTCGCGGTTCCAATATGGCCATTTTGGTCCGGCAGGGGACGCAGCGTAATTCCGTACAGGCGGCGGATACCATTCGTTGTCAGGTGTAATCTGGCACCGTCCCGGGCACTTAAAATTTTTTGGGTGGTGACAATTTGATCCGGTGTAGTGCCATAAAGGGCTGCGTAGGCTGTATTACACGTAATCAAGTTTCCCGCGGGGTCCAGGGTCCAAACGGGAAGGGATAGAGCATGGATAAGAGCGAGGTCGGTCAATTTTGACCCTTTATTTATAAGATAATTATACAAATTTGATGGGGCCTGTACCGCGCCCGTGGATGAATTGATCGACATAGGGGTTACCTGAATGGTCCAGTTTTTCGACAGAATCGTGCCAGATAATTTGCCCGTCATAAATCATCGCAACCTCATCGGCAATTTTACGGACCGATCCCATATCGTGGGTGATTGATAATGCTGTTGCGCCCAAATTTTTGACGCATTCGACAATGAGTTCATTAATGACATCGGCGGTGATGGGGTCAAGGCCCGTGGTGGGTTCATCAAAAAAAATGACTTTGGGGTTTGCGGCAATCGCGCGGGCGAGGGACACGCGTTTCTGCATCCCGCCCGACAGTTCTGAGGGGTATAAATCGCCGACATTGGGGCCAAGGCCCACGGCGCGCAGCTTTTCCAAAGCGATCATCCGTGCTTGATCTTTATCCATTTTTTGCGCCTGGATCAACCGGAAGGCCACATTTTCCCAGACGCGCAAACTGTCGAATAAAGCACCGCCCTGGAACAGCATACCGAATTGTTGCATGAGTGTGTCGCGGTCTCGACCTTTGTGGCCGACGGTGTTTTGGCCGTCAATTAAAATTTCTCCGGAATCCGGTCGGATCAACCCCAAAATACATTTGATCATGACCGATTTACCGGTGCCCGACCCGCCAATGACGACCAGCGATCGTCCCGTTTTCACATCTAAATTCGTGCCGCGCAGGACCTTTTTGGATCCAAACGATTTGGTCAGGCCCTGCAGTTGGATTTTGAGGGAGGGGGTGGGTGATGTCATGAAAACAACACCTGGGTCAGGAAATAATTGATGATCAGGATTAAAATGGATGCCGAGACGACGGCATAGGTCGTGGCCGCTCCCACGCCTTGGGCGCCACGGCCTGAATAATATCCCTGGTAACATCCCATGACGGCGACAATAAACCCAAACGCAGCGGCTTTGATAAGACCGGAGACCACATCCATGGTTTCTAATATATTCCAGGTTTGATGCAAATATGATCCCGTGTTAAATCCCAACACATGCACGGCCACCACATATCCGCCATACACCCCTATAATATCGCCAATCATGACAAGAATAGGTAATGTGATTGTGCCTGCAATCACGCGCGGGGCGATCAAATAATGATACGGGTTGACGGATAATGTGCGCATGGCGTCAATTTGTTCGGTCACGCGCATGGTGCCAATTTCGGCCGCGATGGATGCACCGACGCGTCCCGCGACCATCAACCCTGCGAGGACCGGGGCGAGTTCACGGGTGATGGAGAGGACCACAACCCCTGCAATCGCGCCCTCGGCATTAAACCTTGAAAATCCGGTATAGCTTTGGAGGGCCAGCACCATACCGGTAAACAGGGTGGTCATCGCAACGACAGGTAAAGAATAATATCCAATATCCATGATTTGACGCAATGTTCCGCGCCAAAAATATGGCGGGACCAGGGCATGCCAGATGCATCGTCCAATAAACTCAACCAAATTGCCCAATTGACCGCATAGGTTCAGAACAGTTGATCCAGTATCTGTGCACAGATCAAGGAGGCCATTAAGGCTTCGCATCATCCACAGGGAAATTTTTTTGGAAAATAAGGAGGTACCAGAGTTTTGTGACATCGTGATTCTTTTTTACCGTGTCTGGTGGCGTGCTGCAAGGGGGGTTCGACAAGAGTGTCATCCTTGTGCAGAGGGGAATTTAGAAAATTGACATTAAATTTGATTTTTTGTCTGCACGGTGATGACAGGGGGGAGATTTCTTGGGTCTGTTACTTTTTTTAACGTGTCTTCCGCTGTGATCCATGCTGTGATTTCGGGGGGAAATTCGGGGGAATGGTCATCGATTTTTAAAATGTCGAGTAAATCTTGGGTAGGGACCATTTTTTTGGTTGCGCGGTCGTAAAACCCGCCTTTTAATAGGGCAATGGCGGCAACCACATTTTGTTTCGGGCCGTTCGCGTAAATAAATCGTTGTTCGATATACATCCATTTATTGTCCCAACAGACGAGGCGTGTATCCAGGTGATAGCGTTGGAAAACGTCAAGGTCCAGGCGGTGGCGAATGGTAGACGCCGACAATACGGGGACTGATTTTTTCATCGTCATGACGGTTTTTAATCCCGACCGTAGGATCAAATCATATCGTCCTAAATCCATAAGGGTGAAATATCGTCCATTATTCATGTGGCCATTGGTGTCGAGGTCTGTGGGCACCACCCACATGGTCAACCGCGCGGGGGTGGTAACGTGCATCAGCCGCGGTTTAAAATGGGCGAGAAGCCAAACGAGGAAAATGCGGAGGTAGAGGTTCATAATATTGCTTCAAATTAATAGAGGCCACCCCGGCGAAAGCCGGGGTCCAGACTTGATTCATTTATTAAATCTGGGCCCCGGCTTTCGCCGGGGTGACCCCTATTTGCATGCCTCATAGCTCAATCCTGCTCTTTTCCCGTATATACGCCGTAAAATCCGGATCTTCGCCATGCATGAGTTTGGGCAGGGACAGGCGGAAATTCGGGCGGGCCAGCCATTCGGCGATATAATCTTCCCATGAATTCCACATCCGTTTGTATGCCGGGTCTTCCTCGCCATACAGTAAAATAAACGACCGTTCAAACAGGGAAATCAGCATTTCATAAACAATATATTGCCGCCGCGCGTCTTCGGCGTTTTCGGGCGGGCCGTCATGTTGATCGAGTTCCGGGTGTTCAAACAGCTTTTCTTGGATCCGGCTGTAATGCTCCATCAATTTTTCATAAATTTCTTCTTGTTCGGCTTGGCGTTCTTTTTTCTCCTCAAACATAAAAACGCCGAGCGCAAGCGGAATACCGACCACAGTCGCCACATAGGATAAAAATTCAAACCAGGTCATCAGATCGTTCGGCATCATGGGGTAAGTGTACCTGTCAATCGCCCGCTGGTCAAAGGGGGTTAAAGTATGGTAATCACGTGTGCAGGATTGTCGCCCCAGCCTAGGCCGGGATGACGTTCTATCTTTTTATTATTTTTTGGGAAAAATTAAATGTCTGATCCTATTCTTCCTGTTCAAAATTTGCCGATCGTGGTGCATGCCCAATATGTGAAAGATTTATCTTTTGAAAATCCGGGGGCTCCTGCGAGTTTACGCGGGGGGGCCGGGACCCCTGAGATGAATGTGTCCGTGAACCTTGAGGTGCGCAGTCTTGATTCAGGTGATCATAAAGCGATGTTTGAAGTCATTACGCAATTGCGGGTGCGGGCCTTGCGTGGGGACGCGGCTATGTTTTTGGTGGATCTGGATTATGCGATGGTTGTCTCGATTGATGGGGTACCCGAACAACATCGTCATCCGGTCTTGTTAATCGAAGTTCCTAAATTGGCGTTCCCGTTTGTGAGGCAAATTTTGGCAAGCACGACGAGTGATGGGGGTTTTCCGCCCCTGATGCTGACTCCCGTTGATTTCGGGGCGTTATATATGGAACGGTATGGGAAGAAGGAAT
>CAZLPZ010000003.1:59333-101372 GCA_964561535.1 uncultured Pseudobdellovibrionaceae bacterium | reverse complement strand
AGTGGCTCAATCCGGTCCCGCAGGCTGGCCGCGTGACTTTGGCCAGGGGCGGCATGTGCGCGCGGTTTGAAATACCCTTCTGTTGTTGGGGTCTTCTTCCACGCGCCAAAGTCACTGGTCAGATACGAAAACGGCGCGCCGATTTTTGAGAAAGATAGAGAAAGCAGAGAAAGAAGAGGAAATAAAAATAAAAATAAAGATCAGTTGATCGACCGGGGGATTTACCCCTCACCCTCTGGGAGAGGGGAATCTCTCATCCTTCTTGTCCAGATTTATACGGCACCATAAAAATTGAAGCAAATGAGCAAAAAACACAAATATACATAATATAACATATAAACCATGTTATTTTTACATGGTTTACATTAATCCGTTCAAAAAAAGGATGCCCCCACATTTATGGGTCTGTTTTTTACCCCATAAACAGCTTCAAAAGATTTCCCTTGCATTTTTTATAAAACAAGGGTAAGGTCCGGCCACGTTAAGAATTGGACTCGATGACTTATCTATTTGTTTTTTCTTTTAAAAACAACCTTTTACAGTGTGTTGGTTAAAGAGTTTATGGCGTTTTTTGGTCTTGTTCCGCATGGAACAAACCCACGCGCACCTTTAACCACGACCCGTCAATCACGATCTGGTCGTTATTACATATTGTCAAAAGGATATTTTTTATTATGACATCTCCGCTTACTTTTTCAACGTTCGGTTTGCCCGACACGCTCATTTCTGCTTTGACTAAAATGGGTTTTACCACCCCAACCCCTATTCAGGCCCAGGCGCTGCCCTTTGCCTTAGACGGACGGGATGTATTAGGTTCAGCCGCCACCGGAACAGGCAAAACGGCCGCGTTTGCGCTTCCTCTCGTTAATCATCTCATTAATTCCCCACGCAGCATTGCCTTGGTGATGACACCCACGCGGGAACTCGCCGTTCAGGTCCTGTCGGTCATTGAACCTTTATTGATGTTTCATAAAGATATCCATACAGCCTGTTTAATTGGGGGCGAAGCGATTGGCCGTCAATTTAACCAACTCCAACGCAAGCCCCGCGTGATTGTCGGGACTCCGGGTCGCATTAATGACCATCTGGCACGCCGGTCTTTGCGGTTGGACAATGCCGATTTTCTCGTCCTTGATGAAACCGACAGAATGTTGGATATGGGATTTGGAATTCAGATCGAAAAAATTATCGATCAAATGGCCGATAAACGCCAGACTTTAATGTTTTCAGCAACAATGCCCGCGCAAATTGTTAAAATGTCTGCGCGCTATCTTGTAAAACCAGAACGGGTTTCGGTTGGATCTTCAACAACGCCCGCGAAAAATATTAAACAATCACAAATCCAAGTCAACGATGCCGAAAAACATGGCGTCCTGATCGAACAGCTCGATCAACGTCAAGGATCTGTCATTGTATTTGTGAAAACAAAGTTTGGCGCCGACCGTTTGGCGACCAAATTACACAAAGCAGGACATGAAGCCGATGCCATTCATGGCGATTTACAACAGCGCCGTCGCGACCGTGTGATTCAAGCCTTCCGAGAAAAACAATTCCGTATTTTGGTTGCAACCGATGTGGCTGCGCGCGGTTTAGATATTCCCCACATTGAACACGTCATTAATTATGACTTACCACAATGCCCCGAAGATTACATTCATCGCATTGGCCGGACCGCGCGCGCCGGTGCAGAAGGCGAAGCGGTGAATTTCATCACCCCCTCCGACCGGATAAAATGGAAAGCTATTGTTCAACTCATTGACCCCGAAGCGGCACGTGCCGAACGATCAGAACGCCCCTCAGGCCCCAAACGCCCCCCTCGTCGATATATGGGAAATCCCGGTGACGCCAATGCGCGACGCGGATCTGGGGACCGTGATCGTAACGGTCCACCCTCACGCGATTTTAAACCGAACCGCTTTAAACATAATGACAATCGTCCCAAAGGTCCGGGTCGCGAAGCGGCATAAATTCAAGATATTTCTTGAAAATTTTTAACATAATACAATCAACCCTCTTCGCAAAAAACGGAGAGGGTTGCTTTATGGAATAAACTCCATTCCCTATTAAACATTTAAACAAATTCAAAATAAACCTGATACCGCCTCTTTATAATCTATGATATCCTAATGGTACGTATCTGGTGTCTTGCCCTTTGGCGTCTTTGGGCATTATTTTTCGCATGTGGGGTTTTATAATGATCCGTTATCTTTCAATTCTTTGTGCCTTATTTTTACTGTCCGCAGTCCCATTACATCACCCCTTGGCAGACGCCGATTTACCGTCCACTCCCATTTCACCAGCCGTATCGGCCGGCTTAAAAACGCCCACTCTACCACCCTTACCAACCCCCGGAACGCCCCCGCCATTACTGGACGGCGAACTCATGGCAGGAATTGAACCCCTGCTCCGGTTAACCCCGGACAAAATCGAAATTTTAAAATTGGATCAAAACGCAGTCAACGTCGTCGTTGGAAATTCGAATCACCTCATGGCAATCATGGAAACACCCCGTCAAGTCATGTTGATCCCAAGAGCGCCCGGTGCCACATTTCTTCAGGTCCTAAACGCAAAAGGGGATACAATCCTCGCCCGATCTGTCATTGTTGCTGCCCCAAAAGCCGATTATGTACGCGTCCGTCGGTCTTGCACGGGGGACAAAAAAAATGGCGATTGCACAGAATTCAGCATGTTTTATTGCCCCGATATGTGTCATGAAATTCATATGACACAAAACACGACAGGATCAGGATCCACTGGGGCAGCTGTCCCAGCCGAAGCCGCGAGTGCCGGGACCGCCGCGCCCGAAGAAGGGTTAAACGATAACCCCATCTCAGGCGCAACCGGCCCCGGCAATATCGGGGGTGCGATGATGGCACCGTGATGCTATACTTGACACTAGAATCACCTTGATCTGCTTTCTTTAAGGACTATTGAATGACACATCTCATCCGACGTTTCTCTTTTCTGTTTCTTTTATCTCTTTCCCTTGCCGCCTGTACAACCATGAATGATCCGTCGGCATCAAAAGGAATGTACGACGATAAAATCAGTTCCGCGCTCGACCGTGCCGCAGGGGAGGCCGGACGCCAGGGATCTTCCGCTGGTTCATTAATTCTGTTGGAACGTGTATATAAACGCGATCCACAAAATGGCGAAGCAGCTGTAAAATTCGCAAAGGCATTACGCGATTCAGGTGACTTACAAAAAGCTGCTTTAGTTCTTGAACCTTTTGCTAACGGAAAAGATGCAACCTCGAATATTTTATCTGAATTTGCAGCTCTACAGCTCGCAAATACGCAATATTCAGCCGCAGAAACCTATGCTCGCAAAGCAATTGCCAAAGATCAAGATGCGTATAACGCCTATCAAATTTTGGGGATTTCCCTCGATGCCCAAACAAAATATGTCGAGGCCGAAACAGCTTTTCGCCAAGCCCTTGAAAAATGGCAAGGAGACCCCATCCCTGTCATGAATAATCTGGCCTTGAACTTGACCAATCAAGAGAGACTGGATGAGGCGGTGGCCATCATGGAAAAAGCTAAAGAAACGGCGCCGAACCGCATCGAGGTTGAGCGTAACTTGCGGATTATCCGAACACTCAACGAAAGTGCCTCAGGGAGACCTGCGCCAAAACCAATTGGAAAACCATCTGCACAATAAAAAATAAGATCCTATTGGCCTTATTTCCCAACACCAGCAGCACTTGCCTGTAAAAAAGCAGGGCATAAAATAATGACAAACAATGCAGGCAAGAAAAACAAAATCATCGGGACCGTTAATTTTGGCGGCAAAGATGCTGCTTTTCGTTCAGCTTCCTGCATCCGTTGATCACGTAAATCATCCGATATAACTTTCATCGCCTGAGACATGGATGTCCCGTATTGTTCGGCCTGAATAATAGCTGTTGCAAATGACCGTGCCGCACCACTGCCAACGCGCCGCGAAAACCCTTTTAATGCCTCTCGACGATCATTCAACATACCCATTTCTGCACTTAGGATTCCGAGTTCTTCCGCAAGAACGGGCGCATTTTCAGCCATTTCTTCGGCAACACGATCAACAGCCTGCTCCATACCGATACCGCCTTGAATACAAATCAACATCATATCAAGGGCATTGGGGAATGATAAACTAATATCCAATTGTCGTTTAATAATATAATTTTTTACAAGCAGCCGGGGCAACAATGCTCCAAAAAAAGGAAGCCCCATGATCAATCCCATCCGCATCATGGGGGAAAAGGGTTCATCGGCCTTAAATAAAATCAACAATGCAAATAAAAATAAAATAAATGGCACGAGAATTTGGGCACACAAATAATAAATGGGGGCTTTAGGATCACGAATCCCCGCCTGTAACATTTTATCCCGTAATTTTTGCCCTGTTCGTCCAAATAGAGTTTGAACCCGATAGACATTTGCAAGAGAATCTTTTGCAGATACTTGTCCCCGCGCCGCAACATCCTGAGCCGTTTGTTCAAATAAAGCGCGACGCTTTTTCTCGATAATATCTCGATAAAGCTCTTTTTGATCCTGACGATTTAAAAATGGTAGCGCAAATAAAACAAACGATATGGCTGCTAAAACTCCGCTGCCCATAATAATAACGCTATCATCCACAAAATCAAAAAAACCAATCATGCCCTATGCCTTTTAAACTTTAAAATTAATCATTTGTTTCATCACAATGATCCCAATCATCATCCAGCCTACAGCACATGTCAGATAAAACCGTCCAGATGATGTGGTGAACAATAAACTGATATAATCTGGATTCACGAAATAAAGGCCCGTTGCCACAAGAACAGGTAACGCGCCGATAATTGCGGCCGATGCTTTGGCTTCCGCAGACAAAGCATGTACTTTTCGCTTTAATCTAAAACGTGCACGAATCAAGGCCGCCAAACTCATCAATACATCTGACAAAGAGGACCCTGTTTGTTGTTGAATAATAATACCGGTTGCAAACATACGTACTTCAGGAAGTGGCATACGACGCGCACAATCTTGAATAGCTTCAGATAAAGAAACGCCAATACGCTGACTTTCATACACCTTACCCATTTCCTCACCCAATGGACCGCCAAATTCACGCGCAACCATGGCAATGGCTTCGCCAATAGGCATCCCCGCTTTTAACAAGCGCACAATAGATTCTAAACCATCCGCGAAATCCTCTAAAAATTTCTTTTGTCTTTTTCCTGCCATAAACCGTAAAATAAATCGAGGAAGTCCAAAAAAACCCATAATTCCCAAAAATATCCGCGCAAGTGGCATCAACCCCATCAGCGTTGCAATTAAATATAAAAGAGCTCCCCCAATGATTGACCCAATCCAAAAATAATAAGTAGGTACGAATAATCCTGCATAGATAAGTAAATCACGCAATGTTTCCTTATGCGCAACTCCTTTTTTATGTCCCTCTTGGGATTGCTTGAGTTTCCGTGACAGACTGGCCAAACGTCTATCTTTTATATCTTTGTCCCCAATATCATTACGATCCCCGCCCCGCCCCGTAATAACCGACAGGCGGCGCGACCGTGCTTGATCATTCTGCATTTTAATCGCGAGAATAATGCCAATCACCCCAACACCTAAAACAAGAACCAATAAAATAAGGGAAATCATTGGCATTTCTATTACCCGTACGCTTCTTCCATAGCGTCAAGAACATATTTTTCAACGCCGAATTGCCGTGCTTTATCATAAAATTTTGGCCGCATACCTGTCGATTTTAATTTTGTAATTAATTTACCTTTTTCGTCTTCCCCTAAAAATTCAAGAACAAATAAATCCTGCATGGTCACGACATCCCCTTCCATACCCGTAATTTCTGAGACGTGAGTCAAACACCGTGAACCATCACGCAGCCGCTGTACTTGAACAATCACGTTTACAGCAGATGCAATTTGTTCACGCACAGCCTTGGCTGGTAAATTCAGTCCTCCCATCGCAATCATATTTTCCATCCGTGAAATCGCCTCACGCGGATTGTTTGCGTGAACAGTTCCCATCGATCCATCGTGGCCTGTGTTCATCGCCTGTAACAAATCAAATGCCTCGGACCCCCGGACCTCACCCACAATAATACGTTCAGGACGCATCCGCAGACAGTTTTTAACTAAATCGCGCATCGTCACCTCGCCCACACCCTCAAGGTTCGGAGGGCGCGTTTCAAGACGCACCACGTGCGGTTGTTGAAGTTGTAACTCACATGCATCTTCGCAGGTAATAATACGCTCACCGGCCTCAATATATCGTGTCAAACAATTCAACATTGTTGTTTTTCCAGACCCAGTCCCCCCCGACACCAACACATTTACACGTGCTCGCCCAATCGCCATAATTAATTTTGCAGCCGACGGAGACATCGATCCAAATTCAACTAATTTTTCAAGTGTTAATTTGTCTTTTTTAAATTTTCGAATAGTCATACACGCGCCATCGACAGCCAAAGGCGGAATAATGACGTTCACACGCGAGCCATCCGGCAAACGTGCATCACACATTGGCGACGATTCATCGACACGCCGTCCAATCGCCCCCACAATTCGTTGGCAAATTGTTACCAAGTGCGCATTATCACGAAAATGAATTTCTGCGCGCTCAATCTTACCTTTAACTTCAATATATGTTACATCGGGCCCATTAATCATGATATCCGCAATATCATCACGTTCTAATAATGGCTCTAATGGGCCGAATCCCAACATATCGTCGCCGCATTCTTTGGCAATTTGATGCAGCTCGCTGGGCGTTAAATCTAAATTTCGAAACCGTGCAATTTCAGTAACAGCCGATTGGACTTCTTCCCGTGCAGCTTTTGAATCCATTCGAGCAAGGGCTTTTAAATCAATACCATCGCGCAAATCTGACCAAATACGCGCCTGTGCCCGTTGCAAACGAATATTTTGCGCCGAGTCTTGGTCCGTATCATGCCCTGGAACTTTTTCAATATGTGTTTTAAAAACATCATCTTCAATCACTGTTTTTGGGACAGGTGGCGATGCCGTTGATGTATTCGGCTTTACGGCCATTTGCGCCCCCAGCGATGGCGTGGATGGCGTTGTAGGTATTCCAGATGATGACACCAATGGCGGTGCGGCACGGGGTACGGGTATTGTTGGTGTCGGCGCATGCAAAGATGATTCCGGCGCCGATATAGATGTCGAACCATGTGGTAAAGGTGGTAAAGAACCAGGTGTTTTTTTCCCAAACATTACGCCCCCGCCTTATGAATAAGAGACTTTAAAAGACCGCCCCCTGATTTTGATGGATCCGTACCCGAACGCCCCCCAGATTGGCCCAAATGAAGTTTTATAATTAAATCATCAATAATTTTAGGAATCCCTTTTACAGTTCCTAAAACTTTTGTCTTTGCTTCCGCTGTCATAATGAGTTTTGGATCATAAGGGATCATCATATTGACCTTATGTTGAAGAGCCGCCTCGATATCAGAACGTTTTACTTCTGCACCTTGATTTTGATCCGTCATATTAAGAACAAAATCTAAAAGTTCAGTATTACCTCCCTTTAAATCCTTAATGTCATTAATCAAAGCACGTGTCAGTCGTAAAGAAGGTAAGGTCGGTGTTGAAACGAGAATAATTTTTTGAGCCCGTGCAAGAACAAGTCTCTGCATTGTTGCCGGCGCTGATGATAAATCGATTACAACATATGGATAAACTGACAATATACGATCCAAAATATAATCAATCTGCTCGGCTGGAATGCCATCATCTAAATATCGATCGTTTCCAGTCCCCAGAACAAATAAATTTTTTCCTGCTTTTAATAACATACGCTGCATAGCGTTCGGATCGTTTGTGGCTGCTGCACGCGCCAGTTCCGAAAATGTTGCAACAGGTTCTAATCCAAATGCCACTGGTAAATATGATTTCCCAAACGCCATATCCAACAAAACTGTTTTATGTCCGCCATGTTCAGATAATCCATAGCCAACCAATCCGGCGATCGTTGATGTACCAACACCTCCCTTGCCTCCAATCGTTGCGATCAGTTGGCTGCCTGATGCCCCAAGCTGAGCAAGAATCAAACGTGCAATCACATCGGCAATGACAGAAGATTGCAATGGTCGAACCAAATAATCACCAACACCCATATTGATCAAATATCGGTACATCGCAACATCGTTCACAGGCCCCACAACAACGGCATCAGTACCTTCTGTACATGTAGATGCAAGTTGTTCAAGTAATGCCGTAAAACTTGAATCAATCACATCCGTGTCTATAATGATGACATTAGGGGATGCTCCTTGGGCATAAAGTTGAATAGCCCGCGTTAAATCACCTGTTTGAATATCAAATGTTACCCGAGCAAATCGCCAATCCGCCGCAAGTGCAGACACGGCTGCACGTGTTTCTTCATGGCCGGAAAATACAGCCACACGAGCCACCGGCAATAAAGTCGCATATGAACTGGAACCTGATACAGACATAGATATAAGAATCCTTCTTTTTCCCTTATCTATTATATCAGAGCTTGATTAAAACAGATCTTAAATTTTAAACTGAAAAATATATTTTAATCATATATGAAGGGGTAAGAAATCAAGTATTTCTATTTTTAAATAAAATTTCCTATTGAGTCTTCAATTCAGACGCATTCAACCCTTTTAACTCTTTAAAAGGCTTACCTTCGCGGTAATCTTTAAGTTGAGCACTTCCACGTTCCCCAGCAGCAGCATCAATATCCGATTTTCCTAAAAGATCTGCAGGACGCGCAACTTGGCCCGCAATATAACTGTCGACACCGCACCCAAATCGATAATCAGGGAATAATCCATCTTCACTTGCCCTAACATCAGGACGCGAATCTGCAGGATGGGGTGAACACCCTTTCGGCGCATGCGCTTTTAGAGAAATATATTCAATACGAACATGCCCCGATTTTAAAGGATCACTGACAGGCATCGTTTCTGTTTGAACAATCGGTAATCCTGCCTCACGCAACATATTGGCAATATGGTTTGCATTTTTTTGAGCCATATTTTCAGCCCCACCCGCAGGATAGAGAACTAATACAGAGATTGGTCCCTTACCATATTGGCTATAATGCTCGGCAAGATCCTGTATCAAATCCGGCGTCACAGATTCAATGGATAAAAACTTTTCTTGGCGATGTTCTTCAACTGTAATCGGACTAATATTTACGCGACTTGGAGATGTCATCTCACACCCCATCAATCCCAAAGTACTTAAAAGAGCGAACCCAGCCATAAAAGTCGGCGAAATACTATACATACGCATCAACAACATCCTTTTTATTCAAGTAAATACCCAAGACGTCCTGGACCAGACGGTACAACTGGAAAACGTGTGCCGTAAACCACTTTTAAATTATTCACAAAAAGATCTTCCAAAGGAGCCGAAGGATGATCCGCAACATGAACCGCTTCAACATCTTTTTGTTGAGGAATGGGGCGTACAATATACGGTGTAACAATAATCAATAATTCTGTTTCTTCCCGATTAAAACTATCTGATGAAATTAAATTGCCGATAATAGGCAAGCGACGCGCATTTGGAAGCCCCGATACACCTTTGACTGTTTCTGATTTCAACATCCCTGCAATCATCAATGATCCACCGCTATTCAATTCAACAATTGTTTCCGCTCGACGCACATCCAATCCCGGAACAGTAATACTATCAATCGTAATTCCACCTTCTGGATCAAGAGATGATACTTCTGTCTTAAGTTGTAAACTGATACGTTTGTCATTCAAAACGGTCGGTCGGAAATTAAGCGATACCCCAAATGGTTTCATTTCAAAAACAACGTTCCCATTATTATCCCGACCCATCGGCAAAGGAAATTCCCCACCCGCCAAAAAACTAGCTTCTTCACCTGAAATTGCTGTTAAATTTGGTTCTGCCAAAATATTAATTAACTTATCTTGTTCCAAGGCATTCACCAAGATTTCCGTAAATCCAATGCCATTAATCCCGGTATCATAAATTAAACGTCCAACACCGAATGGATCCGTCGTCAATCCTGTTTGCGCCGTTGTCCCAAGAACACTACTGACCCCACCACCCAACGTATTTGGGGTTGTGTTATTAAATAAACCTGTTGTTCCATTTCCACCATTCGCGTGACTTTCGACACCCAGTTCTTTCAACACCGCACGCGATGCTTCCATCACACGAACCTTAAGCATAACCTGCATGTCCCCACTGACTTTAACCAGATTCACAAGGTTTTTTTCATCCCCAACAAATCGTAACGCAAGATCACGAACCTGCCCTGCAATCATAGGGTCTGAAACGCGACCCAATAAAATAACCTGATTATTTACAGTACGCGCACGAATATCTTCGTCCGGAAATAATTCTCTCATTGTTTCTTCTAATGTCCGTTCATCAACTCGAACATGAATATTTAACCGTTTCACAATATTACCGTCGGCATCGACTGCAATGACGTTTGTATTCCCAACTTTTGCACCAACGATATACATGCGATTTGATTGTAAGGCGACAACATCAATAATATCAGGATCGGCAACCATAATGTCCGATACATTTCCATCAATGTCTACAATTTCTGCTTTCCCAACCGTGAGCACCATCAAAGGATCACGATCTTGAATTTCTTGTGCAAACAAAGTGTCCGAATTTCGTGCAGCCAATGTCGGCACAAGCGGTAAAGATATCGCCAATATACAAGCAATTAACACAAAAAAATATTTTTGATACATGTTCATCATGGATGATTTTCTGGCGTTGTGTTTACCACAGGCCCCTCAAGAGAAGATGATATATTTGGTGCACCTGAATTATTTAGAGAAGAAGAATTATTCTCGTCCATGGGAATGGGAACCGGCTCTTTGGGAGCGCCTCGTACCACCATATTTTGAATATTTTCGCCGTTATAAACCCGTACGACATTTGATGGGCCAGAAACGCCTGTATCAGATAACCGATTAATCTCTTGAAGAATCGAACTAATATCCGTATCCGTTGTAATTCGTTTCTTCTTGTTATCGGAAATGACATCGTCACCTAAGGGCCGTAACGTCAAAGTTAACCCGTCATCCGACATCACACTCGCCAAATTTAGGCGTTCAGCCCCCGACGTATCGACTTCAAGCGTCACGGTTCGACCAACTTTCGCCTTGTCATCTTCTTTTTTAGCAACTTGGTCAATGGCCAAAACACGCACATTTTCAAGAATTGTTTCAGCTGCATACTTGCGCACTTCACGACGAACTTCGGGATTATCCAACTCGGCTCCCTTGACCTCGTATGTCATCACAACATCAACGCGATCACCTGGCGCAATAAACCCCCCCACCATCGATTCAGCTTTGACTTTAATGGCAACAGCCCGCATTCCAGGATCCATCACCGCGGCAAGAACATTTCCTTTACCGTTCATGACTAACGCTGTGGTTGTAATCGCCTCACCTTGTGCAACTTCGCGTTTTAATTGCCCTTTAGCCAAAGTCGCCAACGTCTGACTGGAATCTTTACGAACCATCATCGTGCCGGTAACCGATCCTTCTGGCCAATTTTTAAAAGCCACATCCTTTTCTGTCAAATTATATCCCGCAGGTAAATTTCGAGCGGCAACCAAAATTTGGACTCCTGACTCTTTACCACCAGACAGCCCAACCTTCACAATCAAAGCAACCAAAATCGCGATGATCAATCCGCCGACAAGAACAATGACAACATTTTTATTCATAATAATAAAAGCCTGTGAAAATTCCAGGTAAGATCAGAAAGAAGGAATGGTTATAGGAATTACAACCGAAATACTTCCTCATTCTATCCCCAATTTTCTAAGAGTGCGTTAAGAGACATAATATCAAAATAGCCCAGTTGAACGAGAGTTATTAAAAACCCCCCCATAATCGCAATTCCATAAGGAACTCGGTTCTCTCCCGCTTGAGCCATTGCAAGCCACGTGCCGGATGGCGGATTTTTGATTGGTTTCCATCGATTTAATAAAATCGTTATCACCCCTAAAATGCCGCCACATAAACTGGTATATAAAATAAAAAGGGGTAATCCTTGAAATACCCCCAACCACAAAGCCAGCGCGGACGCCAATTTGGCATCCCCCGCCCCAAACATCCGCAGGGCAAATAGGCTGAACGTCAATAAAAACATCAGCCCCGCCGTGACCAAATGTTCAGAAAGGGGCCGAAATGGACCAAAATGTTGCCCCGGCGGTAACATAAATAATGCCCCAAAAGAAAGGACAAATCCCAAAACAACGAGGCCTGATAATTTATTCGGAATATGAAACGTACGAAAATCATGCAGCGTTGCCAAAATGACAGCCCCCACAGCAATACATAATCCAAAAATGTAGCCCATTAGAATAATCAAAATGGATAATCCTCAAATTATTAAAGGGGAAAAGCAGATTAAAAAAGAAAAAACCCACCCACAAAGTGCGGGTGGGTTCTTTAAATTTATATTTGACGCTAAATTAAGGCTGGGCGTCCGCGAGCGTATCTGTCATGGTTGAAAACAAAGTTGTTAATTGATCCCCGAAAGCGACAACCGCTGCTGAAATCGCAAGTGCAATACCTGCCGCAATCAATCCATACTCAATGGCCGTTGCCCCTTCTTCTTGGATCATACAAGCCTGAACCTTGGCAATTAATGTGTTTAACATGGTTGTTACTCCTTCAGTTTAGTTTTTAAAATTCCGTTTTTTAGGGCATGAAAAAACAACCATCCCCTCTTACCCTTCAAGCATAGCAATAAGGTCACTAACAAAAACTTAAAAAGAAGAACCTATCGTTTTGAATTTTAGATAAAAACAAAAGACATTAATTATATTATGTCTTTTATGACGCGAACGGATTTTTTGTTTTCCGAAATGTTAGACGAATCGGAACCGGCGGAAGATCAAACTGTTCCCGCAAAGCATTAATCAAATAACGTTGATATGCGTTCGTCATTGCATCGGGATATCCACACCATACGGCAAATGTCGGCGGTTTAACTTTTATTTGAGTCATATATTTAATGACATTGGGTCGCCCATGGACCAAAGCAGGCGGATGACGCGAAACCGCCTGCCCCACCCAACGATTAAGACCAGCGGTAGGAATACGTTTCAGCCATCCATCATAGTGAATAACAACTTGACGCATCAAAACATCCAAATTAGTTCGATGCTCGGCCGATATTTGAACGACGGGCACATGTGGCAATTGCCCCAAGGACCGCTCTAATTTATCAATCATTTCCGTCCGCGCAACAGCCCGATCGATAACAGCATCCCATTTATTTAATGCAAAAATTAACACGCGACCTTCTTCAATCACATGATTAGCAATCTTCATATCCTGCGTTTCAGGTCCCAACGTTGCATCAATAACCAAAATAACAACTTGGGCCAATCGGATGGCACGCATGGTATCGTCCGTTGACATCCGCTCGATCATATCAACCACGCGACCACGTTTACGCAAACCTGCCGTATCCACCAATCGCACTTTACGCCCTTGAAATTCATAATCAGCCGAAATGGCATCGCGCGTAATCCCCGCCTCAGGTCCCGTCATTACACGATCTTCCCCTAAGAGGGCATTCATCAAGGTTGATTTCCCCCCATTTGGCCGCCCAACAATCGCAATCTTAATCGGTTTCCCGTCATCAATATCTTTGCCACCTGTAAAATCAAAATCCTCTCGTCCTTCAATTTCATCCAACGCGATATCTTCTGCATGACGGACATCTTCGTTTACAAATGTACTGTCCGCGACATCATCCTCAACTTCTTCTTTCGAAAAATATGGCGTTAAAGCATGATACAAAGCATCAAATCCAATATTATGCGCCGCAGATAGCGCAACAGGATCCCCCAAGCCCAACCCATATGCCTCACCACACGCGACATCCGATATTTTTTCATGATCGCATTTATTCATGCCCAAAATCACAGGCTTTCCCACGCGACGTAATTCTTCTGCGAAATGTCGATCCATCGGCGTAACGCCCTCACGACCATCAATCACAAATAAAATTGCATCTGCCCGAGTGATCGCTTGTTCCGTTTGAACCCGCATCCGCGATTCAATCGACCCATCAAAACGATCTTCTAATCCTGCCGTATCCATCACCGTGATCGGTTGACCGTACAAATCCCCCTCGCCAGCTCGCCAATCTCGCGTAACACCAGGGCGATCATCAATAATCGCCAGTTTTTTACGACATAACCGGTTAAACAATGTCGATTTCCCAACATTAGGACGGCCCACAATGGCCAAGGTGAATGTCATTTTCTATTCTTTCTTTTCACTTACCGCCACGCCGACAGCGTCCCGGTTTTATCCAAAACCAATAAGGTTTCATCAGCCACAACCATCGGAACGGCTGGCTCAACATCAATATTCCATGCCCCCAATTTTTCACCTGTTACGGGGTTAATATCAATCATACGTCCCTCTGTGCCTGCAACCCGCAAAACACCCCCCGCAAGAACGGGGCCGACCCAAAACAACGGATCATCCTTTGATGTCGGATCTTCAAACTGCGGTAGATCATATACCCACCGAACCTGTCCCGATTTTAAATCAAGCGCAAAAACTTGGGCCGTTTTTGTTAAAACAAATACCGTATTCCCCGCGATCCAAGGCGTATCCTGGCCGCCAATTTCTTTTTGCCACACCCTCTCACTTGTGATCACATCAATCGCAACCAATCGATCCGCATACGACAAAGCAATCACAATATTTGAATCAATTACAGGTAACGCTCGAATATCTGAAACCGTTGATAACCCACCTAATCGTAAGGGGGGGGATAAATGATCCACCCATGCGACAGATCCATTTTCAGGACGCAGCGCAATTAATTCACCGGACGTAAAAGGAACCACCACAACATCATTTATCGCAGCCGGTGAGGGCGCGCCACGTAAGCGAGATCCTTGAGCCACGCCGCGATACGTCCAGATGCTTGCCCCTGTATGTGTATCAAGCGCCATAACTTGTCCATTAATCAATATCACATACATATAACCATCTAAAATCGTCGGTGCCGACCGGGCAGGAGCCGGTAAGGCTATACGCCATACTTCTTCACCCAGATCTGCCGTTAATGATAAAATTTCGGAATACCCATTCGCCACATACAAACGATCGCCTGATAACGCAACGCCACCCCCGACTGCCGTATCATCTTGATGTTTAGCCCCTACAAATAATTGCCATTTTTTTTGGCCCGTCTGAAGTTCAAAACATGTCAATTGACTGTCGCTGTCCATCGTATACACAAGACCATTTGCCACAATCGGTTGGCTGGTCAAAGAATTTCTTCGTGATGATCCCACACCAATATTTGATTCCCAAACTTTTTTTAACGGGCCCGATCGCAAAGCCAAATTTTGCATACTATGCCCTGGATAACCCCCCGCTTGAGGCCATTCCCGATTCATCCATGCAACAGGAATCTCAGCCGGACCAAAATGATTGTCAGAAACTAATTCCACGTTCGTTGTCAAAACATCTACCCGTTTCCCAGGCAAAATAAGATCTTCTTTTGACTCAAAAACAGAACACCCCATTAAACCTGCTGTGGTCAAAAAAAGAAAAATAGAAAAAAGAAAAAAATCCTTCATTTCGATATCACCATTTTTGGATCCACCTTTTGACTGCCTAACCGCACCCGATAAACCTCCATCATCGCCCGTGCGCGATCCGATAAGGTAAAAGGAATGGCAGGATTATTTACGAGTGGTGTTAATAATTTAATCGCCCCGGCAACGTCATCCCCACGATGTGCCATCAAGGCAGCATCCTCTAATGTTGCAAGCCATATAAATGGCGCGCCGTCATCCCGCATCAATGGTTTAAGCGCTGCCCGTAAATCATTAACCGGATATGTTTGGTTATCCACTTGTAACCTGACCCAAATCAATGTTGCAAAATCACGTAAATCCTTGGAAATACCTGCATTGTTTCGAATATCTAATAAAATTGCAGCGGCTTTTTGTGTATCTTTCGCCTCCATATGTTTTTGCGCCGCAAGAATGGCCGCAAGAGCCCCTAGATTTTTCCCCTTATATTCACCCACAAATTTTTCCATTGCGGGAATATCATCTTTGGCAAGGACCGCCATCAACGCCGTCGTTTGATGTTCGGATGTCCCTTTAAACCAAGCCTGATACCCCGATTCTAATGCGACCGCAACAATGAGCGTTAAAACCCCGCCAATGATATAATTCCCATACCGAGACCAGATCTGAGCCAATTTTTCCTGGCGCATCATCTCATCAACATCTTTTAGTAAATCAGACATTTACATCTTCTCCATTTAAAGTTCTCGCCTATACATAAACGATTTTCTAAAAACTGGCAATTAATGGATTCAATATAGTACAATAAGGGATGGTAGATGGATCTAAACTGGGGAACCGAATTGGTTATACGCGTTACGAGTTTAATCTTATTTTCGGTATTTACAGCCGGCACGTTTATACAGGGTTGTTTCGGGATTTTTCATTTGTAGACTTAAATAACAAATATTACATTTCATTCCGAGAAACAGCAGATGCCGTGCCTCTGGTAACCATCGAAAAACGCCAACTCGGACCGAACCGGGCCCTTTTTATCGCAACGACCCCAGGACCGAATGGTACCTTACCCCTTATCGCGCGATCAGAAAAAATAGAATCATTTGTCACCCAACTCAGTCACATTGTTGAAAAATGGACGGCACAAAAGATCAAGCCACAGACGCATCAAAGCCAATAGAAATAGCCCCCGAGATAAAACGCCGCACCCCTGCCTCATGTTCAAATGTCGTCAATCGGTTTATACATGACGTATCATGTCAATTTTTTCACCTATCCGCACCAATACGTTATCAACTCATCAACATTTTAAGATAATCGCCCAATGGCTATTTGTTTGTGCGGCATTAATTTTTATTCTTGCCTTAATTGGCGCGGCCACGCGTTTAAGCGAATCGGGCTTGTCCATTACTGAATGGCGGCCGATTACAGGTGTTTTACCTCCCCTCACAGAAGCCGATTGGGATCAGGCATTTGCGCTTTACAAAGCCACACCTGAATATGCCCAAAAGAACATGAACATGACAATTTCAGAATTCCAAACCATTTTTTATTGGGAATGGGCCCATCGTTTAGGCGGTCGATTGATCGGGTTTTTCTTTTTAATCCCTTTTATCGGATTTTTAATTGCAGGATGGATCCGTTGGCGTTTAGCATTTATACTCCTCGCCATTTTTGCATTAGGGGGATTACAGGGAAAAATTGGATGGTTTATGGTCCAATCTGGCCTGGTGGATCATCCAACCGTCAGTCCTTATCGTCTCGCTCTACACTTATTATGTGCCATGCTATTATACAGTTCAATCTTATGGCTTGCATTCAGTCTTTGGGCAAGAACCTCGCTATCAAGACCCAGCATACCTTGCCGTCCAGCTTCGTGGTCGCTGTATTTTCATACAATTATCGTTCTATGTGCCCTGATCATCACAATTATTTGGGGGGCATTTGTCGCCGGATTAGATGCCGGGATGATTTATAATGAATTTCCGACCATGGGAACCGGACATCTTGTTCCCGTTGAAATGTGGCATTTAACCCCCCCGTGGCTGAATTTCTTTGAAAATCACGCAAGTGTCCAATTTACCCATCGCTGGCTCGCAATATCAACGATCCTCTTGATCTTATCTTTAGGGGTCCATGGCGTTTTATCACACGATACAAGCGCACGACTTTTCGGATCACTTGCAATCTTCAGCTTAATCCAAGGCGGATTGGGAATAGCGACATTATTATCGGGCGTAAATATATATCTCGCCGTCATGCATCAAGGCGGTGCTTTTATTCTATTGGGGTTACTGGTGGCAACCCTGCACCGATTGTCTGATCCGGCATATCGTTCTGATCCATAAGAGTTTCTTTCATGATAGAAACCATTGTTTTTTGGGTTTTTTTCATTTGATCGACCATAGCCTGACAAGCGTCAAGATCCGATACCGGTATTTCTTGCACCACATTATTTTGGATAAATATTGAAGCTGTTAATGTTTTTAAGTAATCCTGAACCGCCGCTGGCTTTGCAAAAGTTTGAGTTAGAATCATTTTATCAAGTCTATTTTGGCCTTGACGAATAACAGGTAGGACCTCGTTTTTCCACGCCTGAAATTGATTTTGAAACCCAAAGGCTTGATCTTTATGATGTTTAATACAGTTTTTGATCCCGCGATCAAGCGCAACACGTGTATCCCCAACCATCCCCAACGTCCGATATAAAACATTAATTTTCTGAAATTGATCCTGACCCTCGGGAGTTATATCCTTTAAAAGCGCCGTTTCTTGAACATCAACTGCTTTTAATGCCTTATCAATTGCATCTTCTGCTAATGCACCAGATCCCGCACCCAAAAACCCGACACACATCGCCATTATAATTAATCGATACATCAAAATACTCCTGCAAGGTTCGGCATTCATTCGAGTCTAACCCTAGGCCCTATCCTCATTAATACACATGAACACACAACGATCAAGATTACGCCGAAAAAATAAAAGCCTTTATTCCTATAAATACTGTCACTTTTCAATAATACAAGCCTTTGTTTTGACATTCCCCCCAATTTCAGCTAGACAGAGGGCCTGCTGTTCCTGCCTTATTAAGAGAGGATCAGCATAAAACACACGATTTTTTTGATGAAAGTGAACGTCTTCCATGAAAATTGATCAAACAGCCATTAAACAACTGGCTGAATTGTTGAATGAAACGGGCTTAACCGAAATTGAAGTTGCGGATGGCGATAAAATGATCCGCGTGAACCGCAGTATGACCTTTGCCGGCGGATCAATTTCCGCGTCTATCCCCATTCAAAACGGTCAAGGGGCCCAAACCTTTATGCCATCGGATCCCACGGTTCCTCAAGCAGCAAATACCCAAGCCCCCACGCCCATCGGGGCGTCACATCCCGGAGCCGTTACATCGCCCATGGTCGGAACCGTATACCTCGCCCCCGAACCCGGAGCCACACCCTTTATTCGTAAGGGTGCAACGGTCAAAGCGGGCGATACATTATTGATTATCGAAGCCATGAAAGTCATGAACCAGATTAAAGCCGAAAAATCCGGCACCATCACCCATATCGCCGTCGATTCGGGCCAACCGGTCGAGTTTGGGGAAGTTTTGGTTATCATTGAATAATAGATAATCAAAAGGACCAAAAATGTTCAAAAAAATCCTCATTGCCAATCGGGGTGAAATCGCCCTTCGGATTGTAAGGGCCTGCCGTGAAATGGGCATTCAATCGGTCGTTGTCCATTCAACCGCCGATGCATCCGCCATGGCCGTGCGCCTCGCCGATGAATCGGTGTGTATTGGACCGCCCGCATCAAAAGACTCATATTTAAATATTCCCCAAATTTTATCGGCGGCGACCGTCACCGGGGCGGACGCCATCCACCCGGGATATGGATTTTTATCCGAAAACGAAGATTTCGCACGCATGATTGAAGAACATGGGTTTACCTTTATCGGTCCAAAACCCGAACACATCGCGCAAATGGGCGACAAAGTCATGGCCAAGAAAACAGCGGCCGCCCTGGGTTTGCCCACCATCCCTGGATCCCCCGGCGCCGTCACGTCGGTCGAGGATGCCGAAAAAATTGGCGAAGAATACGGTCTGCCGGTCTTAATCAAGGCGGCATCCGGCGGCGGCGGCAAAGGGATGAAAGTCGTCCGTAAAATGGAAGAAATGGCCGAACAATATAAAACCGCGCGATCCGAGGCCAAGGCGAATTTCGGCGACGATACGGTTTATATCGAAAAATACCTCGAAAAACCCCGCCATATTGAGATTCAAGTTTTTGGCGATACCCACGGAAATGCGATTCATCTGGGCGAACGCGATTGCTCGATCCAGCGCCGGCACCAAAAAGTAGTTGAGGAAGCTCCAAGCCCCGCGTTAAGCCCAAAAGAACGCGATTATATTGGGAATCTTGCGGCCGACGTTGTGCGCAAAATGGGATATCGCGGCGCAGGCACCATGGAATTTTTATTCGAAGACGGTAAATTTTATTTCATGGAAATGAATACGCGTATTCAAGTGGAACATCCCGTTACCGAAATGATTACGGGTCTTGATTTGGTATGCGAACAAATTCGAGTTGCGGCGGGTTTACCGTTATCCTTTACAAAGGACGCCTTTAAATTTCGAGGTCACGCCATAGAAGTACGCATTAATGCTGAAGACCCCGAAACATTCATTCCATCCCCCGGGACGATTACCCAATTTCATGCCCCCGGAGGGTTAGGCGTGCGGTTTGATTCAGCCGTTTATGCCGGATATAAAATTCCGCCCTATTACGATTCGATGATTGGAAAATTGATTGTTCATGGGCGTACACGTGACGAAGCCCTTGCACGTTTAAACCGGGCTATTGTTGAAACTGTTATAGACGGGGTAAAAACAACGCTACCACTTCATCAATGGATCATTAACCATCCCGATTTTCAAGCCGGAAACTATACGATTCATTGGTTAGAAAAGCAGCTCGCCGCACGTAAAGAACAAATCGAAAAAAACAAAAAATCTGCCGTGGCTGCGTAAAAAATGTCCTCCTATATTTAGAAGGACAATAAAGGAAATCCCATGCCCCATACCCAACAAGCCGCACGTGATGTTGTCTCAACAGGACGCTTGGCCGTGATGGTTGCGGTGACCCTCGCTGTTTTAAAATTCTGGGCTTATACCGAAACAGGATCAGCAGCGGTGTTATCATCGTTATTTGATTCAGCCGGCGATGTGGTTGTGTCGTTGATGACGTGGGCATCTTTAATTTATTCGGTTCGCCCGGCGGACGATGATCATCGTTATGGTCACGGTAAAATGGAAGGTTTAAGCGCCTTGGCTCAGTCAATTTTGTTGGCAATTGGTGGCGTTTTATTAACAATTGAAGGGGTTCGACATTTAATCACTCCGACGCCTCTCACAGCACCTACGATTGGAATTGGTGTCTTAATTTTTTCAATTCTAATGTCATATCTACTGGTACGGGTACAAACTAAAACAATTAAAAAATATAAATCCCTTGCCATCGAGGCCGACCGCGGGCATTACACCGGCGATATGATGACAAATGCCGGAGCGCTTGCCATTCTTATTCTCGTTCCCATCACGGGATGGTTATGGCTTGACCCCATCTTTGCTATCTTCATGGCCGGGGTGATGTTTCGTTTAACCTATACCATTGGCGGATCGGCAATTGATATGTTACTGGACCGCGAGGTCGACACCGCAACCAAACATCGCTTTGCCCATCTTATTTTATCCGATAAACGGATTTTGCGCCTACATGATTTGCGGGTTATTCGCCACGGCATGCGGATGATCGCCACCTATGATATTGAGCTCGATGGATTGATCCCCCTGAATACAGCACATGATATTGCTGTCGCTTCTGAAAATCGCATTTTAAGCGAGTTTCCACATACAGAAATTATGATTCACATGGATCCGGAAGGAATAGAACACAAAACCCGACATCATATTATGGATGTCATTAGTTCCGATCATTTAGAAAATTATAATTCTCTATAACGAGATAGTGTCGTCAAGAGTTATGTTTTATTTTCTGCTTTATTTAAGAATTAAAGGGAAAAGTGCAGGAAAAGACACGTCATCTTGATTTTAATCAAGGCCTGTATTTTCCCATCCCTATATCTTCATCCTTGATTATAAATTAATATGAATTCTTGCTTTTCGTTCGTATGCATTTTCGTAACGAACATAATTGTTCTTGAGACTTAAAAAGGAAATTCTATGGTTGATAATTCATCGACATCATCGACATCTGTCACTTACAATGATGACATCGTCCGTCTTTTTAGCCTCGCAACCGTATTTTGGGGCGTGATTGGATTTACCGTCGGATTGTTGATTGCTCTGCAGTTGGCTTTTCCAGTTTTAAATTTTGAACCATTTTTAACCTTTGGACGCCTTCGTCCCGTTCATACTTCCGGTGTGGTCTTCGCATTTGGAGGGTCAGCATTATTTGCAACCAGTTATTACGTCGTTCAACGAACCTGCCGTGTACGGTTATGGAATGATGGCCTGGCGATGTTTACATTTTGGGGATACCAATCATTTATTGTTATAGCGGCACTTGGATATGTTTTAGGCGTCACCCAAGGCAAAGAATACGCCGAACCAGAATGGTATGCCGATTTATGGCTGACCATTGTATGGGTTGCCTATTTTTTAGTATTTATGGGAACTGTGATCAAACGCAAAGAACCACATATCTATGTCGCCAACTGGTTTTACATGGCGTTTATTATTACGGTGGCCGTCCTGCATTTGGGAAATAACGTGTCAATCCCGGTTGAATGGTTAGGGGCCAAAAGCTATTCACCCTATGCGGGCGTACAAAGCGCGATGATCCAATGGTGGTATGGCCATAATGCCGTTGGATTTTTCTTAACCGCAGGGTTTTTGGGGATGATGTATTATTTCGTTCCGAAACAAGCGGACCGCCCAGTATACTCCTATCGCCTTTCGATCCTGCATTTCTGGTCATTAATATTCATTTATATCTGGGCAGGACCTCACCATTTACATTATACAGCACTGCCAGATTGGGCTCAGACATTAGGAATGACATTTTCGATTATGCTGTGGATGCCGTCTTGGGGCGGCATGATCAACGGCATGATGACATTATCAGGCGCATGGCATAAATTGCGCGACGATCCGATTTTGAAATTTATGGTCATTGCCATTGCTTTTTACGGGATGAGCACATTTGAAGGCCCCTTGATGTCAATTCGGTCCATAAATTCTTTGTCCCATTATACGGATTGGACCATTGGCCATGTGCATTCAGGCGCATTAGGATGGGTTGGTTTTATTACTTTTGGGGCACTTTATTATATGATCCCTCGGCTATGGGGCAAAGATAAAATGTATTCCTTAAAGCTCATTGATCTTCATCTGTGGATCGCGACGCTTGGGATCGTTTTATACATTACATCCATGTGGGTATCGGGAATTATGCAAGGCTTAATGTGGCGGATGTATGACGATATGGGATTTTTACAATATTCCTTTGTTGAAAGTGTCATGGCCATGCATCCCTATTATATTATCCGCGCGACGGGCGGCGCACTGTATCTTACAGGTGCATTGGTGATGGTTTATAATATTTATATGACGATCCGTAACGCGAAACCCGTCAAAGTTCTTATCCCACAAGGAGCACTCGCATGAGTTTCGATCCCTTACGCCGCCATACAAAATTAGAACGCAACGCGATTCTGATGCTTGTTGGCATCATCGTCGTCGTTTTAATTGGAGGACTTATTGAAATTGTCCCGCTGTTCCGGATGGAAACAGTGATTGAGCCGGTCAAGGGTGTACGACCCTATACCCCGCTTGAACTGACGGGCCAGAATATTTACATCCGTGAAGGATGTTATCTGTGCCATTCGCAACAAATCCGTCCGTTACGGGACGAGGTTGAACGGTACGGCCATTATTCACTGGCCGCCGAGAGTATGTATGATCACCCCTTCCAATGGGGATCTAAACGCACGGGGCCCGATTTGGCGCGCGTAGGGGGTAAATATTCGGATGAATGGCATGTATCGCATTTGGCCAACCCACGTGATGTTGTGCCTGAATCGATTATGCCAACCTATTTATTCTTGAAAAAATCTGGCGTTGATATCAACAAAGCGCCCAAACATTTGAAAGCCCTTCGGATCGTTGGCGTGCCCTATACAGATGAGATGATTGAAAGCGCCAAAAGCGATATGGTGACTCAAGCTAATCCGAATTCAGATCAAGTCGACGCTCTTGCAGCGCGATACGGCAAGGTAAATATACGCGATTTTGACGGCCAACCAGAAATCGTATCTGAAATGGACGCGCTTGTATCTTACCTGCAGGTTTTGGGAACGATGGTTCAATTTTCAGAAGAAAATGAAGAAATAATTACGCCGTCCTTAAATAAATCTGCTGATCCGGCTCCGGCCCCTGCTCAGGAGAAGCCAAAATTATGATCGATTTTATCGTCAGTAACGCCGGAATGATTGGACTTCTTTTTTTTCTAACTCTTTTTTTAGCAATTGCCCTATGGATTTTCCGTCCCGGATCGCTCAAAAAATATCAAAAATATGCCTATATTCCATTAAATGAGGATTCTTCAATATGACAGATGATCACCGAAAAAAAGAAATCGATCACATCAGCGGAATCGAAACGACAGGCCACGAATGGGACGGGTTAAAAGAACTCAATAACCCGGCACCACGTTGGTGGTTATGGGTGTTTTATATCTGTTGCCTCTGGTCGTTTGCCTATTGGGTGTTATATCCGGCATGGCCAACATTATCGGGATCTACAAAAGGTACATTAGGTATCAATCAACACATAGAATTAAAAAATGCTCAGGCTGATATATTCATTCGTCAATCCAAATGGTTAGAAATGTTTTCAAAAAGCAGCTTTGATGACATCATGAAAGACCCTCAACTCTATGCATTCGCACGTGCAGGAGGTTCAGCAGCATTTAAAGATAATTGCGCAACATGCCACGGTACGGGCGCATCAGGTGGCAAAGGCTATCCCAATTTAAATGATGATGATTGGTTATGGGGCGGCACAGTTGATGAGATTTATCAAACTTTACAATACGGCGTTCGGTCAGGTCATGATGACACCCGAACATCACAAATGCCCGCCTTCGGTAAAGATGGTCTTTTAAAGCAAGATGAAATTGAACATGTTGCAGATTATGTTATCGCTCTTTCTGAAAGAAAAGCCGCACAAAATATGCCAGGCAGCCCAATTTATGCAACAAATTGCGCTTCTTGCCACGGCGATACGGGGCAGGGTGGTCGTGATTTTGGAGCCCCCCGTTTAAACGACACGATTTGGTTATATAAAGGTGATGTTGAAAGTATTATCTCTCAAATAAACAATCCTCGCCATGGCGTTATGCCCTATTGGTCCGGTCGCCTTTCCCCTGAAAAAATTCGGCAACTGGCTGTCTATGTTTATTCGTTAGGCGGCGGTGAAGCAAAAAAGATCGCCGTTGAAATACCGATGACTCCCGCAACGAAGATCGGCATTTTAAGTGACACAAAGCCCTGAACAAATAGAATCCGGGATCGGACAATATTTCGAGAAACGCCGTAAAATATTTCCACGTAAGATTAACGGATATTATCGCCGCCTTAAATGGATCGTAATGTTCCTGACCTTGGGGTTTTATTATCTCGCCCCATTTATACGATGGGATCGGGGAGAAAATGCACCAAATCAAGCGATTCTCATTGATCTACATAATGCGCGCGCCTATTGGTTTTTTATTGAAATCTGGCCTCAAGAAGTCTATTACCTAACCGCAATTTTAATTTTTGCGGCAATTGGGTTGTTTTTTGTTACATCGCTTTTTGGTCGCGTTTGGTGCGGATATTTTTGTCCACAAACCGTATGGACAGACCTATTTATCAAAGTTGAAGAAATTATTCAGGGCGACCGGGGTGCACGCCAACGCCTAGATGTCGCCCCGTGGACACTTCAAAAAATTTGGAAGAAAGGGTTAACTCATATTCTATGGTTAATCATTGGATTTTGCACAGGAGGTGCCTTTGTTTTTTATTTTAATGATGCGCCGACCTTGTGGAAGGATATCTTATCTGGACATATCCCTCTTGTCCCGGCTGTTTTTATTACGGGGCTAACACTCAGTACCTATCTGATGGCGGGATTTTCCCGCGAACAGGTCTGCACCTATATGTGTCCCTATGCCCGGTTTCAATCCGCCATGTTTGACAAAGATACGTTGGTCATTGGGTATGACACGCACCGCGGCGAACCCCGCGGTAATTTTAAAAAGGGCGAAGATTTTGCAACGCGCGGACATTGCATTGACTGTTCGGCCTGTGTTCAAGTGTGCCCCATGGGGATTGATATTCGGGACGGACTACAAATTGATTGTATCGCGTGCGGCCTGTGCATTGATGCATGCGACAATGTGATGGAAAAACTGTCACTGCCGCGTGGACTTATCCGATATGATTCATCGCATCATCTTGAACAACCACAAACCCCTTTAAAATTTAGAACCATTTTTTTACGCCCGCGCAGTTTATATTATATGGCAATTCTTTCTGTTGTTGCCATTATTGTCTTCTATAGTTTATTTACACGCGAAGTTTTTGAAATGCATGTCTTGCATGACCGTAACCCTTTGATGGTTCAACTCTCGAATGGCCAAATTCGGAATGGTTATGATATCCGTATTTTAAACAAAACCTATGACGATCAGGTATTTTTGGTTTCTGTGGCGGGTCTTGATACCCCCCAAATCCATCTGCGCAGCATGCCCGACACTCAACCCGTGCGCATGCATGTAGGACCAGGGGGGATCGAGTCAGATCATCTGTTTATTCAGGCAAACCAGCGCGATACAGATGAACAAGATATCAATATTATCTTTCAAAACGAAAAATCGGGGGATATAGTCAAGGTCCAGACTTTATTTATCTATCCAGGAAATAGGCAATGACGCCCAACGAGCCAAATGTCATATTCAAAAAACAACATGACAGTCGTACGGTCCTAATTTGTGTTTTTTCTTTTTTTGCCGTCTTTATCGCTGTCGATATATTCATGGCCGTGATTGCGATATCAACCCAAACAGGAACCGTCATCAAAAATCCTTATGAAACAGGTCTCGCTTATAATCAAGTTTTAGAATCTGCTGAAATTCAACGTAAATTAGGGTGGACAACTACAGTCACAGTAAAAAATCATAAAATTTTATTTTATTTAAACGATGCGAATAGAAGACCTGTAACAAATGCTCTTGGACAAGTCGTTTTCTTTCGGCCTGTGCAGGAAAAAAATGATTTTACACTGCCATTAACCGCAAGCACTCCTGGTCTATATGAAGCCAATATTCCAAAAACAACAACTGGAAAGTGGCAAATTCGTATTCATATTCAGAAAGGGGAGGTTGTTTTTACACATCATCAGGATTTCACCCTATGACAGCCTCTCAATTCACATCACTTTCCCATCAGTCTATACCCACCCAGTATGCCACATATGCCAATGAAATTGAGCCCGATCATTACCAATTACTATTAACCGTTGATGGTATTCATTGCGCAGCATGTATCGCGCGCATAGAAAAAACGATTCGCGCTATAAACGGCGTCACTTCCGTCCGCTTAAATTTTTCAACTCGGAGATTAAATGTAAAATGGCATGGTGCGCCTTCACTTGCTAACGATATGGGGAAAAAGTTAAGTGAGATGGGTTATCATCCCCACGCTTTTTATGAACAAACTGTCGGCAATAACGATAGGTCAGAGGAAAAATTTTTATTATTCTGTCTAGGCCTTTCTGGGTTTGCAACAGGGAACATTATGCTTCTCTCCCTCGCTGTATGGATCACCGATCCCGTAACAATGGGGGTTGCTATGCGCGATTTTCTACATTGGATGTCAGCACTTATTGCTATCCCCTCCGTTGCTATCGCAGGCCAGCCCTTTTTCAGATCTGCATTTTACGCCCTATCACATCGACGAACAAATATGGACGTCCCGATTTCTGTTGGCCTTATTTTAACCATCGGAGTTAGCTTATTTGAACTCGTAAACCATGGAGTCCACGCTTATTTTGATTCGGCCGTGATGCTCATGTTCTTTTTGCTCATTGGACGGTATCTGGATGTTAAGGTTCGCGCACGAGCCCGGGGTGCGGCCACTGAATTGTTGCAACTTATGAACCAAACTGCAACTATTCTTGAAAATGATTTACCCCGACAAATTTCTATTAAATCGATTACAAACAATATGATGTTAATGGTGAGTATGGGTGAACGCATTCCAGCCGATGGAATCATTATCACCGGTATCTCAGATATCGATCTATCCATGGCAACAGGCGAGACAGTGCCTGTACGTGTTCAACCCGGCGATACCGTTATTTCAGGTACTTTGAATATGAGTGCGCCTTTGATCATCCGATCGACTCGCGATTCAGAACATTCATTCTTAGCTGATGTTATCCGCCTCATGGAAATTGCCGAACAAGGCCAGGCACATTACACGCGCCTCGCCGATCGTGCCGCACGACTCTATACACCCGTCGTTCATGTCCTTGCCTTGGCCTCATTTTTAGGATGGGTTTTTTTAGGGGGAATCGGGTTTGAACCTGCCTTATTAATTGCGGCAACCGTATTGATTATCACATGTCCATGTGCATTAGGTCTTGCCGTTCCAGTTGTCCAAATAATTACAGTATCTCGTTTAATGAAACAAGGAATCTTAATCAAATCTGGCGATGCATTAGAAAGATTAAGCCGAATTGATACCGTTGTCTTTGATAAAACTGGTACATTAACACAAGGCGAACCTAGCTATACCCCATCACCAAATCATACAGATGATGATTTGAAATGGGCCGCATCCCTCGCTATACACAGCAAACACCCCCTTTCTCGTGCGATATCACGTGCCTATAGCGGCACAATTATTCCCCTCAACGTAACAGAAGAGCCCGGAAATGGGTTATGGGCAGACACGCCCACAGGTATCATCAGATTAGGTCATTCTACATTTTGTGGGATTGATACAAAAAATTCTATGACAGAAGATAAAACATCAAATATATTATCATTATGGATGACGCGTTCGAACCACGCCCCCCGCGAATTTTGTTTTTTTGATAAGCCCCGTATAAATATGACCGAAACTCTGAAATCTTTAAAAAAAGAAAATCTATCAATCCATATTTTATCCGGCGACACAGAAATGCGTACAGCAACACTCGCAAACAATATAGGGATCCCCTTTTTCAAAGGAAACTGTACGCCAAAAGATAAATATGATTATATCCAAAATTTATCGGCCCAAGGATATAAAGTTTTGATGGTGGGTGATGGATTAAATGATGCCCCCGTCCTCTCGGCTGCCTATGTATCCATGTCACCCTCATCCGCGATGGATATCACTCAAACTGCCTCAGATATTGTGTTTACAGGACCGACCCTGGCTCCCGTATATCAAGTTTATAATATTGCCCGGCGATCGAACCTATTAATCATGGAAAATTTTGCACTTGCCATTCTTTATAATGCGATCGCAATTCCTATCGCAATGGCTGGATATGTTACACCGTTAATTGCGGCGCTCGCAATGTCAGGATCTTCAATTCTTGTCATTTTAAATTCATTCCGATTAAACACGCTGAAAGAAAAGATATGATTGTTTTATTATATTTAATTCCCCTCGCCCTTCTTTTAGGAGGCATTGCACTCATTGCTTTTATGTGGTCAATACGATCAGGCCAATATGACGATTTAAATGGGGCCGCAATGCGTATTTTAATTGATGATGAAATAAAAAAACAAGAATAATTGATTTTAATCAAGGACGAAAATACATCCAGAATTAAAATATATTTCGGTTCAATTTTTATAAGGGGTAAATTCATGAGAAAGTTTATTTTTGTAGCCGCCATGGCGAGCACCATTTTATCGGCAATGCCATCTTTTGCAGGAGAAAATTATGATTTTTGGGACGCAAATCGTTGGGAATTACGAGGCCGTGCCATTAGTGTAATGCCCGACGAAAGTTCAACCCTGAACATTGCAGGCGATGCCACTGTATCCAATGCAATCGTGCCTGAACTTGACATTACACACTATGTCACCCCAAACATCGGCATTGAATTAATCGCAGCGATTGCGAAGCACACCGTACAATTAAACAGTAGCACTGATTTAGGATCCACTATTATATTGCCTCCAACCCTGACCGCGCAATATCATTTTGCCCCAGAATCAGCTTTTAACCCTTATGTTGGCGCAGGAGTCAATTATTCAACATTTTTTAACAGCGATAATGCCCCCGGCTATACCAAATTGGAGATGAGCGGCGGATTTGGTACAGCACTTCAAGCCGGATTTGATTATTGGCTGAACGATAAATGGGGTATTAACCTCGACGTCAAAAAATTATGGCTGAATGTAGACGCTAAAGTAAATTATGGCGCCGTCCGTGCTGATGTTGATCTGGATCCATGGATTGTTGGTGCCGGCGTCGCTTATCGCTTTTAAAAAACCCTAAAAGTTAACTTAATCACCCCAGATGGAAATCTGGGGTGTTTTTTTTAAATCGCACTCGCATGGCGTGGACTGGGAGAATCTTTAACCTGTTGAACAGCGTAAACATCAAAGACATGGGCCACCATACGAACAGCCAAACGATGGTGAACAGTAATATTCCCATCTGGAGTCATCTCGACTAGTCGATCTCTTATCAAAGGGAATAAACGATCATTAATACGAGCAATATCAATCATTGTGCCTGGGTGGCGTCGCAGAATGGTTGATAAATTAACCGTCGCATCACACATCAGTCGTTCAATAATGTCGGCATGCAATCGATCTTCCAATGATAATATATGCCCGCGGACGATCGGTAATTGACCCGCCTGAATTGCATCGCGATAATGAGGCATATGAGATGTATTTTGGATATATCCATAAGGGGTTTGTGATATGGACGACACCCCCAATCCAATAATCGGAAGGTCTTCAGATGCAGGAACATATCCTTGAAAATTCCGCTTTAATTGCCCTAATTTTTGAGATTGAGTTAACGCATCATCGGACTGTGCAAAATGATCTATCCCAATAGGGATATATCCACGTGATTCAATAACGTCAGATGCCGCTGTAACCAAATCATATCGCAATTCAAGATCTGGTAAATCTATATCCGCGATCAAACGCATATGCTTTTTCAACCACGGGACATGAGCATAACCAAATAACGCCAGCCGCGTAGGTAAAAGGTCGCAAACAGCCGACACCGTATCGATCATTGTTTCACAAGATTGGTGAGGAAGACCATAAACAAGATCGACATTGATATCCATAAAATTGTAAGAACGGCATAAATCAATAGCCTTCCTTACGATATCAAAAGGCTGTACACGATTTATAGCCGCCATAACCTTATGATCAATATCTTGAACACCCAGGCTAATCCGGTTGACACCATTATTCCGGTACGCCATCATTTTTTCCGACGTAATTTGGCGCGGATCAATTTCAATAGCAATTTGACAATGATCCGTAACTTTAAAATGATCCCGAATATGGTTCATTAAGGATGTAAAATTATCGGGAGTCAGAATAGTTGGTGATCCACCTCCAAAATGAATATGGCTCACCTGAATATCTGCGGGAATCGTATCCGAAATAAACTTAATTTCTTTATATAATAACTCTAAATAATTAGGAATAGGGTCGTATCGTGCAGTCGCTTGAGTATGGCATCCACAAAACCAGCACATTTTAGGGCAAAATGGAATATGAATATACAAAGAGATAGGCTGGAATGGAGACAATGCACTGTAAACTGTATAATATTCGTCTGGATCTTTGAGGGGCGTAAAAAAATTTGCCGGCGGATAACTGGTATACCTAGGCAAATTTTGAGCATGCGCCAATAAAGCTTTTTTATACGAGACTTGCATTTAACTCAGTTATTACGTACAGATCATTCTTGCATTGACCTTCATCAAGTAAATTTAAACTATGTTAAAAAATAAATCATTTTTTTCTGAAATCCCACTTCTAAAACAAGCCCGTCCCGATTCTTTACAACGATTAGCTGAATTATCAAAGCGCCAGACAGGGAAAAAAGGATATTTATTTTTTAGTCAAAATGACATTGCCGATTGGTTCTATGTAATCGAAAATGGATGGGTCAAACTTTTTTCTGAAACGATTAATGGAGAAGAAATTATTCTCGACCTTTTAACAAAACATGATATTTTTGGAGAAACGACGTTCTTTCATAATAATAGCTATTCTTTTCATGCAGAAATGATTGAACCAGGGGAAATCTGGATGATCCCAACAACATGGATTCAAGCCGAAATTCAAAACTATCCCCCTTTTGCCATGGCCATGATGACCCATATGGCTCATTTAAAAACCTCCCGAGATAAACAAATAGAACATCATACGATCCAAGATGCATCACAACGTTTAGCTTGTTTTTTATTACGCTTATACGATGGTCAAAAATCAGGTCCGATTAAATTAATGCTCCCTATCGATAAACATTTGATTGCAAATTATTTAGGCATGAAACCTGAAACATTTTCTCGCGCCCTTATTAAATTAAACAAAGAATTGGATTTAGAAATCGAGGGCATGCAAATTCGAATAAATCACTTAAATGATCTGGTTACATATACATGCCAAACTTGTTCGGATGTTTTCCCATGTTTTGATCGTCAACATTGCAAATCATACGCACAAGCATGACATCGTTCGTGATTTGATATAACGGATAAATAATCTGATCTTTAAAAAAATTCCATATTACAACATACATATATTTACGCACTTGAAATTTTGTATAAATATGACCATAAAAAAACATGCAAAAGATACCACACAAAAGAAATGGGCCTCTATTGCCCATGATTCTTTTTGTTTGTGCCCTAACACTTGTAAGGGTGCCCTGTGCCCACGCCTTGGATTCAGATATTGATTTATTTATAGAGCCAACCACCCAAGATCACTGGGATATTCCAGCGCGTATTGATTCTCAAGTCCGAGCAAGTAAAGATCGTACCCTAAATATCACTGAATATTGGCGCCCTGTATGGCAAAGCCCTGACCGTGTTATATTTGGTACGGCACGTCTGATGAGTGATAACCAATCCAATTTTGAAGGATCCTTAGGCGTAGGCGCACGAGGGTTTTACACCGACCATATTTGGGGAACCTATTTATATGCCGATCGGCGGTTCACGTCCCTGGGATCCGAATTTTGGCAAGGCACAGCCGGCATTGAATACATCAAAGACACGATCGAAATGCGCAGTAATATTTATATCCCCACGCGCCGCCGAACGGTTCATACAACAGGAATTATTCAAACTCCTATTCTGGTGGGTACTGGCATTTACAGCCGCGGGACCTCCGAAATTATCGAAGAAGCCCAACCGGGAATGGATGCCGAAATTGGATTCAAAATCCCTGACTTTTCAAAATATATCGGGACGTCACGCACCTTTGCGGGAGTTTATTACTTTAAAGGCGACGTAACAGAAGATGTTGCGGGCGCACGCGTACGCTTTACAACAGACCTCAGCCCCTTTGCCAGCATCGGCGGTCGGGCCCAATATGATGACGTACGTGGTGCACAATATTTTTTAGAACTGACCTTACGGTTGCCAGGCGCCGCCTCACGCCCCGACCGACCGTCACTCTGGTCACGTCTGGGCGACACACCCGAACGCGACGTCGATATTGTCACCGTCGATCACGACATGCCGGGCGCTCTAACCCCCCTGATCGATCAAGAAACAAATGCTCCAGCACGATTTATTTATGTCGATAACACAGCTGACCCCGCAACGGCTTCTGGCACCACTGAACACCCTTTTACCAAAATTTCCGATGCCGTTAATGTTTTGCAGTCAAATGACACCCTCTATATTCGGGGCGATCAAATGGAACAAACCCCTTACACCGAAAATATTACAATTCCAATCGACCACGTCACAATCCAGGGTTCGGGGGCACCTTTGATACTATCAAATACACGATACACATCATCAGATTTCAAATGGACAGGAGATTTAGTCATCCGCACAAACAGTGCCGCACCAATTATTAGTACGCCCAACGGCAATGCCCTCACGCTCATGGGGAATACACAAACCGTACGGGGAATAAATTTTGACGGCAATTCAGGATCAGGGATTATGATCACGGATCAAGCGCGCAATATCATCATCGATAACGTGTCATCAACAGGAAACGGCACACACGGCATTGCCATCTATGCCTCAAATGCACAAGATCCCATGAACGTTAAAATCCACAACAGTATCATTTCCGGTAATTTATTATACGGTGTATTGGCGGATCAACCCGGATTACAAAAAATTCACCTCAATTTGGGCGACTCTGAATCCTTTGGCGGTAATGATCTTTTTGGAAATATAACCGGGAATTTATATGCAAATACACCGGGCGGTACCGTAATGGAATCCGGAAATTATAAGGACCTCGGCGGGGCACTAAATATCGTAGGCCCCACAGCAGGTGCTGTATACTCAGGCGTAATCGCCTCTGATCCCTACCACGAAGATGCCAAAATTATAACGCCCGGTTTTTCCCCATGGATCGATACGATCAACGAAACAACACCCTATATATCACCGTCCATAATCTTGTCTGAATTTACTGGATCACGATATTTAGCAATATCGGCGATGGATTCAGGACCCATGCCTGAATTTATATTAAATAACACGCCAACGGCAACGGCATATGTACGCGTACAACCAGGGGATCAAATCGGATTTCAAATCATGCCTCACCCCTCCCATATGTATACGCGATTTATAACTGTTACCGGTGGGGGTTTCGATCAATTTATCGGCCTTCAAACACAATAAACCTTAAAATATAAATTCTATGGTTTGGTTCCACCTGCTGAATCTTTCAAACCCTTCGCGGCTTGGGATAACCCACTCACCCCTTTTTGCGCAGCACCGCCCAATGTGCTGAACGCCATCTGCGACCCCATCGTCCCGTAAGAGGTCAATTGGCCCGCATACGCTTCGCCTGGGTCGTTAAACGCTTGAATCGATACCCCCATCCATCGCAGCATGGAGGACGGAATCAAATCGATCAATTTAAAAGATGACATCCCAATCATATACACCAAAATCACATACACAATTGTATAGAAAAATGCATCAATCGATGACCGAACAGATTCGAGCGAAACCGTAGGATTCATTAAAATCTTGTCCATATTCACGCCGCCCACATTATCAACGGCCAGATTAAAGATATCATTCAACACTTGGACAGACGCCGCAAAAATCGTGACACTGGCGACCAACCCAAACACAATCAAAATCGGTCGGACCATAATTTCAAGAATCATAAAATACCCATTCTTAGCCGCCTCGCCTGTAAACCCATCGCCGTCAATTCGAATGTGCGCAAGTGCCCAAAGTGGGACACCCACCATTGCTTCAAATATTGCCTTAACCCACCCGCCCACAGCAAAAAAGAAATAAATAAAGGGCAAAAACGGAATAATATAGTACAGAATAAATCCTGCCGATGCGCCAATCGATAAAATCGAAAAAATAAAGGATGACACAACCCCAAGAGCCGATCGTAACCCTGCAAGATTTTCAGGAACCCACGGTTGTATCCCCGTTGCCACTAATCCCATACCGAGCATCGATACCGATCTCTCAACCAGCGATTTGCCGATACTCGACAGTTGCGCCAAAGGGTGCACATTCGCATTTTCACGAATTGAAAATAATCCCGATGTGCTAAAAAGAAAATTAATGACATCGATAATAGGATTGCCCGTCGAGACCCCGCGCGTGGACGTTGAAAATCCAGTCCCATCTTGCCAAAATTTTGTAATTTCCCAATACGCGTCGGCCGCACGATCTTCATCCGCCCCGCGACTATAAACAATCGTAAAAGGCGATTGCCCAGCTCCATTTTGAATATATGGATCAAACGTCGTCGATGCATTTGAAGCTTGTTGCGTTTTTGCCTTCTGTTCCGCGAGATATCGCATGGTTTGAGGATACATCGATACTTTCGGTAAATTCCCCGCGGCGGTTGTAAACGTGCCGTTCATATCCGCAATACGGTTATACCAAATACCCGCAGCCGCCCACCCCCGAACCAATAGATCAGCAGGTAAAGCATATGGATTTGACGCATTATCACTTTCTGTTACCTGACCTGCTCTAATCGCCGTTTCCAAAGATGATTGAACATACAAAATTAATTCTTGTTTATCGGCTGGCAAAGGCTCTGAAAATTTCAAACCATCCTTTGTATACATCATATAGTTTGCAACATAAGGATTTGATATTTTTGTATTAATATTCCAGGGCAATGTTGGCGATGTTGCGGGTGAATTTGTTCCACTCGATGTCGAAGGATCAACAAAAACACTTGGAAGTCCCTGTCCTTCATCACGCTTTAAAGCAAGATATCTCAATAAATCCCAATATAATCGTCCGATTTGTTGAGCGCCTTGATGTTTAAAAGCAAGACCTGGTGATCCATTTGTACCGTTACTAATCGCACCTTCTGGCACCACAACAGTAGATATCGTTAATTGACCACAAACAGGATCAACTGTTCCTAATTTACTTTTGAACATCTTATCATCTTGCATTCCAAAACTAATCACAACATCGCCTAATTTTGAAAATTTTACGGCATCATCATAAGTCACTGAATCCGTTAATTTCATAAATTTTGGTGACTCAGAACTGCGAACAAGATAAGGCGTAATAAGATCCGGATCCAAATTTCCAACTATTTTTTGCTGCAAGACCTTATCTTCCATCGTTTTACATGCATGCATCACCGATATAAAATGGATCAGTTCCATCGCATTTGGAATAGCGGGCTTGGCCATCATATTGGCCTTATCCCCCAAGGGCGTCCCCCCCGCATTCGCTGCGACTAACGTTTGATTAAATCCAATCCAACCATTAGACGCAAAATTCGCTCCGTATTTTGCAGCATACAGTACAATATATTGCCCAGAATTCAGGCCGTACGTCAGGGGGATGAGCAATCCTGCAGCCGCCACCAATCGCAACGGGACCCACACTGTATTAAACCGTTTCCCAAAAGGAACACCCGTTTGCGCTGTTTCAACAGCTACCACAATCGTATAATAAATCAGCAAGAAAATCGCGATAATCAACAACCCTACGCTATAAAACTGAAAAATTCCTTGTAACGCGATATGATATGGCCAAGGAAATCCCGCAGGATCATTGATCGCACCACCAGACCCCGCGCCATACATAGGCCTCACAGGCTTGCAACTATTCAACTGGCCATCAGCGATACACGAACCAAAAACATCCGGTACGCCAAAGACACGGTCAAGAAAAATAAAAGAAAGATCATAAAAGCTTTGTCCATTACTCCCCATCTGAACCAATGTATTCCCTTGAATACGCGGCGTATCAAACATCTGAAATGGACTTGAGAATGATAACCCTCCGGGAAACGAAAACGCCATGGCAGAGGGGAATAATAACACCATAACCATCATAACTAACTGAAACGCTAGTAACAAGATCGCAGCCGCGACAACGACAAAGACAACAATCTGATCAATATTATTTTGTTTTAAAATGGATCGATTAAATTTAATGTGTCGAAAAGCCTCAGATATAACATCCAATACTCCAAACCGACCCATATTTTGAGGATTTAAATACGGATGTCCATCTGGTAACAATCGAACCGCACGATAAACAAGGGCAATAAACAAAGCAAAAGACGCAAAACCCGACCCAAACAAATTGCGTACACGGGGAAAAATGCGGGGTAAAAATGCATATTTTAGAACAGCACCTACTGTAATGGCCCGAGATAACCGATTAACGGGCTGATCATTTGTGGATCTGTATGTCATCTAAATTTTACTCCCTTTAACGGACGGATACCTATTCAATCAATTCTCCGTCATTTTAGTTATTTTAGCATAAATCAAGGTTTGCCTGCACGATTTCATATTAATGGTATAGGGCAAATATTTTTTATAGTTAACTATCATTATCCTGAACCCCTGTATTCCCCTTTTTTAAAATGCCTTTTAAACCCTGGCCCACCATTTTACCGCTACCTTCCGAGACCTTACGTAGTCCGTCAATAGCCTGACCGACAGGGCCGGATGATTGAACCAAAGGCATCCCAAACGCCCCAATATAGGTTTGTTGGATCAAGCCTCCAACGGCATCCCCCCCCTCATCCAAGATATTTTTGGCATCAGACCCGATCCATCTCAAAATTTCTTTTGGAATTCGATCAATCAATTTAAAACATGACACGGCCATCATGTACATCAAAACAGTATAAACAACCGTATAAAAAAACTGATCTACTGTTCCTTTTTTTATCGCTAAATCTTCCGTCATTGATCCAACAGACGGCGGATTGTACCCGGTTAAATTGACAACCATTAAATCAAAAATATCATTCATCGTATAAGCAAGGCCTGTAAAAATTACAAATGATGCAATCATTCCAATGACCGTCAAAGCCGGTCGAATCACAATTTCAAACAATAAAAAATATCCCTGCATTGCACCATCTGGCGGAATACCATCCCCGTCAATGCGCAAATGTGCAAGAGCCCAAAGAGGCATACCAATCATAGCTTCAAATATACTTTGCAGCCATTTAATCACAGCGAAGAAGAAATATATAAATGGCATAAACGGGATAACATAGTAAAGCATGATGCCAATGCCTAATCCCAGTGTGGCGACACTAAACCAAGCATCTCCCATCACGTTTAATCCCTTTCCAATTCCTGCATATTGGTCCAATTGCTCTAATGCTCCTCCTGCAGTTTCGATCCCCATCCCGACCATAATATTAAAAAATGCAGCATCCACAATTGATTTACCCAAGGCGATCATTTGGACTAATGGATTGGTCGTCACATCATTACGCATATCAAAAAGAGGCCGCGTACCAAATAATGAATTCATTAAATCAAAAATAACATTGCCACTTTGACTAGATAAATCAGTTGGTTGAAATTTTCCATCTTGAAAATAAATATAAATAACGTTTAAAGCAGTTGCAATCTCTAGCGTATCACCCCGCGGCTGTTGCCCCAAAACGGGCATAACGGTATATTGATTTTTAGACGAAATATTTTTAAGGCCGCTTCGATTTTGACGTGCAATATTTTCCATTGATACCGGCATCTTATGAAGCACGGGCATCCCCTTGGCTGCATCAAACAAACTTCCATTAACTTCAGCCAACTTATTGTACCAAATACCCGCCCCTGCCCACCCACGGTTCAAAATTTTATTATCAATGACGCCGGTCGCTCCCGCAATTTGTTTGGCATGCCCTTCTTTTACCCACTGAGCAAGTAAAGCCTGATAGGGTTCACGTATAATCTGATAAAAATCAGAGCTCGGCATTATCGCCCCAGCACGCCCTGGACCGCAGATTTCATCTTCTCCCCAAGATTGAGGGGTTCGTACAAACTCTTCACAAATCAAATCTGAATCTGGTGTCGATGTCATATGCATCAAAGCCATACGTCGGGAAAAGGCAACAATATCAGGATCAACCCACAAGGTATGAATGAGAGTAAAATATTTTTCTTGTAAATATTTCGCACCCTCTTTTTTTGTATCCACGGCACGGATCAATAACTCCCCACAAAAAGGCGTGACAGAGGCCGTGTCGGCATTATCAATCCCAATCCGAATTCGAATATCTCCATATCGGACTAAATTTCGAGCCGTTTCATAGGTAACGCCTCCCGTGATTTTCATATACCCATCTGGCGCGATGATATACGGATCAATATCAATCAATCTGGATTTATCAAATTGTCCATTTGTCTGAGCATACATCGCAACACCCGAGGGAGGGTTTAACGTATACATCTCACGGCATGAACGCGCGATCATCATAAATTGTAATAATTGATCAATCATAGGGGCCGTTGGTTGTGCAACCATTGCCGCCCCGGGTGCCTGACCATTTGAAACCGGTGACGTAATCACAGGACCATACCCAGTGATCATATTTACACCCACCCCACCACTGATAAAGGTGTTATTAAACGTGATCCATAAATTAGTGCCAAAGGCCGATCCGACACCTGCAAGATATAGAGTTAAATATTGCGCGCTGTTATATCCAATTAACCCAACACCTGGTGTGGGCATAGGTACCAACATAAGAACCGCCAGGCACAAGCGCATCGGCGCATAAATACTTGAAAAGCGCTTCCCAAACGGTACACCGGTCTGCGCACTCTCTAATGTCACCACAATAATATAATAAGCAAGAATTATACCACCAAGAAGCATCGCACCCGTACTAAAATAAGCAAACAACGTTTGCATCGCAATTTGATGACCTTCTGGGAAGGTCAAAGGTTCAGCGGGTTTAATCATATTTCCCGTGGCCTCGCACAAAGTAGCAGTAGAGATACAGGAATTAAAATATCCAGGTACACCAAATACGCGGTCCAAAAGCATCAGAGCGATATCATTCGTTGGATTTCGCGTTTGAAACATACTATCAAATCCGACCGTAACAGATGCCGCCTGGGCAATCCCCATGACTAAATATAGGCCCATAAAGAAAAATTGTGCGACCAACAATAAAAACCCGGCCAATAAGACGCCGAACATAATGATTTGGTCGATATGCCTAATATCAAACTTTAAATGCCGCGCCGCCTCCACGAAAACTTGACGCACACTAAAACGTCCATGTTGATTCGCCCTCAAAAAGGGGTGATTGCGCGGCAATAAGCCAACCGTTGCATACAAACTGGCCATCAACACCGCGACAAACGTAAAACGAAATCCAATCTCATACAGACGCGGCAAGATCCGGGGCAAAAACATATACCCCGCAACCTTTCCAACATTCGGTATATACCCAGACAATTGCATTCACGTATCCTTAATTAAATTATTTTGTTTTAAATGCACTTTGTTTAACCTTTTTAATTTGTGCCTTAATTGCCGCATGAACTTCTTCTTGAGAAACATACACACCCCCACTTTTTTCAGTTTGAGTCTGTAACTGTTCCCATACCAACGGCCGCACGGTTCGAATATATTCTTTCATATTATCTAATCGCTTGTTCAAATCATCCAATTCAGAACCTTGTGCAATCGTTTTCAATTTAGTCGATCCAGGATTCATCACTTCTTGGTACAACAATTCAGGATCCAATAGCATTGCCGTACGTTTTGCTTCTTCTAATTCCTGTTTTATTTTTGCAGCTTCAGTTGGATCTTTTGCCGATTTCAATTTATTTTCGAGGCCCTTCATTTCACCCGTTGCCGACGCATGATCTTTGGCAATCGGGCCAATTTCTTTATCGATATATTCAGAGACACGTGTTGCTCGATCCTTACCCACCGCACTTTGCACGGACCGCTTGATATTTCCATTTTGATCGGCAAGTTCTGTCGTCACTTTACTGATCGCCATAATCTGATCATCGGCTTTGTCAATCAAATCTTTCAATGGGTTGGCCACAACGACATAGGTCTGACTGGAAAACCGTTGCCCTGCATGGTCGCTTGCGGCAGACGCCTTGGCGATACTGTCTTTGGGACTTGATCCAAACCACCGCATAACGCTATTGGGTATGCTATCAATTAATTTGAAACTGCTCATCGCAATCAAATAGACTAAAATAATATATAATATATTAAAAAAGAATACGTCGAATATATCATGCAAATCGCCCGGATCTCTCTTACACGTTGCGAGTAATCCCAGATCTGGGCGTCCCAATACACCGATCACCAGTTCTAATGTTTCGCGTAACATATAAATCGACCCCGAAAAAATCCCAAGTCCCATGATCAAAGCAAATACCGTCAGAATAGGACGTAAAATAATTTCAAATATCAATAAATATCCTTGACGTGCACCAGCAGTTCCAAATCCATGCCCATCAATCTTCATATGTGCAAACGCCCATAACGGCGCGCCAATTAATCCTTCAAATACCGCTTTAACCCACGCAATCATCCCAAAGAAAAAATAAATAAACGGCAACAAGGGCAGGATATAGAACAACATAAACCCGGCTAAAAACATCATCGAGCCAATAGCGCTATAGGCCCCGGCAATCAACCCCAACGACGACCCCATATCGGCATTCCCCACACTGACCACGCCCGCCGCCCCTGCAATGGCCGATCCCGTCATTACATTCCGAATAGTTCCTTCCATCAGTTCGCGGCCGTATGTCACAATTTGGGTAAAGGGATGTGTATCGGCATTCCGACACAAGGCAAACAAAAAATCCGTCCCCATAATCGTATTCAACAATTGCATCACCATATTGTTGGTTTTGCTGCGGTTCTTATCTGTCATGACCCCATTGATCCCAGAAATATCTTGGGGCGCATTC
>CAZLPZ010000003.1:37391-59323 GCA_964561535.1 uncultured Pseudobdellovibrionaceae bacterium | reverse complement strand
CCATAATCTTTACTCATCGCCATATCAATACGGCATAATGCTTTTGACAGTTCTAAATCTTGCGGCGGTAAACTTTTCCCAGCACTTCCGGATAAATCACAAAATTGTTTTGGATCTGCAACCCTGGGGCCCGATTGAATGACCATTGATCGCATATCATCCATAACTTTCGGACGTTTCGCTCCATAAGGCATTTGCCTCACGGCCGTCACATAATCCCCATTCAACCGAGCCACATGTTGAAACCATGTCCCAGATGCCGCCCATCCACGTTGCAAGACTTCATTTGAAATTGCAAAATTTCCTGGGTTTGCCAATTCACGATTCGCACTATCAATTAAAACTTGAAAAATACCTTGGAATAATTTTTGTTGATACAACATATAACTCGGCGGAGGTTCTTGGCTACAATCACCAAGCTCTGTCAGCTCAATATCATCCACCGATCGTAATACTTTATAATCACTGGTTTTGGTTACCAATCCGTCGGCATCTTTTTCCAAGGGAATTGATTCTGCGCCTGCACATTTAACCCCGGCTGCACTTCCTAAATGAATACTCATCATTTGTCGACCATATCCATCCATTAATTTCCGCGGATAGGTCGTTTTATCAAACAATCCTAATACATAATTATAATACATCTCATGAGCCGTGGCCGCGCCAGGGTTTTTCGCAATCCCTGTTGTCGGATCCTTAACGCTGGATACGGGAATAACCAATTCTCCACACAAGGGTTCCAACCCGCCCATGGGACCATCTGGAGTCAATGCATCAAACGACCCAAAGACAATTCGAATTGCCGAATAATCAAAATATTTAAGCGCGTCTTCATAAGATATAAATTCAGTACGGCCCGAATCTCGTTCAACATACGCGGGAAGAGGTTCTTTGCCCGTGCGATAAAAATATCCTTGAATTTGACGACTTCCAACATACCCACGATGCTTCTCGTAATAATATTCACAACTGGTCACCAAATGTAAAAATTTGACAACGCCCGCGACATCCGGCGCCTGTAATTTTGCGGCAAGCGGAGATGACACCGGAATAACAGCCGATCCGCCCATATCATATCGATACGCACTCATCCCCGATGGGTTGCGACCAGAAATCCCCATCTGCGTATCCAAGATACCGTGATAGTATCCCCACGCATTGGTCGCAAAAGCCGACCCAACTTTGGCAGAATACAAAACAATATATTGCGCACTATTCAAGCCTTGAGGGGCAAGCGGAATCAATAACCCAATCGCCCCCACCAACCGCAACGGTCCCCAAAATGGGTTCATCTCACGCCCGATGGGTTTTCCTTTTATCGCCCCATCAATCACAATGGTCGAGAACAAATACAACAAAAACAACACCGCAAACATAAAAATGGCCGTCGAATAAAATTGTAATAATGCCAACGTTGCGCTGTTATAAGCGGAAGGAAATGGACTTTTCATACAATTTGGATTGGCCTGTTCCTCGACACTTCCACCCGGACACATATTCGGAATGTCCGATCCAAAAAACGATCCACTAGGCATATCGCCCCGAACCCCCAAGGTCCGATCCAGTAACATAAGAGCAACATCCCGCTCCGGGTGAGGCGTTGCGGTATAGGTGTAAATATTACCAATCAAATTTGGCAAATAATCGGATACATTCATTGCGCCAGCTGAAGGGAAAGTCACATGCACCAGGGCAGTTAAAATAAAACAGATCATCGTCACATAGGCAGAAATAAGGCCAAAAAACACAATCACCTGGTCAATATGTTTTAGATCCCATTTGATATGCCGTGCCGCAAGGCGCAACACATCCATCACCCCAAATGTCCCTTCACGTTCAATGGTACGATAAGGGTGGTTTAAAGGAACCAGCGCGACAGCGGCCAAAACATCCAACATCAAGGCCGCAAGAACGACAAAAGGCGTGTGCATCATTTCGCGGATTCGTGGGATAATACCTGGCAACAAAATGTAACGCGCGACGCGACGCGTCGGTACGTAAAATTTGGAATGTTGCACTGTATCCACCACTCGCTTGCCTTATGTCTATTATTAAAAGGATTCAACATCAAAATTTGCTGCGAATCCAATACCTCATACTCACGAGAAAAGATTAAAATTTATCTCAAATCGATGATTTTATTCTATCATAAGAGCGTGTTTCGTTGCGACATTTTCAAAATTCAGCCTGCGTTCAATTATAAACACATTATATCTTGACTTTATTCTTAAATTATGATTATATACTTATTATACGAGCTTGAAACAGGTTTATACGCTTAATATACATAATATAACATGCAGACGATGTTATTTTTACATCATTTACATGAAGGGGCGCAAAATTTCCCTAAATTTTTCCCTTGCGCCTTTTCTTAAAAAAAAGTACAACCTTCTAACCTCCCGACAATTTAGGATCGTATAACGCCCAAGGGCGCTACGAACCTATGGGGGCAGGATCATTTTTGATTGGAGATTATTCAAATGATAAGAAAACATCAAAAAAATCAGGCCCTATTCCTGATCATCACCACCGTGTTTATATCGGGGTGCGCGGGAAGAACCCCAACGCCCGTCATGACAACTCAATTTGGGGACCAGGACAAATCATGCCCAACTCTTCAATATGAAATGCAAAATACCCAAGGCGAGATGCAGCGGTTACTCCCTAAAACAGACAAAACGGGTAAAAATGTAGCCTTGGGGGTCGCCGGGGCCTTTTTGCTCATTCCTTGGTTTTTTATGGACTTTACCGAAGCTGAACAAACAGAATATGAGGCCTATCGTCAACGATACAGTAACCTCGCTGCTTTGGCCCTGAATAAAAATTGTGGCTTGAAAATCGAACAATACCCTTCTGTGTCCGATATGAAGCGCCAAAGTGATTCACAACAAAATCAAGGAAAGAAATCTTTGAATGATTAAGCCTTTAAACTTTATCCGCCAAATCCGTTCAGAATTGACAAAAATCGTCTGGCCGACCCGCAAGGAAACGCTATTATCGGGTTTTGCCGTTTTCTTAATGGTGATGTTATGTTCAGTCTTTCTATTTTTTACTGATCAAATTCTGTCTTTTTTTATTCGTCTGATTCTTAATTTAGGAGCATAATGATGGCCAAACGCTGGTACGTCCTGCACGTTTATTCAGGTTTCGAAAACAAAGTGGCGGAGGCCATTCAAGAAAAGGCCGGAAAACAGGGCCTATCCGACCGGATTGAACAAGTCATGGTCCCCAAAGAAGACGTGATTGAAATCAAACGGGGCCAAAAAGTCGCGGGAGAACGCAATTTCTTCCCGGGTTATGTGCTGGCCAAAATCGACATGTCCGATGACATCTGGCATTTGATCAAAAACACACCAAAAGTCACCGGATTTTTGGGGGCATCGAACAAACCCCACCCGATCACCGAGGCCGAAGCCGAACGTCTGATCAAACAAATGCAAGAAGGCGTTGTCAACCCGCGCCGCACGGTCACATTTGAAGTCGGTGAAGAAGTCAAAGTCGCCGAAGGGCCGTTCGCGTCATTTAATGGTATTGTGGAAGAAGTCGACGAAGATAAAGGCCGGGTCAAAGTATCGGTATCGATCTTTGGTCGCGCAACACCCGTCGACCTCGAATTCGCACAGGTGGAAAAGATTTAATCCCAATGAAAGAGTCTCAAACACTCTCAGGTCTGCAACGTCCTTTTGGGCAAGCGGCTTGGGTCCGCGTCAAAGATATTGAAAGATATCCTTCTCGCTTTAGCAATGAGATTCATTCTATTTGGGATAAATTTAGCGATCAAGTTCATCTTCTCTACCCATATAATCTAGTCCTTAAAGCTATTATAGATAAAGTACTTCCAGTCATGGATAAAAATAACGAATCAGACTGCTATACAGTTTGCATGCTTCTGCGACATCTGGAGAACGGCTACATTTCTGAAGAACAGCAAAAAGAAATAGATAACGTGCGGGATAAAGGCGATTTATTTCAAGGGCTCCGAAAACTCGCCCTTGTAACCTTATTACAGCGAGACGACATAAAAGGAACAGTTCTTGAACAATACCTTTCTTTTCCTCTTACCCTTCCAGCTGTGTATGGCAAACGTACTAATCTTTTTTCAATTGCATAAAATTCTAACTACAAAGATAAAATAAATGCCAAAAAAAATCCTCATCACTGGCGTTGCCGGATTTATCGGATTTCATTTAGCCACACGGTTACTGGCCGAAGATCACCGCGTGGTTGGGTTTGATAATTTAAACGACTATTACGACCCCACGATCAAACATGCGCGCCTATCACTTTTAACACCCCACCCTCAATTTACGTTTCATAAATTGGATCTGGCCGACCAACCCGGAATTACAGATTTATTCGCCAATACAAAACCGGATATTGTTATCCATTTAGCAGCCCAGGCGGGTGTACGCTATTCGATCACAAACCCGCACGCCTATACCGAATCGAACATCACCGGGTTTTTAAATATCCTCGAATCCTGCCGGGCGCACAAACCTGCACATTTGATTTATGCGTCATCCAGTTCGGTGTATGGCGGCAATACAAAATTACCGTTCGCCGAAACCGACGCAGTCGACCACCCGATCAGTTTATACGCCGCGACAAAAAAGGCGAATGAACTGATGGCCTATACTTATGCGCATCTTTACGACATTAAATCGACAGGCCTTCGGTTCTTCACCGTGTATGGCCCCTGGGGTCGGCCCGATATGGCCTTATTCAAATTTGTGAAAGCCGCGTTCGACGGTACAGAAATTGATGTTTATAATCATGGTGATATGCAACGCGATTTTACCTATGTTGACGATATTGTGGACGGGATTGTACGGTTGATTCCTATGATCCCAGACAGGGCCACTGTCTATAACATCGGGAATAATAACCCTGAACAACTCATGGAACTGATCAATGTGGTCGAAACTGAATCTGGCCGCACTGTTACAAAAAACATGTTACCCATGCAACCGGGCGATGTGCCCGCCACCTATGCCGATATTTCGCGCCTGAACGCCGCCACGGGGTTCACTCCGCGCACCGGGATCAAAGACGGCGTCCGCGCGTTTGTGAATTGGTACCGTGAATATTATAAAATATCAAACTAAATCAATAACCCCCTACGCAACACGCCGTGGCGGATTGGCAAATGTAATCAACGGCCAGTTATTGACAGCTTCAGGTACAAATCCGAGTTCAATTTTGTACACATTGCCCACACCGCCAAAAACAGCCTGATCCATATTAAACCCTAATTCAAAAGCCGCACGCGTCACATCACCAATCGTAGGACCTTCAATTTCAATAAAAGGATTTAATCCTGGCCAGGTATCAATCACCACTTCGATATCATCAAGTTGCCAAGTTTCACGCTTTGTTTCTTGCCGTGCAACCACCAATAATCCGGTCGTAGCCAATAACGCAATCGCGCCTTCAAAATCACTCACCTCAATTTCCAATTCTTGGGTCCCATCGACACGATCATCATCCGTTCGTTTCCACGTCATGGTCACCGTCCCATTTCCCTCATCGCGCACCCGCCACCATTCATGAATACTCCGCCGATCCGCTGGGGCATGTAATGCCGCCCGGGTCATCATCCGTTCGGGAAAAATACAAACATATCCCTTCTGCCTGAATAAATGCCGAATCGCATCGGGATCAATATTTAAAAATTTAGCCTCAATTTCCGTCGCCATGATCATTCTCCATTTTTTAAAGGGCAATATACTTATACCCTCCCGGATAAATCCACAACCCACTGATCAATCAAATACTTGCAAAATTTGACCTAAATGTGGTTTAATAGAGGGAACAGAGCGTGTGTCAACGGGGCAATGAACCTCCGGGGTAAAATGAAAATAATAAATATACTCAATAGCTTATACAAAAAGCGCCCCCTCGTTACTTTGGGATTATACTCTCTTGTCGGCTTAACTCTCCCCGGCTCGGCTCGAGCTGCTGATTTTGACGAGGGTGATTTTTCAACTCTTTTCGTTAAAATATCTGAATCATTTGCCGGTACCCCTGGCCTAATCGCCGCGGCGGCTTATATCACCGGCGTTATGCTGGCTGTCACAGCGATCATTAAACTAAAACAACACTTTGATAATCCTGACAATCATCCCTTAAGAGAAGTTATCGCACGCGCGGCTATCGCCGGCGCCCTGTTTGCTCTCCCCTATGTTGCCGAAGTCGCAACAGCCGCTATTGGCGGCCAAACCGGAAATACCGGCGTTGTATCCATGACTTTGGGAAATTCGGGATCCTTGGGCGGGATGATCAGTGGATTTATCAGCAGTAACTTTGGCGTCAACGCTTGCGATACTAACCGAGCATTAAATGTCTTAAATGCGGGATTAAACGGAGCAAATAACGGTGGCGGATTATTCGGTGGCCTCGGATCTGCCTTGGGCAGTTATATGTCCGGTGGAACATTGGGCCAGGTTGTGTGTTACGCAAGCCACGCATTTGCAGCTCTGCCAGGCTTGATTGCCTCAATGCTTTATATTGCCGGCCTTTTCCTTATTTTCTGGGGGCTTTTACAACTCCGTGATCATCTCATTTCCCCCGATAAAGCGCCCATTTCGCAACCATTGAAAAAAATTCTGGTCGCCGGTGCTTTTATGGCTTTTCCAACTATTCTGGATACCGCCCGCAGTACAATGGATGGCGGAGAATCCCTCGCCGCGGTCGACCCCTTTATCAATGCGTCCTGCGGATCCGGATCAACAGGGGGCATCATCAATGCGGTGTCGAGCATCATTAACCTTATAACAGGATCCTCTAGCGGGGGATCATCGGGATCCCAAACAGGTGGCCTTGATTGTATGATGGTTCGGTTGGTCAGCGATTTATGGGATCCTATTCAAATGGCGGTCGGCATATTCTGTTATTTGGGCGGGATTATTATTATCGCTTTTGCCCTCCGCCGTATGATGGATAATATGGATAAAGGTGCCAAAAGTCCCGTGGGTGTGGGCACCATCGGTATGTTTTTGATTGGGGGCGCGCTGCTGTCCTTTAATACCATATTGCGGGCCGTGACCGTATCAATTTTCCCAGATGCCTTCTCGACTTTTGGATTTGCCAAACTCAATTTATATGGTGCTCTCGCCTATGCCCCTGGTATTTCCGGGGAAAGTGCACAATCCATCAACACCATCATCACAACAGTCTTTGCTTTTTCCTTTCTTGTCGGTATTATAAGTATTGTTCGGGGGCTCTTTATCCTGAAAGAAGTATCAAACGGCGGCAACGTATCGTTGATGGCGGGGATAACCCATATTTTGGGGGGCGGCGCAGCCGTCAATTTGGGGCCCTTGGTTCAGGCCGTGCAAAACACGCTGGGCCTCTCGGGTGTTGGAATTCAAGTGGGGGCGACGCCATTGACAGGTGGGATGTCATCGATGTTTGGGATGTGATATTTTAAATATTAAACAGATTAAGAGTATTTTTTTGCGTTTTGAATTTTAACCAGGAGTAAAATGATGACCACACTGACAAAAGCCTATGCCACTTTTGGCGCGATGATTACCGCGTCGGTTCTCGCTACAACCGCCGCGCACGCGACAGCAAGTTTGACACCCGTCACAACCAAAGAATACACAAACAGCAGTTTTTCAACAATTTTTGAACGCATCACCACATCGTTTGGCGGTGTTACCGGTCTGATCTCGATGTTTGCGTACCTGACCGGTGTCGTATTTGCCATCGCCGGAATTTTGAAAATCAAAGATCACGTCGAAGATCCAAGCAAAACAGACCTAAAAGCCGGCGCGATGCGGTTAATTGCCGGGGGGGCGTTGTTCGCCTTGCCGTTCATCATGCAAACGATGCAATCCGCAATTGGGGATAATGTTGATTTTAAAGGCCCTCAATTGCATGAAGCCGGTTTTGGAATCAAAAAATAAGACCGGATACACTTTAAATATTGTCATCCCGGCGCAAGCCGGGATCCAGTTCAACATTCTTACGAGATCCCGGCCTGCGCCGGGATAACAAATTGATCGAGGTCCCTCTAATTCCCTATGCCCTCCTTATTACCCATCACCTTAGGGGTTGTGCGGAGTTCTGCACCCTCTCCTCGTCTTACTGGATCGGGTCGAACCCTGACCCCCGATATCCGTCAGGGCATTTTTGACCGCGACAACTATACCTGTGCGTGTTGTGGGTTTCGATCAGCCCGATACATGGACATCTTGCATACCGACCGTAATTCCAAAAATAACGAACCGACAAACCTAACAACGGTCTGCCAGTTTTGCGCCCAATGTTTTGATCTTGATTCCGTTGTTCAAATGAAATCCGGATTTCTCGTGTGGATGCCCGAAATTGATCAGGCAACGTTAAACCACATGGCGCGTGCCATTTATATTGCCCGCATCTCACAAGGCGCCATGGCAGACGCCGCCAGGCGATTATTGGACATTATTATGACACGACGGGAAGATGTTAAACGTCGTTTAAACACCGATGACCCCTTTGTCTTGGCCTCTGTCATGCGCGACTTTTTACCCCAAAAACTATATGCAGACCGCGCCGAAAAATTAGACGGCGTACGGTTATTTCCTCTCGATCGTCGTATGGTTAAAGAAGGCGACCTGGAATTTAATCAATTCCCCCAAATTCTCGCCTTTTGGCGATCAAAAGACGGTCCATTTGGCGGAAAACTCCCCGCTCAATGGTTAGAATTTTTTAAAGACATGCAACGCGCGGCGTAATTTCAAGATAATGTGATCCCGGATAAATGCTGCGCGGTTTCCAGGATGACAATCTCTATTCAAATCCTCTCTCTTCCCCCTCCTCGATCCCTGTGGCATAATAAAGACGAATATCTATTCGATCCTCTTCTCTCCTCTCATCGGATCATTTTATGGGATTTTGGACAAATTTTATTTCACCCTTTCATTCTACTCTGAAAGGCACCGTTGAAAGCTTTATTCGCCTTGAAACAGCGGATGATGAACACACATTAGTTGCCAAAGATGGATCTTTGTTGTCGCTCATTAAACTAGACGGCAGCCGTCAAATGATTGGTGACGAAGAATATCAAAACTTGATTAAATCTGGGACATTAAAAATCGGCGCGCGCTTTGAACGACCTGGCCATGCACTTCAAGTTTACTTTGCTCGTGATCCAGACCGTATCACGGCCGATCTTGAGCGTCGATATAAACCCATTCGTGCAACGGCCGAAAATATTGAACTGGATATGAAAGACGTCATTGACGAACGCGTTCGACATTTATCGCATTATTTAAGTTACGAGGAATGTTATTTTGTCCTGTGGACAAGACCTTCAACCCTGACCAAAGCAGAATTGGATCGCATTAAAAAAGATAAGCCGAAAGCAGCGAAAAATAATAAAATCCCTGCACGTGATGCACAAAATCCGAACATTGCGATTGATTCACTCCGTACGCGTCACAGCAGTTACGTATCTGGATTTCGTTCCGCCTTAGATGAATTAGGGTTAAAGGCCGAAACACTTGAGGTACATGATGCCGTCCGCGCTATCCGTGATAATTTATACCCAACCCGTACGAATGAAAATTGGCGCGCGGTATTGCCGGGCGATCCAATCCCAACAAATGCCCCTACGTCGGCATCCGACATGTCTGAACTCTTATGGATGCCCCTTGCCGCCCAAATTGCCGTTGGGGATTCACGCATCATTAATGATCAAGTCGTTCAAATCGGGGATGTCTTATGGTCGGGGTTTGATATGGTTTTGGGACCCATGGAACCCAGTCCATTTCCCATGTTATTAAACCGTCTATTTGAAGCCAAAATCCCCTATCGCATTTCTTTTTTAATTGAAGGCGGCGGAGCAGCATCCCTGGCCCTAAAAGCTTTTGCAGCCACAATGTTATCAATCACCTCAGCACAAAATAAACAGGTTAAATATGCATTAGAAGGTGTTATGAATCTTGCACGATCCGAAGCTGTTGTTAAATTGCGTGTATCTTTATCAACGTGGGCAGCCCGCGATCAGATGAAACTTTTGTTAAACCGCAAATCCGAAATGATGCAAGCCGTCGAAGCATGGGGATATTGTAAAGTATCCGATGCATCGGGCGACCCAATGGATTGTGTCATGTCATCGGCTCTTGGACTTCATTGTGGTGGAACGGCCCCCCCCGCCATCGCCCCCCTGTATGAGGTCATGAAATTATTGCCCTGGCAACGACCATCAAGCCCTTTTGGAGCTGGCGCAATCTTGTTCCGTACTCCAGATGGCAAACCATGGACATACCAAACCGGAACCAACCTAACGACCACTTGGTTTGATTTAATTTTTGCCCAACCTGGCGCCGGAAAATCTGTTCTGATGAACGCCTTAAATCTGGGCACAATCTTAACACCCGGCTTATCACGACTTCCCTTTATTGCCATCATTGATATCGGGCCGTCATCTGCTGGCCTGATTTCTCTGATCAAAGAAGCCCTCCCACCCGAAAGATCGCACGAAGCTGCCTATTATCGACTTCAAATGTCAAATGAATTCGCCGTAAACCCTTTTGATACACAACTGGGATGTCGATATCCACTTGTCGATGAACGCAGTTATTTAATTGAACTTTTAACCCTTCTTTGTACACCGGCCGGTGCCCAAAAACCTTATGATGGGATGCAGCAACTTGCCTCCCTTGTCATCGATGAAATGTTTCGGTGGCGCGATGACCGCGCGGCAAATGCTGAACCTCGCCCCTATTTACCCCGTGTCGATCCCGATATTGATGATGCGCTCCAAAAATATAATATCCACCTTCCTGCGGACCCCTATTGGTGGGATATTGTCGACAAATTCTTTGATGTAGGAGATACACGACTTGCAAACCTTGCACAACGACACGCTGTCCCTGTTTTGGGTGATGCGATTACCGCATCACGCCGCCCCCAAATTCAAACATTACTTGAGCAAACAACCGTAGGGACAAGCCCCGAAACTTTAATTTCCGCTTTTGAACGCATGATTACATCTGCTGTACGAGAGTTTCCAATCTTATCAGCGATTACGAAATTTGAAATCACCGATGCACGCGTATGCGCCCTTGACCTTATGGACGTTGCCCCCCAAGGGGACGCCACCGCCGACCGTCAAACAGCCATCATGTATATGCTCGCAAGACACACTTTAGTCCGCAGCTGGTGGATGGGTATGGACAGTTTACGCCAGATCCCGGAAAAATATCGAAGCTATCACGAACTTCGCCTTCAAGATATTGGCGAAACGCCAAAGCGCCTGAGTATTGACGAGTTTCACCGCACATCCTCATCGCCGTCTGTACGCGGACAAGTTGTACGCGACGTCCGCGAAGGCCGTAAACGTGGCGTACAAATTGTACTGGCCTCGCAACTTCTTGACGACTTCGATAAAGATATGGTTGATCTGGCAACCGGTGTTTGGGTTTTAGGTACTGCCGTATCGGACAAAGCCGTTGATAATGTACGCGATCGATTTGGTCTATCTGAAACTGCACGACATGTTATTCGGCATCGTTTAACAGGACCAAAGGCAAGTGGTGCACCGGCCTTATTGGTATTAGGAACAACTGAAGGTCGATACGAACAGCATTTAATTAACACACTTGGTCCCATTGAACTCTGGGCATTATCCACTTCAACCGAAGATGTTGCGATCCGCACGCGGTTATATAAAAAATTGGGAGCGGGTCGCGCGCGCCAACTCTTGGCCTCTGCTTTCCCCGGTGGGTCCGCACGCAGCGAACTAAAACGGCGAATCCTCATGCGTGCCGAAAGCGGCGAGGGCAAAGGCGCCGCAACATCCGCTGTAATTGAAGAAATCGTGGATGAATTGGTACGTGCCCACGCCGCACAATCCGGTTTGCTTGGCACTGTTACATAAAGTCGCCATCATGCCCCAAAAACAACATATCGCGCAAAACAAAAAACAAAGATCAGACTTTAATAAAGGCGCTGCCGATAGTCCAATTCAAAAACACAAAATATCGGTTAAAAAAATTGCCTTTATCACAGTCCCTATTTTATGTATTGCAGGCTATTTTTGGATTTCATCCCTGCTCATCCCCCCCAAAGGAAACTCACTGTACGGTCTGTGTCGCGGTTATATAGAGTTACAACTTCAATTCCCGCAAACCTTAAAAATTATTGAATTTAAACAATCCATTCCTAAAGGTGAAAACCCAAACAGTCCCCAACGCATTCTGTATGATATCACATTTTCAAGTATTGATGGATTTGGTAGCCGTGGACTACATACCGTCACTTGTGGATTCAAATTTAATAAAGATCTTGCAAATACCCCATGGCAGGGAATATTTCTGGAAGAAGTTCTTTATGATCGATCCAAAGATCACGGTTGGGCCGATATTTACTATCCCCCGAATGATCCACGTGCAGTAAATGACACAAATAAGAGACTTGAGAAATTTTTTAATGCGATCCCGTCTCTATTAATAAACCCGCCCGACTTGACCTTGCCATGGCACAATATTAATAAGATGGATGTTAAAGATCTGCAAGATTTATAACCCCACCGGGATTTCCCGTCCGCGCCGCATACGCCGACGTTCCAATATAATCATCAAAATATTACTGCCTGCAATAATAATACCACCCATAATCGTATGCAGATGAGGCGCATATCCCCAAATCATATAATCAAAGGGAATCGCCCACACCAATTGGGTATAGACAAAAATTCCAACAAATGACGCATCCCCAAATTTATAAGACAATGCATTTAAATACTGACCCAATGCGCCACAAAACCCCATTGCGATTAAGAAAGGTATCGTTTCAATCGGTGGTATTTTTCCTATAAATGGCATCCATATAAATGTAAAAACAGTTCCGATGAATAAAAAATAAAATGTCATTGCCAATGGATCTTCTGTTTTTCCTAAATGACGAAGCAATACCCGCATCATCGCCACCGATATTGCAGCAAGAACCGCAAAAATTGTCCCTGTCATTGAAATCACCCCGGAGGGTTGAGCGACACATAATACACCCAACAATCCAATGATCGTACATATAATTCGCGGACGCGAAACAACTTCACCTAAAAATGGACCTGCTAATAAGACAATAATCAGAGGTGCAGACAAAATAATCGCATTTGCATCTGCAAGAGGTAAATGAAAATAAGCTGTTGTACTGAACACCAACGTCATACTGCCCATCACCCCACGTGCCAGCATGGTTCTAGGCTTACCCATCGGCGGGAATTTCCCACGAAACACCCAAATCACAAATGGCAATAACACAACCATTGATACAAAATTTCGCCAGAAAACAACTTCAAGCGGTTGATATATATCCTGCATAATTTTGCCGAATACATTCATCAAGAAAAGGCAAAAAACAGCCCCGAGAGCACAGTAAATGGCCCGTGAAAATGTAGCATGCATGAAAAAGACCTAGACGTTAAGGGCCCCCTAAAAAATCGGGGTCCAAATATATTCTTAAATTAAGTTTGGATACTGTCTAAAATCTACCTTCGTAAAATACAAAGGCTTATATAAAAAAAACTAATTATAAATAGATATAGACTTAAAACTTAATAACCGTATTGTTTTTTAAGGGACTTTAATCGAGTCATCATATCTTCAATATATTTCGGATACTCACGACGCTCAACAAATTGACCGCCACCCGAATTTCGGGTCATTGATAGTTCCATTGCCTTTGCCAATGCATCCGCCGTTTTCACATCTTCCTGCTCAATAGCAAGGGCCAAAGCATAGAGAATTCGATCCGATAAACGTTGTTTATTCAGAGCAGAAACATCTTGAGGAACATTAACATTCATGAGCGTATATCCTTTTTCCAATTATATTTTAAACGTAAGTTCATAAGAGAAGGTTAATCTTTTATCAATCAATTGCTTTCACGATTTCTTCCGTCATCTTTTTTGCATCCCCAAGGAGCATCATGGTATTTTCAGCATAAAATAATGGATTATCAATTCCAGCATATCCAGACCCCATAGACCGTTTAACAAACAAAACTGTTTTTGCATGTTCAACATCCAGCACAGGCATACCATAAATCGGGCTAGTCGTATCATGACGTGCCGCTGGGTTCGTAATATCATTTGCACCAATCACATAAGCAACATCGGCTTGAGAAAAATCTCGATTGATGTCCTCCAGTTCAAAAACATCATCATACGACACATTTGCCTCAGCCAACAATACATTCATATGTCCCGGCATCCGACCCGCAACAGGATGAATAGCAAATTTTACATCAACCCCATCACGTTTCAATATATCGGATAATTCACGCACGACGTGCTGTGCCTGAGATACAGCCATGCCATAACCGGGTACAATAATGACTGATTTTGCATTCTTCATGATATAGGCCGCATCTTCCGCTGATCCCATTTTCACGGGACGTTCAATGGCTTCCGCCCCTTGAATCACAGCCGTTGAATCAACACCAAACCCACCCAAAATCACAGATATAAAAGACCGGTTCATTGCTTTACACATAATATAAGACAAAATAGCCCCAGATGACCCAACCAGCGCCCCGGTGACAATAAGCAATGGATTTTCAAGCGTAAACCCAATACCTGCCGCCGCCCATCCAGAATAGGAATTCAACATCGAAACAATGACCGGCATATCTGCCCCCCCAATAGGAAGCACCAGTAATACCCCTAGACAGAAAGCACATATGATCAAAAGTGTTAATAAAAATCCACTCTCGGTTGCAAAAAATAGCAAAAGAAGAAGAAAAATTGCACCCACGAGACTAACATTCACCATATGCCGCATCGGTAAAATAACTGGCTTTCCCGGTAAAATTCCCTGTAATTTCGCAAACGCAATCATTGACCCCGTAAAAGTAATGGCCCCAATCGCCCCTCCCAAACCCATTTCAATTAATGAATTTCCTCGAATATGTCCGGCAGTATTCAAAATCCCGAATGCATCGGGCCGCATCAATGCCGCACCGGTAATCAAAACCGCAGCAAGACCGACTAATGAATGAAACGCAGCGACCAATTGTGGCAAGGCCGTCATTTGAATTTTATGTGCCGTCACTGCCCCAATGGCACCCCCGATGATTAACGCCACGAAGATCCAAAACACGGCTAGATCATGAACCCAAACAGTTGTAAAAATAGCCATACCCATCCCGATCATACCGTACCGCAACCCTTGCTGTGCTGTTTCGGGATGGGACAACCCCCGCAAAGATAGGATAAAAAGAACAGAAGAAATCAGATATAAAAAAGAAGCCAGCATTGTATTTACAAATCCTTATATAGTCATTTTAATTAAGAAATAACCGTAAGATTTTTTCTTTCCCCCAAAAAAACTAGGGAAAAATCCTATGAATTACTTATGATAATTTTTTTCTAAACATAGCAAGCATACGCCGTGTAACAATAAATCCCCCAAAAATATTAATGGCGGCAAACATCACGGCAAAAAACCCAAACACTTTTGCAACCGATCCACCTACAAGACCTGCCCCAATCAAAGCCCCCACAATCACCACAGATGAAATTGCATTTGTCATGGCCATCAACGGCGCATGCAATGCCGGCGTTACGCGCCACACCACATAATATCCAACAAAACAAGCAAGAACAAAAACAGTCACCCCCATCATCAAAAAATCACCGCTATGCGCTGCCGAGACCCCCGCATCGTATGAACCGGATCCAGCGGCAAGCGCCAAAGCGGCGGCTTGATCTGCAAGATCCTGAGCCGAACTTGCAACCCCAGCTGCTTGATTTAAAATCGCCGATGTGCCTGCATCCGTTATTGCCGTCATTTTAAATTCCTTCTTTCATAATTTGTCCACCCATCGTCACAAGCATCGGCCCGATAATCACATCCGACGAATCAATGACCATTTTATGCATATCCTTATTCCAAATATGATTAAAAACGTTCATGACATTCCGTGCATATAATGCCGACGCATCATAGGAAACACGACCTGGTAAATTTCTATACCCTACCAAAGTAACCCCGTTTTGCATCACGACTTGACCCATTACAGACCCTTCAACGTTACCCCCACTCTCGACTGCCATATCAACAATCACGGATCCTGGCCGCATTGTTTCAATCATCGCACGCGTCACAAGACGTGGCGCAGACCGGCCTGGAATTTGAGCCGTAGTAATCACGATATCTTGTCTAGCAATCGTATCCGCTATTAATTCTGCTTGTTTCGTCTTATACGCATCAGACATATCGCGCGCATAACCACCAGATGTTTCTGCCGCCTTTGTTTCATCATCTTCAACCATTACAAATTTTGCGCCCAACGACATCACCTGTTCCTTGGCGGCCAACCGCACATCGGTTGCAGATACAACAGCGCCCAAACGTCGGGCCGTCGCCACAGCCTGCAATCCAGCGACACCTGCGCCCATTACAAACACACGCGCCGCCGAAATTGTACCCGCCGCCGTCATCATCATCGGGAAAGCACGCCCATAAAACGCAGAGGCCTCGATTACCGCACGGTAGCCCCCCAAATTTGATTGTGATGATAACGCATCCATCCCTTGAGCCCGTGAAATACGGGGCACATATTCCATACCCAATACAGTTGCCCCAAGTGACGCACATGACAAAACGTCATCCCGGCGGGCTCCTGCATTCATAAATCCAATCACGATTGCGCCAGATGGCAAAGTCGATAACGCACCAGCTTCTGGTATCTGAACACTCCAGAGACAATCCGCCCGCCGCACAATATCATCGGGGTTGATACATATTTCTACCCCAGCCGCAATATACGCCGCATCATCATAAAAAGCCGAAATCCCGGCGTCATGTTCAATTAAAACCGTATGCCCCGCAAGAATCATTTTGCGCGCTGTATCCGGGGTTATTGCAACTCGAGATTCAGCATCCGCCGTTTCTTTTAAAACACCAATCACAGCCGACATATAAAAAATCCTTTTCTAATCAAACGATGACACATCCCTGACAGAAAGATAGCCCGAAATCAGCTCGCCTGAAAAGCCCATCCTAAAATATTACATATTATAAGGTGAATAATTTATGCCTTTTTATCTTGGCACTCTATTTGCAACAGCTATCCAAGAAGATTTAACAAATTTGCTTTTTTCACACGAGAAGCCAATGGCATCCAATAGTCTTGATTCTGCCCTTACCGGCCTCCGGATCGCTCAACAACAATTGAGCTTGATCTCGACCAATATTGCAAACGTCCAAACCCCAGGTTATTCCCGTAAAATTCTACCTCAATCAGCACGCGTGGTAGCTGGAGAGGCTGTAGGGGTAACCGCCGAACCCATTATTCGTAAAGTTGATCTTTTTTTATCTCGAGACGTTTGGACCCAGGTATCTGCCGTTGGGTATTCCGATATTAAGATTAACTATTTGGAACAAATCGAAAATTTCCACGGAAGTTCCGATTCAGAAAAAAATATTGCGGCAAAAATTGCCGATGTTCGCGACAGTTTTGTCGCCCTATCGGATAACCCGCAAAATACTTTTTCACTTAACAGCGTCGTCGCCAGTGGAAAAGACGCCTCAAAACAAATTAACGATTATGCAAAATTACTAAACCAACTGCGAAACGATGCTGAAGATGATATGTCGCGTGATATCGATCGAATTAACACGCTTTTAGAACAAATTAGTTCTCAAAATCAAGAAATTAAAGCCTCCGGAAATATGAACCGGACAACAGCGACTTTCGAAGATATTCGAGATAAAGCCATTAAAGAACTGTCTCAATTGATTGATATCAGTTTTTTTTCACGCGGTGACGGCGTTTTAGTCGTTCAAGCGCGCACAGGGGAACAGCTGGCCGACGAACTTCCAAATACCCTTTATTTCGCAAAATCATCCCCCGGGGTAGATGAATATTATCCATTAACTGTCAACGGCGTCTATTTGGGCGGAAATCCCGCAACAAACCTGAATGCGATTGATTTAGCATCCTCTAATCTTGGTGGAGAGTTAGGGGGATTGATTGATCTGCGTGATGATATCATTCCGAAATATCAAGCACAATTAGATGAAACGGCCTTTCGATTAGCTCAACGATTTGATTCGATGGGCTTGCGTCTTTTTAGCGATGCAAACGGGAATATTCCAGCAGATACGGCCCCGATAGCTAACCCACCCGGGCCTTTAACCCCTGTTGATTATATTGGGTTTTCTGCTGAAATTCAGGTAAATCCCACCGTTTTGGATGATCCTACTTTAATCCAGTCAGGAACCAAGGGCGATATTCTTCAATCGGGCTCCAATGAAGTCATTCGACGAATTATCAATAATGCCTTTGGAGAAACCGAATACCAGGCCGTTGAAGGTTCACGAGATATTCGAGATTCGGTTAATCCGTTAGGCGATACACTTCAAGAAAATCTTGGGCTATGGTCACAGAATACAATTTTATCCTCAAAAAATCTTGCTGAATACACAGTCGACGCTAACGCTGCCGCGGGGAATCCTTTTGGCACACCACCGACAAATGATGATTTTACCCTCCGCGTCTATGATGCCCGTATTCCAAGCGACTCAGGCACAATTACAATTGATCTGGGCACCGCCGCGACTGCCTATCCTATCGGATCTGCAGGATTGGGAACAGGGATAGGGACTGTCGATAATGCAGCGGAACAAATCGCATCATACATCAACAGTTTGGTCTGGCCTGCCGATATGGATGTTGTGGCCACAGTAAATATTTATGGCCAATTATCGATTTCAACACGCGGAAATGTTGATATTGGAGCAGGCTCTATGGGAGATGCAGGCCTCTCTTTTTTAGGGTTCAGCGCAGACACAACAACAACAACGGATCCCTATTTTGATGTTCAAGTTGGAAATGATCCTCCAACACGTATTACCATTGAACCGGGAGACACTCAAACGCAGTTGGTTACAAAAATTGATGCTGTCCCTGGTATTGACACAGCAGATATTGTTATTGATGCAAGTGGTTTCTTAAGTTTTCACCCTCAGCGTGGGGGTGACCTTAAAATTGTTGGCGGCCCGTTCACCAGTCAAGCAGCTGGATTTTCAACAGCTGGTGGATTAGGAATTATCGAAGAAATATTTGGATCCTCCATCCCTGTGGTCGACCACGCCCATGCGGCATTTCGAATCGATAATTTAGGGCCCAGCGTGACGCTATCGACAGGCATTGCAAGCGCGACCACTATTCTTGATTTTGGACAAAAAGTCGTCGATACCCAAATCCAAGACAAACTTAATGCACAGAATATTCGGGACGATGAAGAACAATATTTAGAAACACTGGATAAACAACTCATTGATCAGTCCGGCGTCAATTTAGATGAAGAGCTCTCGACCATGATCGTTATTCAAACAGCCTATTCTGCTGCTGCACGTGCGATATCCACCGCAAACGATATGTTCAAAGAACTTTTAAGTGCTTTTAGGTAAGAATAAAGGGAAAAATAATGTCTGGAAATGTATCAACACTGGGTCAACTTCTTGATAATAATAGTCGACTAAAAGAAATTCGAATCCAACTCAATACACTTCAAACACAATTATCAACACAAAAAAAATCCACAAATCTTTCGGGTTTGGGGCGTGAGGGAATACGCGCCACACGTACCCGCATTGAACTAAATCAAGTTGATGTTTTTCAAAGTAATATCGCGATTGGATCCAGTCAAATCAAATCAACATTAAGTACACTTCAAGAATTTATGCGCCAATCTAAAAATATTTCTGATGCACTTTCAGGAAAATTACAAGAAGGAAATATAAATTTAGTAACAACGAAAAGCGCTGTTCAAGACACTTTAAAATTTTTACGCGATCTTTCGAATACAAAAAGTGGTGATCGTTATGTTCTTGCTGGATCTGATTCATACACAAAACCCATGAATGATTCAGGGGCTCATGCGGCCTATATGACAGGACTTGTTGAAAATTGGCGCACAGGCACGATCACAACAGATGCTTTTATTTCAAGCTATCAATCTACACCAGAGACAACAATAGGATATTCAGCTTCCTTATCATCAAACCTTGTTAAAAGTGTATATGTACGCGCTGATGTTAATTTAGATGTAGATTATACACTTGTCGCTGATTCAAGTGGATTTAAAAAAATATTAAATGCCTTATCCTTAATGGAAAATATGAATCTGGATAAAGTATCAATTGAAGAAGGAGATCCTATAACCACAAGAACTGCACCAGGAACAACAGCAGACGATCAAAAAGAAAATTTCTTCACTGTTTACGAAGGCATCATTCAAGAAATTAACTCAGGAATCGAAAGTTTACGTTTGGAAGAAGAAAGACTTCAGCGCGCACAACTATCTCTTGATACAGCAGCCACCAATCACGCAAGCGACAAAAATTTACTGGAAACGGTTTTAGGAAATATTGAAGAAGTTGATCCAGCCGAAGTCGCAGTCAGCATCTCATCTTTAAAAACGCAACTTGAATCATCCTATCAAGTCACAGGCCTTTTAGGGTCGCTTAGCCTGACACGATATTTATAAACCACGTATCATCATGGCGCACGAACAACCCGCAAAATCGCTGCACTACCGGATGCAGGATTAGTTTCAAGATCGGCCACGGGGCGGACAGGATCTTCATGGTAAATGTTCAATAACCGTTCAACAGCCCGAGGAAAACTGGCATTCACAGCAAATGATTGGGGCAAAGTTAAATCAACCCCAACATTCCACATAACTTGAACATGCGCCATTCTGCCCCATCTTATCAATACATCCTGAACTTTTTCGCCCGTCCGACCCGAAAACAAATCTATCTGAGCCGCATCAAATTTTTCAGATCCTATCGAACTCGACCCATTCAAAACTCTCTCAGAATCCTCGGTCCTGTTCCCTAAAATAACAGAAGGCACAGAGGCCGCAACTTCACGATCAACGATTTGTTCAGGCAATGCGTTTGATATAGGCGGAACAACAGGCGGTAACGTCTCAACCACACGAGCCGGTAAAACAGGTGCCGATACAGAGGGGACAGCCACAGCTTTTCCAGCACCAGATACGGGGATTAATGGTACCCCCGAAACATTAAATAATACAATGCTCGACCCCGTTACACTGACCCGCACACCATGAGCATATAACATATCTTCAAGAACCTTATCCCATGGACGCCCCCCAGCCCAAGATACCATCATTGACCGATCTAAATGCGCTTGATCTTCTATGGTCCACCCTGCCGGCACGATTTGTTCAAAAGCCAAAGACAGCGGAACGTTTGTCCCAAATCCCTCAACAACCCCCCTCGGAGAGGATGAAGCAGCCGGAGCCGTTGTTACCACCCGCACCGTCGATACAGGAACAGATGCCGTAACACCAGATGCCGACCCGGAATCAAGAATTGGGGACGATCCAATAGGAACCATCGTTTGGCGGGCCCGCACAGAGACCTCCGGGATGACAACATGCGATGTATCATCCCCGGCCGCCCCCAACGGACGAGATGGTATATTTCCACGGGGAGGATAAACAGATCGAGGATGTTGTTCCATCACCATTAATGAAGATGACGGTTGAGTTGCCGTCGATACAGCAGGGACAGAAACAACCGGCTCGTCTAGAATTTGTGTCGGTGCCGCCATCACCGGAACCGATTCTTCATCCGGATATGATAAAACCGGCGCCGATGACGTACGCGCCCCAGAAGAACCCCCAGGCACCGAAACAACAGGTGTCGACGGCACCATAACTTGAGGAACAACGGCCGTTCCTTGTTCCCTCATCGCCACCCCAGCCTGCGGCGGTAATACAGCCGCCTCAACACCTTGAACAGGCGCCGTTTTTGAAACAAGAGAGGCCGAAGAGGGAGGACTCACCCAATCAAAACCAGCCTGGACTGACGATACAGGGAAAAAACCAATCATTGCGGTCAAAAGAAAAAAATATGGGAACTTTTGTGGCGTGTTCATGATGGCAAGAAACC
>CAZLPZ010000003.1:0-37291 GCA_964561535.1 uncultured Pseudobdellovibrionaceae bacterium | reverse complement strand
GCGGGCCGAAGGTTACCAAGCAACAAAGCCCGAAATTTGCGTAAAGCCGATGGGAACGTCAATCCCATACGTTCCACTCCCCAAAACAACAGAGTGATCACAACCGCAAAAAACAACGTGACCAGGCGCGCATAAAAAATCAGGGCGCAAAACGGCAAAACAGCCCGCGCATCCAAATTAAAAAAGCGGATCGGTAACATCGAATTGCGCCAATGCCAATTCAACTGTTCTTGTGCTTGGGTGATTTGATCAGCGGCGGACATAAATTCAGTTTATCTACATAAAGTTAAAATTTAATCGATTTATTATTTATATCATAATTTGGACGCGGGACCACATATTCCGATGAATATTTATATGCCATACCTTTTAACCGCCCATCATCAATCATTTTTTGAAGGGCAATATTCACCATATCTCGCAATTCAATTTCGCCCTTTAAAAAGCCATAATGCGACCCAGAAACGAACGCGGGGGGAACATCGGGCAACATACGTAATACACCGGGATTCTTTCCTTCAAAAGATTTAATCATCGCCGGATCCAAAAAGATGACATCTGCTTTTTTGGATTGGACCGCCATAATCATGTCCGAAACAGTCGCGGTTTGAGGCAAAGAATAAATCGCCGCTTTCGGAAAACGATTTTTTGCTATATCAATACTGACATCTCCTTCAATCGCGGGGATTGAAATATTAGGGTTATTTACCTTTTTAAGATTGCCTTCTAATCGATGGTCATCCGTACGCACATACGTTTGAAGAAATGAATAAATCACAGGCATCGTCAACGTTAAATATTTCGACCGTGCCGGATCTGTCCATAACTCGCTGCAAAACGCATCATATCGCCTGGTCTTTAACCCTTCAATAAAGTTGCCCCAGCCTGCCTCTTCTATAAATTCAATTTTCAGTCCTAATTCTTTACCAATTTCTTGCCAGACATCGTAATCAAGTCCTGAAATCTCTTTTGTATTCGGATCTTGAACCAAAACAGGAGGAGAAATACCATACCCACACCGGATCGTCCCCGTACGCATCACGCGGTCATAAACCGATTCTTTATGGGGCGGGGCGGATACGATTGACGGCGGGGCAAAGGATACGACCAAATAACTGACAATGCCTGCGATCAAAATGGTGGTGATGGTTTGTTTCATGAATATTTTTCCCCTTATTTCCCCTCACCCACCACGCCTTCGGCGTGCCACTCTCTCCCACAAGGGGAGAGGGGTTCCCCCCGGCCTCACCTCTATTCGAATAATCCAATAATTGCCTTTAATGCCCCCCACCGGATGACGCCCCGGTCAACAACAAATACCATCGACGGTCAATAATCCCCTCTTCAAATACTTTCGTCGCCGTTTTTGCCATGGTTTGGCCATATTGCGGGATCATCCGTTGAATTTCGGTTCCCCATTCTTCATAATTCATATCCAATAATTTTTCGCGCACCTCGTCGGGGAATCGCATCCATTCACGTACGCCCAATCGACCGCCGCCTTTTTTTGGAACCAACGCCTGGGTCACAATGAGCCGTAATGTTTCCATAAGTGCATATGCACGTTCGGACCGTTCAGATATATCAAACGTCGACACCATCCGGCGCACAGTGGCCGATACCCCCATCGTGTGGGTGGTAGTATAAACCGCGTGGCCTGTTTGCGCCGCCTCGATGGCCGCCGCTATGGTTTCACGATCGCGTGCCTCACCAACCATGATGATATTCGGTTTACGGCGCAGGGCGTTGCGAATACCGGCTGCAAAATCCGGCAAATGCCGAGGGATTTCCGTTTGCGAAATCAAGGATCGCGGCGATTGGATCGTATCATACGTATATTCAATCGGCGCCTCGTACGTCAACATCTTCCCACACCCACGAGGACGTTCGATGATCATCCGGTTTCCAGCGGCAAGCAATGTCGTCTTCCCCGATCCTGTTGGCCCCGTAACAACCACCATCCCCTGTCGTGGGGACCAGTTATTGATGATATCTTCTTCGATATTGAGTTCCTTCATCGTGGGCGGTTCTTTAGGTAACACCCGCATCGTAATTTGTGCGGCGTCCCGCCCCTTTGATTGCACCGCGGTAATATTCACACGGAAACGCATTCGACTATACCGATCCGGTCGAATTTCATACGATACATCCAGATCATGCCCCGATGCTAACCGTGCACTTGCATCCGCTCCATAAATTTTAGTCAAAAAAACAGCCATATCCGCACCATCAATCGCGCGATACACTGCCGGATATAAATACCCTGACAATTCATTATAAACAGGTTTATCCGTTTGAATGGAAATATCGGACGATCCTTTTTTGACACACCACGTCAAGAACGGATCAATGTGTTCTTCCTTGAACCGATCGGGTTCATCGGGCCATGTACCGGCCGTGGCATCCGCCCCTTTGGCAAGACTTACTGGTTTGCGGGTTGCCATTCACGGACCCCAGAAACGAGTTCAGGCACACCCGTCATTTCAATGGCACGATCACCAATACGCATCGCAACCGACCGGCCTTGTTGATCGCGGCCGCCACCCGTTACACCTCTGTCCGTTTGCAGGGCAAACGGCGATGAAATCATCCCTTGAGCCAAAAGCTTCCGGTATCGGACCATCCCATTAAACTCCGCCGTTAACCGCGCAATATCACGTTCAAAAATATCATTTGCCTGAGAGACACCCTGCTCCCATCCTTTTTGAATATTTTTCTGCCATTCGGCCCGTTCATCAGCAGTTTTTGGGCGAAGAATATCAGGCGGTAATTCAAGCGCCCCCCACGTCCGTTCCAAATAGGTCCGCCACGTCCGCGGCGCCGTAACAATCCGGGCATTCTGATTAATATTTAAAATTCGATCCGCCACAGCCGCCTTTAACCCCTGAGAGTCAATAATTAAAGCATCATCTGTTTCAGATACAATCGGCGGTTCAATCATCAATCCTGATGGCGCCGGCACCAATAATTGCCGAAAATCAAAGACTCGATCCATATAGGATTCGTATTGTTTCAATTCGGATCGAATTTGATAAGTACGATAGGCCAATCCGCCGCGCGCCCCAAGGGATAACGAGGCTTCTTTCAAGGCATCTTTGCGAATATCAAGAGGTAAGCCGACTTCTTTTTTTAGCGCAGCGCCCCCAGGTAAATTCTCAAGATCACGAGATGATAACGGAGCCTGATCAGCACGGTGAATATCAGGAGAAAATACATCATGAGAGGCGATATTTTCCAAATTAGTTGCGGCGAAGGCAGGTGCAACAGAAAATACACAAAGCGCTCCACTCACAAAAACCGATAAAACAGAATATTGTGCCGATTTTAATGATTGAGAAATGGAAAGGATCATGAAAACCCCGACATCAAGATGGTGCCGTCATCGGCGCATAGTGCAATTCAATAGTACGTCGCACGGGATCAACCCGAACATCACCGCGCCCCCCCAATTGCAACCCAATATCACGCAATACTTCAATAATCGGACGATTTTCAGTATCAACATTCACTACAACAGGGACAGGTGGCAAATCTCCATAAATACGAAAACGATAACTCGCACGCTCGGCTAATGTTTCAGTAATCTTATCGACCGGCCCAACCCACGCAATTGTAACCGCACGCCGCAATTCAGGCGGTGCATTATCAATCGGCGCAAGGTTTGCAGGAGAAGATTTTGATTGTTCAACAGCCGCCAACGTCTGTAGTGCGTTTGAAGCCTTGTCCGCAGCATCCGCAAGCATCGCAGAAACCCGGTCTGGAGCTGCAACCATTTGAGGATGTTTTACAGCGGGGGTACATGCAGATAGCAAGATAACTAATCCCATAAGTGGCAGGATTAAAAAAAAGACCCGCGTCAGGGGAAAAGACACAAAATATAGTTTAAAATGAATGGCACGCATCAAAAATCCATGCACAGAGAATGAAGTGAAAAACAAGAAAGATAAGGAGCGAATCAAAAGACCCCCTAAGAAGCTTCCTAAACGTACCCTGCGCGAACAGAAATCTCAAGATCTATCCTTGGGTTAATCACAGATGATCCCAAGGGTTATCCACAAGCTTTTAAAGAAATAAATTTAAGGAGCGACTGGTACCACAACAGAAGCAGGGGCAGGAATCGCCACAACAGGAGCCTCAGCGGCAATCGCATCTGCTGAGGGCAACGCCACCGGCGAATCATGCAACGACCGTAAATAGGCAATCAGCGCGGCACGATCTGCTGTCTTTTTTACGCCAACGAAATTCATTTTTGTACCCGATGCATAAGCTTTAGGCTTATAAAGGAATTTATTAAGTTCAACATAAGTCCAAGATTTATCGCCCACTTTTTCAAGTTCGCCCGAATACGCAAATCCTGCAACCGATCCCTTTGGACGACCCACAACCCCCCACAAATGGGGACCAACACCATCTTTACCGGCCTTATCAAAATTATGACATGCGGCACATGCTTTAGCGATTTGTTGCCCTCGCATAACGTCCGCCCCAGATAACAAAGCAAGAATAGGATCAGGACCCGACGATGCCACACTAGCGATATCGGCAGCTTCTGCCACCTCAATCAAAACAGCATTTTTTGACAAATCTTCAGGATGCACAATTTGTTTGGCAATAAACCCGCACAACATCGCGATAATTCCTGCGATAAGAAGGGCCGCAAAGACTTTATTAAATTCAAGATTATTCATAACAAGATTCCAAAAAAAGAAAAATAATTTTAAAAGCCCAAACCTGCCAATAAGTTGATATCCAGATTTGATTTACAATTAAATCTGGATCCTGGCATTCGCCGAGGAGCGCCTCGAAAGACCTATAAGCTAAGAGCCAAGCCCTCTTCTTTTATACCCCTGTCCTTTAAATCTGCCAAGCCTTTTCAGTCGACACCTTTCTCTTTTTCACGTAAACTATCGTTATATTTCTGGCGCGAGAATCGCGCCTTTCCCCCGTTATACATATAATCAGGCTCTCCCCCTCATGTCATCCAGACCTTCTTCCCTGCGCCGAACACAAAAAAATTCTTATGTTAAAAACGCGCATGACCTTATCACTCACCTACAATCACAGGCCTGGGTCATAATACGGCGCGGTTTGGGAATTCTGTTCATGTGCCTGGGTCTTGCCCTTGCCTTTGCGTGTTTAACCTACCGGATGGATGATCCGTCCTTAAATACGGGCACAATTGGCCCAGCCCATAATCTAATAGGAGAAACCGGCGCGAGATGGGCCGATTTTTTCCTTCAAAACATTGGCCTAGGGGTGCTGCCCCTGATTATTCTAATGTGTACAACCGGTCGCGCAATGTCTAAAGATGACGATATTCCCCTGCGCCCTGCTTATTTGATTTCATATGGAATTATTGCGATCCTCGCTACCGCAATTGGATTTGCGCGCCTGCCGTCCTTTGGGTTTGTCCCCCAACCCTATTTAGGCGGCGCGATTGGCATGATGATGTTAAATAGCATTGCTGCCGGAACTCAACCCCTTTTGGGCCCATGGATCCATATCGTTCTCTCCCTGTTTTTTTTTATTCTAGCATTTATCATGACGGCGCTTGGCATTGGACTGACTTTACGGGGCGCGGCCGCCCGATTACTGGCGGGGGTGTTAATCATATTTGATAGCATTCGATTTGTCGCTCTATTTTCCTATACAAAAATCCAAGCATTGCGCGACCCGTCCTATCATCTGAATCCTGACATCATCAAACCCATCCGGCAACGCGCCAAAAAACAACTCGCCCTTGAGAATGATGCATCCGAGGACGACACAACAGACGAAGATGATGATGACACACCCGATGCGTCCTATCCCCGCCGCGCGGCAAACGATATTAAAGTCGTCCGCCCCGAAACAGCCCGCCCCAAACAGAAAAAATCTACCCCCAAACAAATGGATTTAGTGGCGATCACGCCCGATGAATTTGATTTACCTGCTCTTGAATTACTCCAGGAAGCACCCCTGCCTATTGAAGCCGATAAAATAGATGAAGGATCATTACGAAAAAATGCCGAAATGTTACAAGGGGTCTTAGGCGACTATAATGTACGTGGTGATATCGTCTCGATCCACCCAGGTCCTGTTGTCACATTATATGAACTTGAACCCGCACCGGGAACCAAATCATCCCGCGTCATTGGTCTCGCGAATGATATTGCACGATCGATGTCGGCTGTATCGGTACGCGCAGCCGTTGTACCGGGTCGAAATGCAATTGGCGTTGAAATCCCAAATAAAAAACGCCAAACCGTGTATTTACGAGAATTATTAACTTCAGATACGTATGCAAATACAAATGCAAAACTGGCGCTCGTTTTAGGTAAAGATATCGGTGGTCACCCCATCATTGCAGACCTAGCGCGCATGCCACATTTATTAGTTGCAGGAACTACAGGGTCAGGGAAATCTGTGGCTGTAAACACCATGATCTTATCACTGCTCTATCGCCTGACACCCGCGCAATGTCGATTTATTATGATTGATCCGAAAATGCTAGAACTGTCAATGTACGACGACATTCCGCATTTATTATCCCCGGTTGTGACCGAACCTGCCAAGGCCATCGTTGCGTTAAAATGGGCCGTGAATGAGATGGAAAACCGATACCGCGCCATGTCCAAATTAGGCGTGCGCAACATCGAAGGATATAACGCACGCCTATCGGATGCACGCCGCACAGGTGAAGTACTCATGCGTAAAATACAAACCGGATTTGACCCCGAAACGGGCCAGGCGGTATACGAAGAACAACCCCTTGATCTAACCGAACTCCCCTATATCGTCATCATCGTCGATGAATTTGCCGATTTAATGTTAGTGGCCGGGAAAGATGTTGAAAACGCGATCCAACGATTGGCCCAAATGGCGCGCGCCGCGGGAATCCATTTAATCATGGCCACACAGCGCCCCTCGGTTGATGTCATCACCGGCGTGATCAAGGCCAACTTCCCCACTCGTATTTCATTCCAGGTCACCAGTAAAATTGACAGCCGCACGATTTTGGGTGACGGCGGGGCGGAACAATTATTGGGCATGGGCGATATGTTATACATGGCAGCAGGCGGTCGCGTCACCCGCGTGCACGGGCCATTCGTATCGGACGGCGAAGTCGAACAAGTTGTTGAACATTTGAAAGCCCAAGGAACCCCGCAATATCTGGACGATGTCACCGACGAAGACGGTACGGGCTTTGGGGGGCTATTTGGCGCAGAAAACGAAGCTGAAGGCTCTGAAGTCGACGATATGTACGATCAAGCCGTCGCACTGGTGTCGCGTGAAGGTAAGGCATCAACATCTTTCGTCCAACGTCACTTACAAATCGGTTATAATCGCGCGGCACGCATTATTGAAGAAATGGAAAAACAAGGCATCATTTCAACCCCAAGCCACGCAGGCAAACGCGAGGTCTTGGTGGGCGATCATTCAGGTCGGCATTGATTCCTCCGCGACAAAATGGGGGTTAAAATGCCCCCAGGATTTGTGCCATAGTAAGCTGAACAAAGGATAAATAATGACCCGTTTCATTTCTGTGATCGCGCTGTGCGCGGCTCTTTTCATCTCAACGTCTCCGGCGTACGCCGAGGTGAAGACCCTTGCGAATCCCACCGCACCGGAACCCGTATCAGCGGTCACCCGCAAGATTGAATCCTATATGCACGGCGTTGATACCGTAAAAGCACGATTTGTTCAAACAGCCCCTGATGGCACCCAACGCATCGGCACGTTTTATCTGGACCGCCCGGGTCGCATGCGATTTGAATATGACGCGCCGGTCCGTGATCTGGTCGTGGCCGATGGCGTACAACTATTTTATTATGACGGCGAACTGAAACAAACGGCGTCCGCCCCCGTTGGGCAAACATTGGCCGATTTTATTTTACGCAAAAACATTAAATTATCGGGCGATGTTAAAGTCACGCAAATGCAAGAAGGCGGTGGATTAATGCAAGTGACTTTGACCCAAATCGCCGACCCCGGTGCGGGCACAATGACATTAGGATTCACGCAAAATCCCTTTACCTTAAAAAAATGGCGCATCACCGACGGCACCGGTCAGATTACCGAAGTCGAATTGTTTGATATTCAAGAAAACGTTCCCGTACCTGCGACACTGTTTGTTTACCGTGATCCCAATCACCCCAAGGGAAATTATAACTGATATGGATCACGGTGCGTTTGGACAATTGGTCAAGGAACTATCGCGGTTGCCGGGCTTGGGCCCGCGGTCGGCCCGGCGCATTGCGTTGCATTTATTGACCGATGCATCGGGGCCCGCAAAGCCCCTGGCGCAAACCATTCAACACGCCGTCGATACCATGAAAATATGCACAATTTGCGGTATGCTCGATGATCACGACCCGTGCCATATTTGTGCCGATAACCGCCGCGATCCCACGCAACTGTGTATTGTATCGGGCGTATCGGACGTTTGGGCGGTTGAACGCACACACCAATTCAAAGGAAGATATCATATCTTAGGTGGAATTTTGTCGGCGATTGATGGTGTCACACCCGACATGTTACGAATCAATTCGTTCATAAGGCGCCTCACAACCGAAATCGGCACTTATGTCACGGAAATTGTCCTCGCCTTACCCGCCACAATCGACGGTCAAACGACCAGCCATTATTTACAAGATTGCATTGCGCGCGCCGTCCCCCTGGCACAACGCCCCAAAATAACGCGTCTGGCTTTGGGATTGCCCGTGGGCGGTGAACTTGATTATCTGGATGACGGCACCATTTCAGCGGCATTTAAGGCGCGCGCGGTTGTTTAGAAACCGATTGGATAAGTTCTGCATTTGAACGGGTACTTAAAAATCTTATTTTTTTGGAATGCTAATCTGATGCACAACCTGAATCTGCCCCGTTGGAACTTCCATTAATGTAATTTGAACATCAACCGACACAGGTAAATTCAACGACATAAATAAGTTTTGATCCCCCAATTGGTCGGCAAAACGCAACGCCGCCTCGACAGGTTCGGTGGCATAAGCCGGACGCTGCAACATCAAAGCATATTCATCGATATGAATTGCCCCCAAAATATCAGATTGCCGGCGCAACCGGGCCATAATTTGGGCAAGCGAGGCCGCCACCATCTGGGCCGCATCCGCCCCCGCGAGGACCTGAATCTGAGTTAAATTTAATACTTTGATCTGAAGAATAAAGGATTGTTCACCGTACCGGTCGGCACGGTCGAGGCCTGACAGGAACAATTGTGCAAACGCGGATTTTGAAATTGCTCCCCCACCACTTTTGGTGTCATAGTCCGTATCGTTCAACCGATGCATCAAATCGACCAACGACCGTGCTTCCCGCACGGCGTTCGTCACTGATTCGATACTCGCTGGTTTTTCGAGAACCGAATTCGTCCCCGTTTGAACCATTTTATCAAAAGCAGCAGCCACACCGTCAGGTTTTAACGCCACCAGATAAACAAAGGTTGGAAAGTGTTTTCGAATATCCACCGCAACCATATGAAGATCGCGGTGCGGCGCCGGATCAAAAAAAACAATATCCACGGGCGGCTGTCCTGCAATCAGCGCATAGGCAGCACTGCGCGACGACGCCCATACGGCCGCCCCACCCAAATCGACCAGCCGAGCGACCAAAAGCCGCCCCGCGGATTCTTCGGGGTCAATGACAATTGCGGAAAAAGAAGGTTTATAAGAAGACATAATATTTGAATAAGGGATAAAACAAACCAATCAATGATCCATTATCAAATAAAAACGACAAGAACAGGTTAAAAGGAGCGAAAATTATTCAATCTGATTTATGCAAGATCGACATGGTGCCCTAGAGAAGACTCGAACTTCCATGACCTTGCGGCCACTAGGACCTGAACCTAGCGCGTCTACCAATTCCGCCACCAGGGCACGGGGCATTGAATAAGGCGTTTTTAAGAGATTTTAAGAGGGGTGTCAATGTACATTTACGGGGAAACAGCCTTCTCAGCTGATCAAAAATCAATTAAGTTTCAAATAAGCTGGCCCACTCTCAATTTTGAAAGAAATACATTCAAATGACCATCCACATCCACAAGGGTGATTTGCCCACCTCTCTCGCCCTCGGATCCTTAATCGCGGTTGATTGCGAAATGATGGGACTGGATTTTAACCGGGACCGGCTGTGCCTTGTGCAACTATCATCTGGCGATGGGAACGCTCATCTGGTTCAAATCGCCAAGAACCAAGATTCGGCCCCACATCTTCAAGCTATTTTAGAAAATGCTGACATCACCAAGATTTTCCATTACGCCCGCCTGGATCTTGCCTATCTGTGGGTCCAACTTAATATTGGAACCGCAAATATTTATGATACCAAAATCGCTTCGCGCCTGGCCCGCACCTATACGGACAAGCATGGGTTAAAATATTTAACCAAAGAAATCCTCGGTGTTGAACTTCAAAAAGAAGAGCAAAGTTCCGATTGGGGCGCCGATATATTGACCGATAAACAAAAAGAATACGCGGCATCTGATGTTTTTTACCTGCATAAAATTAAAGCCGCGCTGGATATTATGCTGGAACGCGAGAGCCGCGACCTGATGGCCCAGGCCTGTTTCGATTTTCTGCCCGTTCGCGCTCAATTGGACGTTGTGGGGTGGAACGATATCGATATTTTTGCGCATCATTAAAGGCTACCCGATGAATCCAGAACGATCAAACCCTACAAAAATATCCCCAGACATCATCGCCGCGCGCGCGGTGATTTTGGCCGAGGCCGAAGGGCTGCGTGTCTTGGCCGACAGTTTGGACGATACATTTACCCGTGCGGTCGATATCATTCATACCATGCGCCAACATAAACAAGGTCGGTTGATCGTATCCGGCATTGGTAAATCGGGGCATGTTGCGCGCAAAATGGTTGCGACATTCGCCTCAACTGCCGTCCCTGCGCATTTCGTCCACATCGCCGAGGCCGGACATGGTGACCTCGGCATGATCACCGACACAGACGTTGTGATTTTAATTTCGGCATCGGGGGAAAGCCGCGAACAATCAGACCTGATCGCCTATTGCAAACGATTTGATATCCCATTGATCGCGATCACACGAAAGCCAGACAGCACATTAGGTCGCGCAGGAACAGTCACTTTATGCTTGCCGGATATTCCCGAAGCATTCTCGGACGTCATTGCCCCCACAACATCGACGATTAATACAATGGGACTGGGTGATGCTCTGGCCGAAGCCTTAATGAAACGCATTGGATTAACACCTGATCAATTTCGTGTATTTCATCCATCCGGAAAATTAGGCGCACAACTATTAAAAATTTCCGATATCATGTTAACGGGTACTGATGTACCAACAATTTCACCCACGGCGACCATGGATCAAGCTATTTTAAAAATGACCGAAAAAAATGTAGGTGCCGTGATTGTCACAAACGCTGATAACCATGTATTGGGCATGATCACCGACGGCGATTTAAAACGACACATGGACGCCAATTTATTATCCCGTACGGTTGACAGTGTAATGAGTCGTTCACCGCAAACAATTTCCCCGGATCTGCTTGCAATCGAGGCTGTAAATCGCATGTTAAAACGCCCAGGAAACCAAATCATCACATCGCTTATTGTTGCAGACGGTAATATCTTTAAGGGGCTCATCCGTGTTCAAGAGTGTCTAAAAGTTGGGCTAATTTAAAATGTCTTCTGGGCCCCATCCCCCTATTCCCCGTGATTTATTAATGGTCAATACCCCACGCCGGGGAACACCCCGCCTGTACGGCATTATCACACGCATTATTCGTCCCCTGCTTGCTTTGATAATTTTTGCGGTTATCACCGTTGTTTTTATCTGGCCATGGAATGATGACCCACTCACCTCGACAAATACCCAAATATCTGACCCAGCGCAAACATCAAATGACTTAATTGCACCAAAATTTTCATCCACCGATGGCAACGGTAATCCCTTTACCCTAACCGCCACACGCGCCGTTCAGGTTGCAGGTAAACCAGACCTTCTTGATTTAGATACACCAACGGGAACAATCACCCTATCATCCGGTATTACAGTAACAGGTGGCGCCCCATCCGGACTTTATAATCAAACCACAAATGAACTTGATCTCTCTGGTGGCGTTGTTTTTACAACGTCAGACGGATATCATGCAACAGTCGATCATCTGCAACTTAATGCAAAAACACGTGATATTGTATCAGATACACCAATCCATATGACCGGCCCTTTAGGTGAAATGACAGCCCAAAGTGCCAAAGGGAATACAATAACTGGAATTATAATTTTAACCGGCCCCGCAACAATTATTTTAAACGATGGGATATAAAAATGATATTTTTAAAAAATAGTTTTTTCATTTTTATTGGGGTTATTTTAATTTTCTCCTTACCTGCTATGGCACAAAATACACCACAAAAAAAAGGCCCCTTAAAAATTTCTGCAGACACTGCCCTTGAATGGCACCGCGATGACCATCAATATGTTGCACGAGGTAACGTTGTTATCTCCCAAGATAATATGACCCTGACCGCCGACCACGTCGTCGCAGATTACCGAGACCCCCAAGATAAGGCAGATAAAAAGGGAGGTATAAATATTTACCGACTAACCGCTACAGGCAAAAATGTTATTTTAAAGACCGCCACCGAAACGGCGACGGGAACGCGTGCCGTTTATGACCGCGATACAAACTCGGCAACATTGGAGGGCCCCGTGACAATTACACGCGATAAAAACATATTGCGCGGCGCCCGGGCCACCATTGATCTTACCACCCAAAAATCAACCCTATTGGGGGATCCCAAAACCGGCGGCCGTGTTACAGGAGTGTTTTATACCGAAGAACTTAAAAAGAAATAATTTTTTACTTTTTTGATACTCTCAATTCAATTGACAATTAATAAAACTCCCGCCACCATTCTTCTATGATCAATAAAAATATTCTGACCATTGACGGGCCCGCCGCATCCGGCAAGGGAACAATCGCCCGTGCTCTTGCCCGTGTGTTTGATATGGCCATATTAGATACTGGATTGGTATACCGCTTATTAGGTTTAACAGCGTATCAATCCGGTATTGATCCCCATGATGATTTACACGTTACAGAACTAGCCATACGCTTAGCCGAGGAATTAGCCCGTACGTCTAGCCGTTTGGATAACCCCGAACTCCGAGGGCGTACAGCCGGAATGTACGCATCGGTATACGCCATAGTTCCCAGTGCACGCACCGCTCTTATTAATTTCCAACGGAATTTTGCTTTACATCCCCCTGTTTTTGCCGACGGTCGGCATCCATCAGGAGCAATTTTGGACGGCCGCGATTGCGGAACGATCATTTGTCCAGAAGCCCCGCTTAAACTGTACGTCACCGCCCATGTCGATATCCGTGCCCACCGACGACATCTAGATCTAACAAAACAAGGTGAAAACGTAACGTACAACGATATTCTTCAGGATTTAATGGCTCGGGATCACCGCGATATGACCCGTGCCGTTGCGCCAACTTTGCCCGCCGAAGGAGCTATAATTTTAGATACAACTGATCGTAGTGTCACTGATTTAGTAACCGAAGTCACCAAACTTGTGATTAAAAATTTGAATATTCAACCAACAACCGCCGACCATGATATCCAAAAACACCAGGAAGAATTACAATAAGAATTACCTATTCCACCATTCCTGAAAGCACCAATCGATACCCATTTTCCGTCGTTAGAATATTTTCTGGATTTGCCGCATCTCGTTCAATTTTTTGGCGTAACCTATACAAATGCGTTTCAATTGTATGCGTTTCAACTCCAAGAGCATATCCCCAAACCTGCTCGAGTAAATCCGCCTTGGCCATCAGATGTTGATTGGCATGATACAGTGCACGTAAAACATCTGATTCACGATCTGTCAATCGAACAGATTGACCCGCGCTCGATACAAAAATTTGTTTTTTAACAAAAAACATCCCCTCTGCCAGAAAAAGTGTCTCGGGCATGAAGGCCATCCCAGTCCGCAATGCTTGCGCCCTTAACACGATCCAATCAAGAATTCCCCCTAAACGCATCGGAGTTTCAAAAGAAATTGACAGAATTTCATCCCCAGGTTCCAGCCCTTGTTCAGAGATAGAGTCCAAAACCACCACTGAAAAATCCAATGTATGCAAAACGGCTTGCACCGCGGTTCGAAGATAGGAAGAAGCAATATATATTTTTAGCACTGAATTCATCCGGATTTTTCATTTCAAACGGGGGATACAACCCGAAAGTACAAGTTTTAATTTCCCCTCATTTAAAGCCCCGAAGCCCCTGTTCACAATGATAATTTTATAAAGATAACACATTTTTATAAAATTATGTATATTAAATCATAAATCAGCTCCCCTTCCTACAAAATGGCATCTCATTTGCAAAGAAAAGAAGGTACGCTATAACGAGGTTTATAAATTATGTCCATTGCGCCAATATCCGAGACCCCCTCCTGCTATTACACCTATGACCGTGAACGCAGTTGTGGCGGGGTCATCTCATATGGGGCGCATACAAAAACTTCAAATACAGAAACAAAATCAGATATTTCTACGAAAACTCAAAGACAAGAATCATCCAACCAAGTTGGATTTGGGGATTTGTTGGACATTATCAACCCCCTACAACATTTGCCGGTCATCAGTTGGGCGTATCAGAAAATAACCGGTGACACAATGAAACCTGTATCCGCTATGATCGGCGGCACTCTTTTTGGAGGAGGTATGGGACTTTTAGCATCTGCCCTTCAAGAAGCCATAACCGATCATAACATCAGGCAAGATCAATCGACCGACTTTGCCCAAAATCCAAACCCCATTGATCGTTTAATTTCAAAAATCATAGGACCCGAGAAAATGATCATTGCATCCCATGATACAAAAACGACACCACCCCTACAAGATATCGCAACAGCAATCCTTCATTATAGCGCATTCGACCGAGAACAAACCGCCGGATCCATTGCGGTGTATGGGTAAAAATACTTAAGGGCTAAATACACCATATTCTTCTTCCAAATAAGAAAAAAATTCGACTATTTTATTTTAAAATGAAAGCAAACAAGAAAAAGCCGGGGACAAATATCCCCGGCTTTTAAATTTTAGACAATCAAATCAAATTAGAAATTGACTTGGGTCCCGAGCATAACAGCCGTACCATCAACATCAGCCGAAGTTCCAGCAATATCATGATCAACATACGATACAGAACCACGGAATGTCATTCCAGGACCGTACGCATATGTCACACCACCGGTGTAACGATCGGTATCAACGTCTGTTCCAACAGTATCATCTTGAGTCAAATAAGACGCACCCAAGGTGAAAGGACCGGTTGTATAATCTGCACCCAAAACCCAGGTTTCGACTTCATCACTCGCAGTTCCTTGATCATCCGTTGTATACGCAGCACCAACGCCAACAGCACCAAAGCCTAAATCCAAGCCTGCATTCCAAGCTTCTTGATCTTTGACCGTTGCAGGGGTTGTGGTTGATTCAACATCGGCCATCGAGTAACCAACGCCAGCGACAACATCAACATTGTTGAATTGACCTTCATAACGTGCAGCCAAATCCCACACATCGCCACGCGTATCGGCGTTATCATCAACCGTTACCCCTGTCAAACTACGTGAATCGGACAAATCCGGTGTATAAGAAACCCCGGCTTGGAAACCAGAGAATACCGGCGACAAATAGGTGAATTTATCCGATTTGCCGGATACATTGTGTTCATAATCATATTGACCCGCCGATAAAGCAGTCGCCTGAGCTGCAGATAATGCGGCTGCAGAATAATTGAACGGATTTACAAACTGACGGATACCATCATAGTTACTATCCGCGGACGGTGCCGAGACTTGCATCAAAAATGCAGCGCCATCTTCCGCGCCCAAATTCACGCGACCCCAGGAACCAGAAAAATAAGCGTAGGTTTCATCAACAGTAAAACCATCGCCTTGATCAGCATCTGCTTCGATATGAGCGCCAACCGTCAATCCATTATCCAAGGTGGTCTCACCTGAGAAATGGACTTCGGTATCACGGACCATATCAACCGAACGAACTGAATCGCCTGCTTCGGTTTCTTGATCAACCCAAACGCCATAGCCTTTAAAATGGCCGCCAAGGTTCAGTTTAACGCCCGACTCTTCTTGAGCAAAAGCGGGGGCCGAGACAGCCAAAGCCGCGAGAGCAGCGGTGCTGAGAAGAATTTTTTTCATCTGCAGTAACTCCTAAAAGTTGTTAAATTTATCATGTTTCGCTTGGAACATTGCCCGTCCAATTGAACGATCTTTGCACCCACGCGGGTCCACGCGAAACGTGAACTGGAGAAAGTATCCTGCCTTTGACCCAACCCGTCAAACATTTCACCCTTATTTTAAAGGGTTTTTTAATTTTAGTTGTATTTATGCAACATAAAAAAGACATAATATAGGCTGCCAAAACAAAGATATCCTAAGGAACCCTGACTCAATCGTGGTTCATAAATAATATCTAAGGCCCCAGCGTGCGATCACAGGTGATCCTTGATGAAAAAAAGCCCCCTCGGTTTAATCCAAAGGGGGCCTTTTAAAATCAACGAAATTTAGGCACAAGACCTCGAATCACGTCCAATCTTTTTAAAACGAAATTGATGTCCCGATCATACCCGCGGTGCCGTCAACATCATGGCCCAAAGCCGTATCAACATCATGATTAATAAATGTTACAAGACCTTTGAAATCAACACCGGATCCAACATTATAATTCACGCCCGCTGTATAACGATCGGTATTAATTTCATTAACGCCATATTCGTTATCTTGGTTCAAATAGGATGCCCCAAATGTAGTGGCCCCCATCGTATAATCAACGCCCAAGATCCATTGAGTTTTTCCGGTCGCGGCCGTGGTGGCGCCTTCATCTTCATTATCATTTGTATACACGACGCCAATACCAAAGGCTCCAATATCCAAATCAACCGCCCCGTTCCAAGCGGCACGTTGTTCAGCAACAGTATACCCTCCGCCCACACGATACGATCCAAAAGAAGCATCACTTTCATAACGAACTGCGACGTCCAAGACATCGGCCAAACCCGTCCCCGAATCGACGCCATCAAGGGCCCGAGAGGCCGAACGTGATTCAGGTGTCCAGGACACCCCATATTGAAGACCCGAATAAGACGGCGAAATATAACTGACTTTATCGCCACCATTAGTCACATCTTGGTCGTAATCAAATTCAATATCGGCCAAACGCGCGACATCCGTCGCTGCATAGTTAAACGGTGTAAAATATTGATCCATTCCATCATATACACCATCAACCGCGGGCGCCTGAACTTGAAGTAAATAGGTCACATTATCCGTTGATCCGACATTAAAACGCCCAAAATCACCGCTGAAATAGACGAATGAATCCGCAATTGCAAACGATCCCCCTTGATCGCCGTCGGCACCCACATCGGCCCCAACCGTCAGGCCGTTATCCAACTTGGTCTCACCCGTAAAATGTAATTCCATATCCCGAATGATATCGACATTACGCAATGATTGCGTTCCCGTATAATCTTGATTATTCATAACTCCATAGGCTTTGAAATAACCATGAACACCCAGATTGACGCCCGCTTCTTCTTGCGCAAAAGCGGTTCCGGATAACAAAGTGGCCACAACAACAGAAAATGCAATTTTTTTCATAATTTTTTCCCTAAAAAAACGAATCATTAATATCCATCTCATTGAACCTCAGTCAGAATCTTTCCGTCAAGCCCACCAAAAAAAATTATTCACAATCATCGATCCTGTGATATAAAAGAAACATCCTCAATCAAAGGTCATAAAATAATGTTCTTTCGGCTTTCCTGTCTTCTGTGCTGTCTTTTAACCCTTGTGGCCTGCTCAGGGATGAAGGGCGAAGCCAAATATCCAACCGGAGCCGACCGAGGCGCCACAGGCAACGATATTTACAGCCAACCCAAAAGCATATTTGGCTCTGGCGGATTATCATTAGGCGGCAAACGCACAGACAGTGATGAAAATACCGGCATTGGGGTAAATGCATATTTATGGCGTGCCGCCCTTGATACCGTATCATTTATGCCGCTTGCGTCTGCCGACCCCTTTGGCGGGGTCATCTTGACCGATTGGTACACAAACCCAGCAACCCCAAATGATCGTGTTAAACTAAATGTCTTTATTCTGGATAAAAAACTAACGGCTAACGGTGTATCCGTAAAAGTTTTCCGTCAAAGCCGCAGCAAAGGCGGATGGGTCGATGCAAAAACGGCCCCCGAAACAGCAAGATCGTTAGAAGATGCGATCCTAACCCGCGCACGACAAATGAAAATCGCCGAAAAAGCGAATGAATAAGACCGAAAGAAACAGTGTTATCCCCTCATCGCTCCCGCATCGCGGAATCAATCGTTTTAATATACGGCTTTAAAATATATTCCATGACCGTTTTATGCCCCGTTAAAATATCAACAGACGCAACCATCCCAGGAATAATCGGCAAGACCTCACCTTTACGTTTAAGTTCGGTTTGATCCGTACGCACACGAATATGATAGAAACTCTCGCCTTTTTCATTTGTGATACTGTCTGGAGAAATATCCACGACCTTACCTTTTAACCCACCATAAATTGAAAAATCATAAGCGGTAATTTTTACCATCGCATCCTGCTCGGGGTGAATAAAGGCAATATCTGCTGGTTTAATCCGCGCCTCAACCAAAAGTTGGTCATTCGTCGGGACGACCTCCATAATCGAATCGCCCGGTTTGACAACGCCACCCACCGTTTTAATTTTAATCACCTTAATCATACCATTTACCAGCGATTTAATTTCTGTACGATCTTTCCGATCCGTCAACGCTCCTAACGTTTCTTTGACCGTATTCATTTCAATCAACTTCATCGACAATTCAGTTTGTGCTTTGGCTTTTGCCGTTTTTTTCATTTCATCAATTCGTGCAGACGCCTCATTGATCGCACTTTCGGCGCGTGGCACGGCTTGGCGTACACTGTCCAATTCTGTTTGCTGTTGTAAAATATCCTGCTCCATTTGTAACAATTCAGCACGTGGCGCCGACCCCTTGGCAACCAAGGGTTCAACCATCGCCTTACGGTCCCGGGCAAGCGCAATAACCTTGTCCAAATTCCCAGCCTTAGAGCGCAATTCCTGAACTTCTTGTCGACGTTGAATCCGTTGTTGTTCAAGGACCGATAACTGTGAATTTAATTGAGTACGATTAGCCGTAAAAGCGTTCAATTCCTCAGATACACTTCCCGGAGCCCCTTTGATCACATCATCCGGGAAAATCACCGTATCCTTGCCTTCGGCCTCGGCTTGTAACCTTGTAATGCTTGCCATCAACCCACTGTATTTTGCTTGGTTTGACCCAAGCGAAGCAGAGGCATCTAAATTGCGCAGACGTACCAAAACCTGGCCGACCTTGACCGCCTCACCTTCATGTACCAACATATCATCAATAATACCCCCCTCAAGATTCTGAATAATTTGAATTTCAGAAGATGGAATAACTTTACCGTCCCCCTTGGTTACCTCATCAAGGCGCGCAAAGGATGCCCACAATACAAATGTACCGACAGCCATCATCATAACAATCAATAAAACATGCCGCGACAACGGAAGCTCTTCATCTGTTGTAAAATACCGGTCCGCGTTCGCCCTCATCCAATCCGCACGTTCCTTCATCCAACTTTGACGGATTTTCAACCAGTCATCTGCTGAATTCATTTTTAACTGCTCATTTTTAGGGGGTAATTTTTTTGCCGTCATGATGAAGTTTGTCCGGGTAGATGTCCGGTCCCTTGTGTAAATTCACGCGATTGCAAGCGGCGAATCATTTCATCCCGTGGCCCAACAGCCAACATTTTCCCTCGGTCCAACAACATAATCCGATCAACCAAAGATAACATTCCCCCTTTATGCGTAATCAATAAAATTGTTTTACCCCGTACAATCGTTTCCAAATGAGCCCGCAAACGATTTTCAGACGCAGGATCCATCGATGCCGTTGGTTCATCCAAAATCATAATCGGTGGATCATATAATAATGATCGCGCAATCGCGACGGCTTGACGTTGGCCTCCGGATAAGGCTTCGCCGCGCTCTCCAACCTGTGTGTCCAAACCTAATTGTGAATCACGTAAGAAATCCATAACGCCCGATAATTCAGCGGCACGTAAAACTGCACGATCCGGTGCCGTTTCATGGCCCATCGTAATATTTTCCCGTACAGAGCCATAGAAAAGCTGTGGCGATTGTTGTACGCACCCGATATTGCGACGTAAATCACCCGGATCAATTTGGCGCACATCCGAATGATCAATCTGAACCGACCCCGACGTGGGTTCGTACATATTTAAAAGCAATCGCTGCAACGTCGTTTTTCCAGACCCCACAGCTCCAATGATTCCCAAATGCTCTCCCGGTTCAACCATAAACGACACATTATTTAACGCAGGCATCGTTTGGCTAGGATATGCAAAAACAACTTCCTTAAATTCAACCCGACCTTGCACCCGCGGAACCGATACAAAATGCTTTCCCATTGGCCTCTCAACCGGTTTTTTCATCAAATCATTTAACTGTTTTAAACCTTGTTGTGTTTGATTATATCGAATGAGCAAACTTGAAAATTGAGATAAAGGTGACAACGCCCGTGACGTCAACATCACCGTCGCAATCAACGCTCCTTGAGTCATATAGCCAACAGCAATTAAATACACGCCGACAATCACAACAAGAACGCCCACAACTTGTTGTACAAAAGACGAAAAATTCAATGCAAAGGTCGATACACGTTTCGATTTTGCCGATGTTTTGGCTGCGCGTTCAGTCAATTCCTCCCATTTACGCTGCACATGCCCTTCAGCAGCTTGCGTTTTAATCGTTTCAAGTCCGGTAATTGTTTCAAAAAGCTGGGCGTTCTTTAATGCATTTTCCATCATCGTTGATTTGGTAATCTTGGCCATCGGTACCTGAAGGACCCAGGAAATAAACAAAACAATCGGCACAGCGGCAAGGGGCACAATAGCAAGGGGCCCCGCAATCATGGCAATGACGGCAATAAATAAAAAAACAAACGGTAAATCAATAACAGTTGCCAATGTAGCCGATGTAAAAAAATCCCGAATACTTTCAAATTCACGCATATTACTTGCAAGAACACCCGCACTTGCAGGTCGTGCCGCAAGTGTCATACCCAGCATTTGCTCATGCAATAAAGCTGAAATTTTAATATCCGCTTTTTTCCCGGCATAATCCAAGAATTGCGCGCGTAGTGTTTTAATTAATAAATCGAAAACCAACATGGCAATCATACCGGCAGACAATACCCACAACGTTTCAAATGCCCCATTTGGTACAACGCGATCATAGATATTCATTGTAAATAAGGGCGATGCAAGTGCAAATATATTAATTAACACAGCCGCCACAATCACTTCTTTATAAATACCGCTGTGCTCAAAAATACTTTCCCAAAACCAATTACGTTTGGTATCAATTAATCCTGGCCCCGCACGATCATCAATGCGCGCAATAGGTCTGACAAAATAGGCATATCCTTGATAAATTGATTTCAGATTTTCAAAATTCATAGATTGTCGTTCATCGGGTGTTTCTGGGAACTGCACCACAAATTTTGTCCCTGGCGGCATCACAACTTCGCCGCTTATTTTACGACGTGGCCGCTTCCCTTTGGGGATAACAATATCCCATAAAATACAAGCTTGATCCCCCACAAGCATCAGTAAACAAGGCAAGATTGGAGATACCGCAATGGCCCCTAAACCTCGTTCAACCAAACTTGCATTCAAGTCCGCACGTGCGGCGGCCCGTACAAAAAGATCCGGTGTAATTCCAGTCGGCGGAATAGGTAAGCCTGCCGTCAATGTTGCGCGCGATGTTCGGCGCCCATAATGTCCGGCAATCATAATCAACGTTTCGATCATGGGCATATTAATCGCCACACGGTCCGCTTCCAAAGGAAAGCGCCCTGCGGGCGATGGGGGCGTCGCAGACACGCCCGGTGGTGGTGAAAAAAGATCAGCCATAAAAAATTCTTTTCGTTTTGTGCAGGTTTTATGAGGCACCCCTTGAAAACCTATCCACAATCATCATACGCCCTGATCCTTTAACGATGTTTTAACCGTATGGGCCCTCAACGGCATCTCACCGGACGCGACGTCCACGGCGAAGATGAACAGCGATTTTTTGTAGATCCGTCAAACTGTCGGACAGACGCGCACGCACAACATCCGCAGTCCCACGACTAGATTGATGCGCAATATCAGATATTTCATAAAAATGGGTTGCGGCGTTATTAAGGATGTCTTTTAGAATTAGCACTTGATCATCTGCATTTTCATCCCCCGGATTTGCATGTGATACCGTATGTACCAAATCTGCCTGAGATTCGACAATATTAGAAATCATATGACAAGAAGACCGCGTAATCACTTGCATCCCATCCAATATCATTTGCTGAACCATCGCCAAGGTCTGAAGATTTTTACGATGATAATCCATAAAAGCAGACACACCTGTAACACTGCCGACTTCTGGAAAAAAATTAAAACCTTCTTTTTGTTCCTCTTTAAAAGGAATCTTAAAAAAAGATTGGAAATCTTTGTTTTTCATAATTTCTGAATAGAGGAAGGAGAAGGGAAAAGGACAAAAAATAGAATAGGGAATTCCTCCCGGTATGCAACCCCCCTTTATCTATACATAAAATAAATATCGTCTATTAGCCAACCCTTAACGACAATAAAGTTATATATAAGGATCAGTCATTATAGGTTACCTCATTTTTGCCCATGGCCTCTACACAATCCATACCTCAACGCCAAACGATCCCGCGTGGGTCATATCGATCAATGATTTTTGTTTTGATCAATGGATTAATTGTATCCATTGCAGCTTTTTTGCTTCTGCACCTATTTGTATCCGAGGCCACCCGGATTAACGCACACCAGCAATATGAAATTCTCAAACAAGATCTGACCAAACAACTGACCATATTTAATGAAAATCTTTCTCCTTTTTCTTATATTTTAAAATTGGATCCCAATTTTTTAAATCTATCCCACTATATTGAAACAAAAAGAAACCAAAGCAATTTTCCAAAAATTAAAATGCTCTATTGGTGGCCGAAACAAGATGACATCGGATTTCCAGGGCACGTTATTTATGGAGATATCCAAGCGAGTACTTCTATTCTCCCCCCTCTCAAAAAAATAATCCATAACTACATGTCGGAAAATAAAACAACAGGACAAAAAGAATGGATCATTCCCCTTGATCCTCTTTTTCCAATAAAAACAGATAATATATCTAAAAATAAAAATAACTGGTACCGCCTAAAAACACAAACAATTGCCTTTGTATATGATATTCCGCATTTTGACGGCCGCCCTGGCTGGATGATAGCGATCATCCCTTTGAATGATCTATTTGATTTAACCAATATCTGGAATGTCTCAAACATTGAGCATTTAAGATTTGGAGCTGCTTCAAATATCCCTTTTCTTGAAACCTATCCTCTAACCCTGTCAACAGATCCAGACCGCCCAGCTCTTGAATCCTCTTCCTCAGGGGTTGAAACCATTACTATTCCCCAAACAACCCCCGGCCTTCAAATCAAAGTTATTTTAAAGGAAAGTCGCCAAAATATTATTTTGTCTGGCATCCCGAATGTCATGCTCTTATTTGGAATTTTAGTAACCGCACTTGGCACACTCTATGTCTACGGGAACCAGCGCCAATCGACTGTCATGAAACAAGTCAATAGATCACTCGCCTTAAAAAACCTTGAGATGAATGCTCAAGTCACGGAACGCGAACGCCTAAACCTTGCACTACGCCGAACAGAACAAGAAAGCCGTGCGATTATGAACGCGGTATCAGATGTTATTTTTGAACTTGATGAAACCGGACGGATTCTTTTTCTAAATAGTTGTTGGACAACTTTAACAGGCTATAACATCGAACAAACTCTTGGATCTAACTTTTTTTCACACTTATTGGATACATCCGACAACGATCATTCAGAAAAATTTTTAAATTTATTGACTCAAAAAACAGCACCAACCCCTTATAACGCTAAACTTAAAAATTCAGATGACAGTACACGTCAAGTTTCCATTCGATATACAATGGTCCGGCAAGATGACCCCAAAGACCCACGCGTTGTTGGCACTATTACCGATATGGATGAACGTTTACGCGCTAAACAAAATGCGCTCGAAGTTGAAGAAAAATACCGCGCGTTTTGGGAAAACACCCCCAGCGGCATTTATCAAATTAAACCAGACGGTATGCTGATATCCGCAAACCCATCCTTAGCCCGCATGTTTGGATACAACAGTGCCGAAGAAATGATCGACAAAATAAATTCATCTCAAAACACCCTATATCCGAATATTCGTGATTATAATGATTTGATCCGCAAGCTACATAACCAAGAAACAGTAACAAATATCGAACGTCAAGGGCGGCGCGCAGACGGTACTCTGTTCTGGGTACTTGAAACCGCGCGCCGCATCTGCGACGCCTCAAATACTCTATTGTATATCGAAGGCAGTGTTGATGATATCACCGAACGCAAACAGGCAGTTGATACTTTACAAGCTGCCAAAAATGATGCCGAACTTGCTAATCGTTCGAAAACTGAATTTTTGGCGAACATGTCACATGAGTTACGTACTCCCTTAAACGCAATCATCGGTTTTTCAGAAATTATAAAAGATCAAATTTTAGGCCCTATTGGGCAAGAACAATATCTCGCCTATGCAATTGATATTCATGACAGCGGCCGAAATTTACTTTCAATGATCAACACGATTCTCGATGTTTCCCGGATTGAGGCTGGTGAACGACAACTGAATGAAGATCAAGTTCATATTGCATCTGTTATTGAAACCGTTATTGAGTTACTCCGTCCAAAAATTCTCGCAACATCTCAATCGATTGACGTTGATATCATGCCTAACCTTCCACTCTTACTTGCTGAAGAATTGGCTGTGAAACAAATTTTATTAAACCTAGTATCAAACGCTATTAAATTTACCCCTATTGGCGGTCACATCACAATCAAGAGTGAATCAGATAAAGAAGCAGGATTACGACTAGCCATTACCGATACAGGTATTGGTCTTGATACAGACGAAATCACCCGCATCATGGCTCCATTTGGCCACGCCAACGGGCGATTTGATCGCACATCTTCAGGGCCAGGTCTTGGGCTTACCCTTGTTCATGCGTTGATGCGCTTGCATGGGGGAACGTTTGATATTTTGTCACAAAAAGGCGTTGGAACAACGGCATTCGTTACCTTTCCCGCCACACGATTGCTGAATACATCAAAATAAAAAAGCCCTTCTGAATCGAAAGGGCTTTTTAAAATTCTTAAAATTGAGACCCGTCGCCGTATTTACGCAACAGTTTGTAACCATTCCGTAAATTGTGACTTATTCATGGCCCCAACTTTTGTCGCAATCGCCTTACCATCTTTAAAAGCAATCAAAGTTGGAATGCCCCGAATGCTAAATTTCCCAGGGGTATGAGGACTATCATCGACATTCAATTTAACCATTTTGAACCGAGCTGACATTTCACCCGATACATCATCCATCACCGGCGCAAAAGCCTTGCACGGTCCACACCATTCTGCCCAAAAATCAACAATAACGGGAAGATCCGATTTTAAAACCTCGGCCTCAAAATTATCGTCTGTTACGTGCGATACGCCCATGATGGCTCCTTTCTGTTCACAACACGACTATAATATCGTTCAAAAGGAGAATATTTCAAGAGGTTCGTTTACTGGTCACTTTGGCGGCAAGAGACGCCTCCAGAAAGCCATCCAAATCGCCATCCAAGACGGCCTGAGAATTCGTGTTTTCAAAGCCCGTACGTAAATCTTTAATCATTTGATAGGGTTGAAGGACATAAGACCTAATTTGATGTCCCCATCCAATTTCTGATTTTTCGCCAATAAAAGCATTCATCTCGGCTTCCCGCTTCTGTAGCTCCAACTCATATAATTTGGCCTTCAGCATACTCATCGCTGTTGCCCGGTTTTGATGTTGTGAACGTTCCTGTTGGCACGCAACCACAACGCCTGACGGCATATGCGTTAACCGAATGGCACTGTCGGTTTTATTCACGTGCTGGCCCCCCGCCCCTTGCGCCCGATAAGTATCAACGCGCAAATCTTTATCTTCAATTTGAATATCAATTGTATCATCGACCACAGGCGAAATCAGGACCGATGAAAAACTCGTGTGTCGACGATCATTTGCATCAAACGGGGAAATTCGCACCAATCGATGCACACCACTTTCAGTCTTTAACCACCCATAGGCTGATTCGCCTTCAATCTTGACGGTTGCCGATTTCAGCCCCGCTTCCTCGCCTTCACTTTGATCCAAAATAGTCGTTTTAAATCCGCGCCGTTCGGCCCATCGCAGATACATACGCAGCAACATTTGCGTCCAATCCATCGCTTCCGTGCCGCCCGCCCCAGCATTCACCTCCAAGTACGCATCATTCCCATCTGCTTCCCCAGACAACAAGGCTTGCAATTGCTTTTTCTGGGTATCTTTGGCCAATTCCACCAATGTTTTATGGACATCTTCGATCATGGCCTGATCGCCTTCGGCCTCGGCCAAATCATACATATCAATCGAATCGATCAGTATTTTTTCAATCGCGCGGACGCCGTCAATATTGACCGCCAGCCGATTTCGGTCCCGCATCACAATTTGCGCGCGGGCCGGTGTATCCCAAAGTTTCGGATCTTCTGATAGGGCGTTTAATTCATCCAGTTTGGCGCACGCAACATCCCAGTCAAAGTGACCTCCGTAAAATTTGAAGATCGGCCTGAATAGCATTCACCAGTGATTGTGTTTCCGCACGCATTACAAACTCCTGTGGTTAATCTCTAGGCCGCCAAACGCAGATTATCTGGAATATTACTAAAATGGGCGACAACCGCCGCCAACGCTTGGGCCAACATATCTGGCGTGTCCGTGCGTGCGGTTAAAATTTGACCCGAAATTGTGACCGCTTCATCAACCCCTTTTATTGAAGCATCGTTTAAATCGGCCTGAATATCCGACCCTGTCATATCGGCGTCCATCCCCACATGAACCATCAAGGACACGGCTTCACCCATAAAGGCCACCGGGTTGCCATACGATATAAAGCTTTTTATAAAGCGCGTTGTCTGCGGATAAGACTTTAATTTTTCCACAGACCGCACGCCAGACGGCACCAATAACATTGAAAAATCGGCAGCTAGTGCCGTCGACAAGGACACTTCAACCGCATGGGAATGTCCAAATGTCGTGCCGTTCCACCCTTGAACCAATCCGGCCAGAGGCGCAATAATCGTCAAGGTCGCCCCTGTTGCCTGTAAGGCGCGTAAAGACTGTAAAAATTCATGCTCATTAAATCCGTTTGCCACCAAAACAGCAATTCTTTCACCCCGCAAAGGATATTCATTGGACGACGATGATTTTGAAGAAGGATTTAACAATGATGACATGAACACGCCTCGCTTTCGTTATGATGGGGATTGGCACAGAGAATTCTTGATCAAATCGTATTTATGGGTTTTAACACCTAAAAAACGAATCTTTGCCGCACCCTTATGATTTTAATATAGATCGTTCGGTCAATACAGGATATATCCAGAACAGTTTTGATTTTACCCCAAACGTTTCCGCACAAATCCAAAAACCCGATCATTTTTGTCTTTGTTATTATTAATTATGAATAATAATAGAAACACCATGGACCGTGTTATGCCTGATTCCACTTGCAAAAGTCAAGCGAAACCGTCTAATCCCCTCCGGTTGTATTTAAATATATTCTTTTGGATATATTATACATAACCATTGACAAGGGCCAGAGACATTGATAAAGTAACGCATAATTTATACATTAAATGGAATTAAACATGCCAAATCGACCCTCCAATGAAAACACTTCGGATGTAACTCAGGGAATCTTATCTCGTATTTTTACATCCGTCGCGAGAAAATACCCGCGTGCGGTACGCGTAATGAAAGAAATCGGCGCCCTGCCCGAACATATTGCATCTGTTTATAAGGGGAGTCCCACTATTTACGACTTGCAACAAGAATCCTACACAGACTCTTTAACAGGCCTGCCCAATCGAAACGCCTTTAATAATGCCCTGACTCGGATGATCGAATCTTCAATTCGGCACCCCCTAGCCGATCCCTTATCGGTCGTTTTTTGTGACCTTGATGGGTTCAAAAAAATTAATGATACATTGGGACATGATCAAGGCGATCTTGCCCTTCAAGATATGGCCACAATGTTTAAAAGGCTTATCCACCCCCGCCGTTCAGATCTTTTTGGACGTTTGGGAGGAGATGAATTTGCGTATATTGGTATTGGAAATCGAATAAAAATTGAAAAAATTTTTCTGGATCTTCAACATGATCTAGACATAAGAAAAACAGCAACATCAATTACGGATCCAAATGGCATACCCTATGACGTCAAGCCCCGTGATCGTCATGGAATGAGTTATGGAGTAGCATGCCTAAATGAAACCTTTATTTCAGAATATGGCTGCAAAAATTTCTCGGACCTACAACAACTCATCCAAAATGGAACAATGACAAGCAGCCGTATCGCCGCAGATCTCGTAAAAGAAGCTGATCACAATATGTATGCAAATAAAATCCGAAGAAATGGCCAAAGAGCCATACCCCCCATATCTACAACCTTTGATATGGCGGCCTAACCCGCCGCAGCCAAGCGTTTAATATCCCGGGTCAGGCGCATATTCCAGGCAACCAAGATAACCATCATGGCCCCCATCGCCGCGATAATCGACCATAATAACCGGGCGGGATCTTCCCCTGTATCCGACCTATCTTGAACGGATGATTGAGATTTGTCCGACCCTTCACCCGGCGCAACGCCCGCCAACCCATCCACGCGGGCATTCAATTCCTGAACTGCCTTGACCAACGGCGCTGTCAATTCGCCATAGGCCATATGATAGGTCCGGTCTTTATCATTTTCACGCGACACCATGGCCAGACCTTCTTCATTTTTGGCAACCAACGGTCTAACCGCATCGGGCAACGCGGCCTCGGTTTCTTGGGCCAAAAACCCATATCGCAACGTATCATCGCCGTTATTATATTGATATTCAACGGGGCGCAGTTTGGTCACAAAATCCAACCCCAACGGAATATCGCGCACATGATGTTTCCGCCGCGCGTCCGAAATCCCCGTAATACTGGTCACCTGCGCATAAATATCCGCAATCGAGGTATTCCCCAACACAATGCGGTTACTCGCCGTTGCTTGGGCCAGATACCCCAGCGCCATCGAATTTGTATACGCCGCATTATCTGTTCCCGATCGATACCCCACATACGTATTATTGGCCCCCGACGTATTCGCCACATAACTGCCCGATGTATAATCCCCCGCCGATACGCCCACCGCGGTATTTCCATCGCCGGCAGTAATCGACATCAATGCATTCGCCCCCAGGGCCGTATTATATTTCCCCGAATTATCCCCCGCCGTCGTCGACCCCATCAACGCCTGATACCCGAGCGCCGTGTTTCCCGTAAGGTCTGCCACGGCCGATGAATTGGCATACCTCATGGCTTCAAATCCGACAGCGGTAGATCCAGCCAGGGCGACATTCGTCACCAACGCCCCTTGGCCAATCGCGACGTTTTCATATCCTGTTGTATTCCCGGCCATGGCCCCCAATGCTGCTGCTGGACCGTACCCCGCGCCAATGGCCACATTCTTGTACCCGGTTGTGTTGGACCCCAATGCCCCCACTGCACTGGCCGCCGACGCCCCAATCGCAATGTTAGACGACCCCGATGTGTTGGACCCCAATGCCCCCGATGTACCGAACGCGGCGGCGCCAATTGCCACGTTCGATTCCCCAGATGTATTACTTAATAATGAGTTAAATCCAACCGCTGTATTACTGGTCCCCGTATTGTCGGCCGCCGTCGTCGAACCCATCAACGCCCGATACCCGAGCGCCGTGTTATACGTACTGAACGCTAGGGCCGATGAATTGGCATACCGCATGGCTTCAAATCCGACCGCGGTAGATGTATTCAGGGCGACATTCGTCGTCAACGCCCCTTCGCCAATCGCGACATTTTCTAATCCTGTTGTATTCGCGGCCAACGCTCCGGCCGCACCGCCGGCGCGCGCCGACCCAATCGCGACGTTCGACCGTCCGGTTGTGTTTACCTGTAACGGGCCATTTAAAAGGGCCCCCACCGCCCCAATCGCAATATTGCTTGATCCGGTAGTATTTCCACGTAATGCTCTAGAGCCCACCGCCACATTCGATAGCCCGCTCGTAGTCGATAATAATGCTTCACCCCCCAGAGCGGTATTGTACAGGCCCGTATTATTGAACGAAAGCACTGACCCCCTCAGTGCCGCATACCCCACCGCGGTGTTATACGTAACGACTACACCCGTCGCACTATCAGCATAGCGCATGGCCTCGGCTCCCACGGCCGTACTCCCGCTTTTTTCGGTATTACTACCAAGAGCGGAAAAACCAATCGCAACGTTACTTCCCCCCGTCGTATTACTTTGTAACGCTGCAAAATATGTAGAAATGTATCCCCCCACCGCTGTATTTCCAACCCCACTGGTATTCGCCCTTAATGCATTACTCCCTACGGCGACATTTCCTTTACCCGTATTGCTGGCTGCGGTTGTTGAACCACGCAATGCCTGATACCCCAAGGCCGTGTTAAACGTAAACGCCGATGACCCCCCTGAATCCGCATACCGCATCGCTTCAAACCCAACGGCCGTGCTGCCATAATTCGTCGTACTGGTCGAGAGTGCCCCTTCACCAATCGCAACGTTTTCAGATCCTGTTGTATTCGCGGCCAACGCCCCGGCCGCATTACTGGCCCGGGCCGCCCCGATTGCTACGTTAGACCGCCCGGTTGTATTCGCCTGCAACGGTGCATTTAAACTGGCCGCCCCCGCCCCAATCGCAATGTTCGATGAACCAGACGTAGCACTCACCAAAGCATTATGCCCCAGCGCCGTATTCGATGTGCCGGTATTACTGGCCGGCGTTCCCGACCCCCTCAACGCTTGATATCCGACTGCCGTATTATAAGTTGTAAAGGTTGTCCCTACTGCATTATTTGCATAATACATTGCATTATAACCTACGGCCGTACTAGAATTGCCGTATCTATTCGAATATAATGCAGAACCCCCAATAGCCGTGTTATAATTAGAATTTTCCGTATTATGCGCCGCATGATCACCAACAGCAACATTATAACTATCGGCACTCCCCCAATCGGAGAGATAATACAAACTTTGATTTCCGATAGCGACATTATTGTATGGAACTGCTGCTAAATACATAGCATCGACACCAATCGCAACATTGTTATCGCCATCGGTAAGGTCCCGAAGTGCGCCATGTCCAACGGCTGTATTTGAAAGAAACGAGGTCCCTCCTGATCCGGTGGCCCCCTTCATAGCTTCATACCCAACAGCCGTATTATATGTTTGAAAATAAGCTCCACTATTATAACCATTTAACATCGCTTGATATCCAATGGCTGTTGATCCATACCCCCCGGTATTATAAACAAGTACATTCGATCCAATTGCTATATTTGTATTTCCAAATGTCGTATCACGTAATGCCTGAAACCCAATCGCGACATTATGACTCCCCGTATTATTCGCCGCCGTCGTCGATCCCCGCAACGCCGACCACCCCAACGCCGTGTTATACATCCCTGTCGCCACCGCCGTCGAATTTGCATAACGAATCGCATTAAACCCCACGGCGGTTGATCCATACCCCGCAACGTTTGTGCTCAACGCCCCTTCACCAATCGCGACGTTTTCATATCCTGTTGTATTCGCGGCCAACGCCCCGGCGGCATTCGCCGCGCGTGCTGCCCCAATCGCCACGTTCGACCTCCCGGTTGTGTTGGCCCCCAATGCCGCCGCTAGACCGGACGCCGCCGCCCCAATTGCAATATTCGAGGATCCGGTTGTGTTTCCACCTAGAGTATTATATCCAAGGGCGGTGTTACTGGTCCCCGTATTAGTCAAGGGAAATAACGATCCAAACAAGGCTCCAGCTCCCACAGCGGTGTTATACGTTGTCGTCGCAACTGCCGTTGAATTGGCCATACCCATAGCAAGATAACCCACCGCCGTTGATCCCGACGCGGCAACGTTACTATTCAAGCTCGATTGGCCTATACCAACATTAAAACTTCCAATCGTATTCGACACCAATGCGAGTGCTCCAGTAGCCACATTTGACGCCCCAGTTGTGTTGGCAAGAAGGACAGTATGACCAACGGCCGTATTACTGGTCCCCGTATTACTCGCCGCCGTCGTCGACCCGCGCAACGCCTGATACCCCAGGGCGGTATTATACGTAACGGCTTCACCTGCCGCACTATCAGCATAGCGCATGGCTTGATATCCAATGGCCGTTGATTGTTTCTTGGTTTTATTTTCATAAAGAGATTCATAGCCAACCGCCACGTTTTCAATTCCGGTTGTATTTTCGTACATTGAATTAACGCCAATTGTCGTATTATAAGAGCCTCGATTGTTATATAGGGTCGAGCCGCCGAGTGCCACATTATTAGTACCCGCTAGATTTGAATAAAGCGCTTCATAACCAACGGCGGTATTAAAATCTCCCGTTGTTTGGCTGCTCATCGCATTCGCCCCAACAGCCGTCCCCCCATCTCCTGATGTATTTGAAAGTAAAGCCGAATGACCAACGGCCGTATTAGCTCCCCCAATATTACTGGCCGCGGTCGTCGACCCCATCAACGCCTGATACCCCACAGCCGTATTATACGTTATTGCAGCCGCCCCACTATCCGCATACCGCATGGCTTCATATCCAATGGCCGTACTGCCCGACTTTGCGACATTTGTATTCAACGCATTATACCCCAGCGCCGTATTCCCCGTCCCCGTTGTTGTCGCCGTTCCCGTCAAATCGCCCAAAAACACATTATATAAGGTCACATAATCGGCGATCCCGTCATCCAAATCGTCAATGGTGCTTCCACCGCCGCCCCCGGCCGCCGCGGCCGACCCCCAATCCCAGGCATAGGCCACGGTTGCATCGCTGTCATAACACACCTCGAGGCTGGGCGGGGTGGTGGTGGTATTTAACCGCAAGGCCCGTTCATTAACCTGGGACGCGGCCACCCCCGTACATTCGGCGTCCGTCAGTTCAACATCCGTCGGGATCAACAGGCGCGCATTATCAGCAAATTGTAAAACTTGGTTTGCCGCAATCTCCACATCTTTCGCAATGGTGGCCACCGCCGGATCCCCGGATTTGAGGGTCCATAAATCGCCCCCCGCGGCCTGGGCCTCGCCGTACGTATATTGCACAATAATATCGTCTGAGCCCGCGGTTTTTGCGACCAACGCCGTGTCGGGGACGGCATCATCATTAGCGTCCACAAATGCAGTACAGGTCGTTTGAAACGTCTTATCTTTCCCGGCCGATACCAAGGCAATCACGGCCTGGGTACTTGGTTTTGTGGGGTGAGCCACCGACGGAACAGCTCCCGCCAAACGGTAATCCCCCGCAACTGTGTTATACGTATCTGTATTCGTGCAGTCCGCATCATCATTCGGCGCAATATCTTTCCCAGGCGATGTGTCATCCGTACCTTGATCCCAGGCACAATAGCCATATTCCGTGCCCCAGGGATCCTTTTTCGTGGCCCCGACCGCATTATGAATATATCCCCCGCCTGTCGGGTGAGGCCCTGTTGATGGGTCACGGTAACGCAACGGTTCGATGTAATTATCCCCGTCGCAATCACCGTTACTGGCCTGGGTGGCCGATGTTTCAATAATCAACTGACCCGCCACATTCATTTGTTGTTGTGCCGTGTTTACCCGGGTTAAATTCGTACTGGTGGTCAGGGGCCCCCGGATAAATTGCGATACGGCATAGGACAACAACGCGGCAAACGCGACGGCCGCAAACAAAGCCAGAAAAATATTACCGCGTTCTCGATTGGTGTACATCATCAATGACCTGTTTTTATAAAAGGGGGATCGCCCCGTCATTTTGATGAAACTCGAAAATCTGTAAAGAGGGGATCGTCCCGTCATCCACATGAAAGTTGAAAATTCCCTCCCCCTGAAGGGGGGAGGGAAAAACATCAAGTTCATTTCTTGATGAAAATGAGTATAAATATAAAAAAGCCACCCTTTTTAAAGGATGGCTTTTTGTTTAAGCGATCGGCTCGAGATCCCGGCTTTCGCCGGGATGACAGCGAAATAATTATTTCACGGTCACTTTGGCGCCGGCGGCTTTCAATTGCTCTTCCAATTTTTTGGCATCCGCCTTGTTCACGCCTTCTTTAATGGCTTTGGGGGCACCGTCAACCAATGCTTTGGCTTCGGCAAGACCCAAACCGGTAATCGCACGGACTTCTTTAATCACGTTGATTTTGTTCGCGCCGGCTTCTTCCAAAATAATATCAAAGCTGTCTTTTTCTTCAACAGGGGCCGCACCGGCACCCGCTGCAGCAACAGCCACAGGAGCCGCCGCCGTCACGCCCCATTTTTCTTCGAGCATTTTTGCAAGTTCGGCCGCTTCAAGCACCGTGAGGGTCGAGAGTTGGTCCACAATTTTATTCAGATCAGCCATTTTATTCTCCTTAAATTAAACGTCGTTACTTGGTTAAAAATTTTACTTATCTTTTATCATCCCAAAGCCAATGCCCGAGATAACAAATTCTTTTATTTACGCAGCTTTCGTCGCGTATGCATTGATCACACGGGCGAGTTGCGCCGGCGGGGCCTGAACAATGGCGGCAATTTTTTGCGCCGGGGCTTGTAACAAGCCAACCAGTTTGCCACGCAGTTGATCGAGCGACGGCAACGAGGCCAGATACACCACTTTTTTGGCATCAAGCAGGGTGGATCCCATCGCGCCGCCCATAATTTCAAACTTGTCCGCATATTCTTTGGAAAACTTTTGGGCCACGCGCGCAGCGGCGATTGGATCTTTCGCCATAATCAACGCCGTTGGACCTTTAAAATAATCAACGATCCCGGCAAATTTTGTGTCTTTAAACGCGATGATCGACAATGCATTTTTGGACACTTTATAGCGCGCATCATTGGCGGCGGCATCGCGGCGCAGGGCCTCGACTTGTTTCACCGACATTCCCTTGTTGGCCACAACGACAATCGCGTCAATGTCACCCGCAATATAATCTTTGACTTCTTGTAATTCTTCGGCCTTTTTGGCACGGTTCATGGGCATAGCGTTGCCTTTCTTTAAAAATTCACAACAAAAAAGGCGAACATGACGTTCGCCTCGACCAAATTCAACAAAGGAAATTTTTTAGGAAGCCCAAGCCGGCCCCTCAAATCAATTTTTTCCCCAGTCTAACGTTGGATTTATGGGTTGCCCCCACCGACGATCTTGGACGAGTGCGCGTTTTATAGCCGGGGACGACCCAAATGTCCAGGGATATTTTTAGAAAAGAAAAAATCACGGAAAATTTAAGAGTTTTTCCTCCCCCTGACTGTGTCCGCCGAAGCCCAAAGGGCGTAGGTGGAAGGGGGGGTGCCCCGTCCGAGCGGGGTGGAGGGGGTGATACCCTTATAATATGACAACATCCCTAACTTCAGCATTCCGTAAATTATTATTGACAAATACTGCGCTGTATGCGATAACCCTTGCCATTCAAGACACCACCATTCGATAACAACCCGCCCCAAAAGGGCAGAAAGATTGAGGGAGAGATGACACTCACTTTAAAACAAAAACTCGCCGCCGCAACCTTATCCGTTGCTGCCCTTGGAGCGGATGCCGCCTGCACTGCTGGTAATGCAACTTGCGACACACAATCCGGCCCAAATGTTGCGCAATCAAATTCAACAGGTGGCGTAACAAATATATCCACACCAAAATTCAGTGCGCACATAGGCCTCTCTGCGGATGCCGTTGGTGCCCCAAATCCTTCTTCAGGTCTTCCAATGGGTTATATTTCTGAAACAACAAGCCCTATGAATATACCACTCCTTGGTGCGATGGGACGCGCAACCGGGATTACTAAACCGGCAGATGGCATACTAGAATTACATATTGAAAATGAAACATGTCTAAAGGGAGTCAAAGCATCTGATGCATTAGGTAGAATTTCAGATGATACCGGCAACGTGAATTATGTGCGTTTCAAAACCATTGTGAATTCATGTGGCGGTGATTTTAATGCTCTGGCTACTGAATTAAATGCATGCGAATACGGCACGCTAATTACGGGAGCATGTAAAGACAAACCAACTCCAGCTCCGGCTCAGGTTTCTCAGGCTCCTGCGCCAGCCCCAGCAGTGGCTGCGCCATTAGCTCCGGCACCTCAAGCAACTGCGTCCTTATCTGGGAAAGCTGGAAATACTTTTTCCTCTACAACGCCTTCCCCATGCGGCGTACAAGTTAAAGCATGGGGCTCAAAAGTGACATCAGCACAAGTTCGAGCTGCGCAAAAGAGGCTAGAAACATCTCTGGGCTGTAACAGCAAATAAACTAAAGCACTTTAAAAAAGCCGGGCACAGGGCCCGGTTTTTTTATTTGACATATATTACATAATATACTATGATCGCCGCATTCCATTCTTTTAAGAACAAAGGATCTAGAATGACTGCACCATTAACATCCCTATGGAAACCATGCGCGGCAACCCTATTGCCCCTTGTGACCGCCTGCGCCACAGGCCCCGCTCCTTTAACCCCAGAACAACAAGTCCAAATCGCAACCGCAAACGCGGCCCAGGCCCGCGCCGCCTACACAGCTAAAAGCCAAGAATATTCATCCATAAAACTACATGGATTATACAATATCCTCGATAAACAGGGTGGCACTTTATCGCCTCAAGAAATCCAAATATTGGCTTCAGAAATATTTAAAACAATTCAAAAGGCTAATACCCAAGAAAAAGGAACTTATGCAGCCTTTATGCAACAAAGGATCGCAGAAGTTTCAAAAACGGACCCAGCGAAAGCTCAACAAATTGCCCTGACACAAAAAATAGTCGCCGAACTTGAAACAGAAGCCGAAAAACCAGCACGCATTGCCGCCCTCACCACCCAAATGAACGCGGCTTTACAGGCAGGGAATACAGATGCCGCGCGCGGTGCCGCCATCGATCTGTTCATCGAAAACCACGCGGACAAGAACGGCCATGTCACTT
>CAZLPZ010000002.1:0-101868 GCA_964561535.1 uncultured Pseudobdellovibrionaceae bacterium | reverse complement strand
GTCTGAGAGTTCGTCTCGCATGCAAGCTTAAGCCGTTAGGTGGAGGCGTATGGAAACCGAGTCTGAATAGGGCGCCAAGTATGCGGGATGAGACCCGAAACCCGGTGAGCTAGCCATGGCCAGGTTGAAGGTTGGGTAACACCAACTGGAGGACCGAACCCACGTTTGTTGAAAAAAACGGGGATGAGCTGTGGTTAGGGGTGAAAGGCCAATCAAACTGGGTGATGGCTGGTTCTCCGCGAAATCTATTTAGGTAGAGCGTCGCGTGATGACCTTGGGGGGTAGAGCACTGGATCGGCTAGGGGGGCGCGAGCCCTACCAAACCTAACCAAACTCCGAATACCCAAGAGTTTAACGCGGCAGACAGACGGTCGGTGATAACGTCGATCGTCAAGAGGGAAACAACCCTGACCGCCAGCTAAGGTCCCGAAATCATAGCTAAGTGTAAATAAGGAAGTTAGATGTCCATAACAACCAGGATGTTGGCTTAGAAGCAGCCATCATTTAAAGAAAGCGTAATAGCTCACTGGTCTAATAGACGTCTGGCGCCGAAGATGTACGGGGCTCAAGCTATGTACCGAAGCTGCGGATGCATATTTATATGCGTGGTAGCGGAGCATTCTCTAAGCCTGCGAAGGCGACCCGCGAGGGGCGCTGGAGGTATGAGAAGAGAGAATTCAGACATGAGTAGCGACAAAGAGTGTGAGAGACACTCTCGCCGAAAGCCTAAGGTTTCCTGCCCAAGGTTAATCCGAGCAGGGTAAGCCGGCACCTAAGACGAGGCCGAAAGGCGTAGTCGATGGAAATACGGTTAATATTCCGTAGCTTGTTGGAAGTGACGCTGGCCGAAAGCGATCTCCTCTTATTGGATTGAGGGGGTAGCCTGGGACAGCCTGGAAATAGCTCCAACGTATAAGCCGTACCAAAACCGACACAGGTGGGCTGGTAGAGTATACCAAGGCGCTTGAGAGAACGATGTTGAAGGAACTCGGCAAATTACTTCTGTAACTTCGGGATAAAGAAGCCCCACTCCTGGGCAACCAGGGGTGGGGGGCACAAACCAGGGGGTAGCGACTGTTTATCAAAAACACAGGGCTCTGCGAAGATGACTTAAGTCGACGTATAGGGTCCGACGCCTGCCCGGTGCCGGAAGGTTAAGAGGAGAGGTTAACGCTTTGAATCGAAGCCCCGGTAAACGGCGGCCGTAACTATAACGGTCCTAAGGTAGCGAAATTCCTTGTCGGGTAAGTTCCGACCTGCACGAATGGCGTAACGACTTCCCCGCTGTCTCCAACATCGGCTCAGCGAAATTGGATTCCTCGTGAAGATACGAGGTTCCCATGGTTAGACGGAAAGACCCTATGAACCTTTACTATAACTTTGCAGTGGCATCAAAATTGTCATGTGTAGCATAGGTGGGACCCTTTGAAGCCTTGGCGCTAGCTGAGGTGGAGGGACAACATGAAATACCACCCTTGACTCTTTTGGTGTCTAACCGAGCTCCATTATCTGGAGCCGGGACCCTGCATGGTGGGTAGTTTGACTGGGGCGGTCGCCTCCTAAAGTGTAACGGAGGCGCGCGATGGTGGGCTCAAGACGGTTGGAAATCGTCTTCAAGAGTGCAATGGCATAAGCCTGCCTGACTGCGAGACTGACAAGTCGAGCAGAGACGAAAGTCGGTCATAGTGATCCGGTGGCTTCCAAATGGAAGGGCCATCGCTCAACGGATAAAAGGTACTCTAGGGATAACAGGCTGATAGCGCCCAAGCGTCCATAGCGACGGCGCTGTTTGGCACCTCGATGTCGGCTCATCTCATCCTGGGGCTGGAGCAGGTCCCAAGGGTATGGCTGTTCGCCATTTAAAGAGGTACGTGAGCTGGGTTCAGAACGTCGTGAGACAGTTCGGTCCCTATCTGCCATGGGTGTAGGAATTTTGAGAGGATCTGCCCTTAGTACGAGAGGACCGGGGTGGACGTACCTCTGGTATACCGGTTGTCGCGCCAGCGGCATCGCCGGGTAGCTATGTACGGACGGGATAAACGCTGAAAGCATCTAAGTGTGAAACCCACCTCAAAACTAGAATTCCCTATTAGAGCCGTGGTAGACCACCACGTTGATAGGTCAGATGTGGAAGGGCGGTAACGCCTGAAGCTAACTGATACTAATTGCTCGATTGGCTTGAATTGATATTTACGTACAGTGACAAGATCATTGTTCGGCATCAGCAATCCAACAGACCGGTGAATAAAACGATAATGTGAACGAAACAATGTGTTTTTGAATGACCTGGTGATTATAGCGCGTATGCAACACCCGATCCCATTCCGAACTCGGCCGTGAAACGACGCAGCGCCAATGGTACTTCGACTTAAGTCGTGGAAGAGTAGGTCGTTGCCAGGTCTTTCAAAAACATGGATGTTTCTGAAACAATGCTAACCTATTACACCGAATAAAAATTCCCCCGGACCTAAAAATCCGGGGTTTTTATTTTGAGAAAATAAATGATTTTTCTGGATCCCGGCCTTCGCCGGGATGACACTGTATTTTCTTTATGCTAATGTCATTCCCATGCCCATTTCCCGCCCGAAACCGTTACAAACCATCCCTGACGATGCCCGCGTGGTGTTCCGGGGAAAACTCTTTGATGTCATCCAATGGGATCAAAAATTATACAACGGCGATACAGCCGTTTTTGAAATCTTGCGCCGGCCCGATACGGTGGTTGTGTTTCCGGTCCTGCACGATGGGCGCATATTATTGACACATCAGGAACAACCCGGCAAGGCGCCGTTTATCGGTGCGGCGGGGGGTCGGATTGACCCGGGCGAAGACCCCGAGCACGCGGCGGCCCGGGAACTGGCGGAAGAAACGGGCCACACGGCGCAAAAATTAACATTATGGGACGCCCGGCAAGTCACATCCAAACTTGATTGGGCGGTGTATACTTTCATTGCCCATGGTGTAACATTGGCAACTGCACAAAACTTGGATGCCGGGGAAAAAGTCGATTTGATGCCGGTGACCTTTGACGAGATGTTGGGTCTTGCGGCGAATGGCCAACTGGCCGAAGGCGAAATGGTGCCGATTTTCCTGCACGCCTACTACAACGCGGACCGTAAAAAAGAGTTACAAAAGTTGTTTTTGCCTGAATAGGGCTTTAGAGTATAAACGATTAATCAGGAACGGTCGTTATCCCCGCGTAGGCGAGGATCCGGCAAAAAATAATATAAAGACAACAGCAAAGCTGTTGATGTTGTTATAGCCAGATCCCCGCCTTCGCGGGGATGACGGCGGTGTTTGATGTTAAAGGAATACCAACATGCCCCATGCTTTTAAATACGAACATTTGATTGCCACAACGCCCGATTGGCCGGAACCGGGTGTATTGTTTCGCGATATATCGCCGCTGCTTGCCCAACGATTCCCCGAAACGATAGAGGCATTAACCCAGGTAATCACCCCTCATGATATCGACGCATTCGCCGGGGTGGACGCGCGGGGGTTTATTTTTGCCGCGGCCTTGGCTCAAAAATTTGGAAAAAATTTCGTGATGGTGCGAAAGGGGGGGAAATTGCCACCGCCGAGTTTGCGCGAGTCATGCACGCTGGAATATGGCACTGCCACATTTGAAATGAAGCCCGCAACGCCTAAACCTGACGGTACTGCGCCACGCATTGTGATTCTGGATGATGTATTGGCTACCGGCGGCACGCTTCGCGCGGCCGCCGATTTATGTGCGCGGGCCGGATATAACGTCGTGGGCCTGGCCACGTTGATCAATTTAAAATTTCTGAATGATTTTGAATGGAAGGGATTAAAGGTCAAAGCGGTGGTCGAGTATGAGTGAATTATTTGATTTTGTTGATCGTGACGACAATGTGATCGGTCAGACGACGTTTGACGATGCACGCGCCCAAAATCGGATAATACGGGTGGTCCATAATTGGATCATTAATTCAGAAGGTAAGATTCTTTTTCAATTTCGGGCGGCACATAAATTAAATCGCCCCCGTCATTTCGATGCATCGGTTGGCGGGCGGGTGAATGCGGGGGAAGATTATGATGCGGCCGTTGTGCGTGAGACTCGAGAAGAATTGGGGTTAGATGTGAACCCCACCTATATCGGCAAAGTTATTGCGGATGACAGTGCGCACCACAAATTTGTCTCGGTTTACTATACACCCCATAACGGCCCGTTTTCGGGATGGGAAGCCGAGGCGGAGTGTTTGGAATGGATGAACGTGAGTGAAGTGAAGTTCATGACGGAACGGTTCCCGTATTTGTTTTGTCAAACGCCATCGCTTGGTCTCTTGATGAACTATCTTGGAGGCAAAAATGAGTGACGATGTTTTAATTCCGGTTGTTGATAAAGATGATAATATCATTACGCATAAAAAACGTAGCGATATTCAACAAAGTGATATTTATCGGGTTACGGGTTTATGGTTAGAGAATAGTCAGGGCAATGTTTTGTTGGCACAACGGGCCTGGACGAAAAAACATAGCCCAGGGAAGTGGTCGGTCGCGGCTTCGGGTACGGTTGAGAAAGATGAAACTTATGAGATGAATATTGTAAAAGAAATTAAAGAAGAACTAGGAGTTACAAATCTTATCTTAGAAAAGACACCTTTGTACTGCGTTTATGGAGAGCATAATTTTTTTCGAATTCTTTATTTTTCCGAATGCAACTGGCCGATTGAGAAATTTCGTATTCAAAAAGAAGAGGTTGAGTCTATAAAGTGGGTTCCACGTTCTTGGATTTATCAGGATTTTGAATTGCATCCAGAAAACTATTCGGATGGGTTTGGGGATGTACTTATAACGGTGAAAGAATTTAAGGAGGTATAAATGCTCGGAATCATTGGTGGCACAGGGTTTTATCAACTTGACGGTGTGACGGTCACAAAAACTGAAACCATCACAACGCCCTTTGGCGACCCGTCGGGTGAAGTCACCCGCGCGACGTACAACGGCGTTGACATCGCTTTTCTGCCGCGCCACGGATCGGGGCACGGGAAGTTACCGCATGAAATTAATTATCGCGCGAATGTTTTTGCACTAAAAAAAATCGGAGTCACCCGCGCGATCAGTGTGTCGGCTGTGGGTAGTTTGCGCGCCGAGATTGAGCCCGGCCATTTCGTGGTGCCCACCCAATATATTGATAATATTAAAGGGCCCCGTGATAAATCATTTTTGGGTGGCGGCGTGGTGGGGCATGTATCAACCGCGCGGCCCGTGTGCCCCGATTTATCAACGGCGTTGGTGCATGCGGCACGCGCCGCCGGCGCGCATGTACACACCGACAAAACATACGTGGCGGTTGACGGCCCCCGGTTTGGAACAGCCGCCGAAAGTCATATGATGCGCGGCTGGGGCGGGGATATTGTCGGCATGACGGCGGTGCCGGAAGTATTTCTGGCCCGTGAATCCCAAATTGCGTACGCGAGCATCTGTATCGCAACCGATTACGATGCATGGCAAGAAGACCCTGGCCTTCACGCCGATATGACCGATATTTTGGCGCAATATAAAACGTCACTCGCCATTGCCCAACAATCGGTTTTATCATTAATTGATGGCGGGTTGCCCGCGCCGTCTACGATGTGTCGTATGGCGTTATCGGGGGCAATCATGACGCCCGATGATCAAATGTCGGATCAGAATAAGGCAATTTTTGATGTGTTGCGGGCATAAACCTTAAATGTAGGGCCTGGTTGACCTTTTGTGATAAACGCGCGAGGATATTAAAGGATAATTCTCCCCCTCCCCCTTTCAGGGGAAGGATTAAACAAGGAAAATCGCGCATGACTTTGGATACATCTTCTCGCACCCAATCCACCCGGCACATTATTATGATGGAGCCCGCGGGGTTTCGGTCAAACCCTGAAACATTTGACACGAATACGTACCAGGCGGAAAACCCCGCCGATCCGTCGGGCTTGAACGCGATGGCGGTCAAAGAATTTCGTAACTTGCGCGATCGCTTGGTTGAACATGGTGTGATTGTCACGACATTGACCGGCGAACCATCATCCCCCGATGCGGTGTTTTGCAATAATTGGGTGTCCACGCATCGGTTGGATGACGGCACGATGGGAATGATTTTATATCCCATGCTGGCCCCCAATCGCCGTATGGAACGTCGACCGGAATTATTGGCGTGGTTGTCCGCGCGGTACCGGACATTACTCGATTTAACGGACGCCGAAAAAACGGGTAAATATTTGGAAAGCACGGGCGGTCTCGCTCTTGATCGTGTGAATAACCGGGCGTATTGCGCGTTATCGGGGCGGTCGGATCTGGGCCTTGCCCAACAATGGTGCGACGTGATGGGATATGAATTGATCGCGTTTAAGACGCGCAATCACGTTGGGAAACCTGTCTATCATACGGATGTTGTCATGTTTATTGGGACGTCCATGGTGGGGATTTGCGCGGATTGTATTGTGGCAGAAGACGTTGGACGTGTTTTGGGTAAGATCCAAGAAACACACCGCGTTATGGTCATATCGATGGATCAATTACGGGCAATGTGTGGCAATGCTTTGGAAGTGCGCGGTACGCGTCGCGTTGGATTATTGCCCGATGAAAGCCCTCGGGAACGTCGATATTTGGCCATGTCGGCGGGGGCATATGCGGCGCTTGATCCTCATCAAAAAGACCTTATTGTCATGTATTTTGATGGCGGAATCCTTACGGCGCCCATTCCGACGATTGAAAAATATGGAGGGGGCAGCGTGCGGTGCATGTTGCTTGAGGGATAGGATAGTATAGTTGCCATTCCGATGAAAGCCCGGATGGCAATGTCATTCTTAATTTGAACTGAGGATAAACCATGACAAAATCTTCTTCTATTTTCGGTACGGACGGCATTCGTGGGACGGCGAATATTTATCCGATGACCGCGGATATCGCGATGAAATGTGCGATGGCAACGGCAACTTTGTTTTCAGGGGAAAATGGGGCGGGGACATATCGTGTGGTTATTGGCAAGGATACGCGTCTGTCGGGGTATATGTTTGAAGAGGCCATGGCTGCGGGTTTTGTTGCGATGGGGATGGAAGTGGTGATGGTGGGTCCGATCCCGACGCCCGGAATTGCGATGTTGACACGGTCACTGCGCGCTGATTTGGGCGTGATGATTTCGGCATCTCATAACGCTTATCGCGACAATGGTATTAAACTTTTTGCATCAGATGGTTATAAATTGCCAGATGCGTTGGAACAAAAAATTTCGATGTTGATTACAGATCCAGCGTTGTTGCTTATGGGGCATCCTGATCAGATTGGTAAGGCAACGCGGTTGGATGATGCGTTGGGGCGATATATTGAATCGTCAAAATCCACATTCCCCCGCGGCCAAACTTTAAAGGGATTAAAAATCGTCGTTGATTGTGCAAATGGCGCCGCCTATCGCGTCGCTCCTCAAGTATTGTGGGAGCTCGAGGCCGAGATGATCCCCCTGAATGTGTCACCAGATGGACGTAACATTAATGATGAATGTGGTGCAACACAACCAAAAGGGTTACAGCAAGCTGTGCGGGAACATCACGCCGATCTGGGGATTGCCCTTGATGGGGATGCGGACCGCGTGATTTTGGTTGATGAACAAGGCGCCGTGATTGACGGGGATCAATTGATGGCAGTCCTTGCGGATGATTGGCGCGGGCGCGGGGTTTTGGCCCATAAAACATTGGTGGCGACCGTCATGTCTAATCTGGGGTTGGAACGGTTTTTGACCACGCGCGGTGTTACGTTGGTACGGACCAGCGTGGGGGATCGGTATGTGGTTGAACGGATGCGGTCGGGCGGATTTAATTTGGGCGGGGAACAATCAGGCCACATTGTGATGACCGATTATGGGACAACGGGGGACGGCATGCTTGCGGCGCTTCAAGCCTTGGCGATTTTAAAATCGCGCGGGGATCCTGCCTCGCGTGTTTTTCATGCCTTTGATCCCGTGCCGCAAATTTTAAAAAGTGTGCGGTATGATAAGGAATCAGGATCGCCGATGGACCGTGTCGATGTGCGGGATGTGATCGCCGCGGGCGAGGCGGCCCTTGCTGGGACGGGGCGGTTATTGGTCCGGCTGTCTGGGACTGAACCTGTAATTCGTGTGATGGCAGAAGGCGACGATGCGGCCCTGGTCGGCCGTGTGGTGGATGAGATTTGTCGTGTTATTGGTTAAATCCCAATCTGAACCAACGGCACGTCAAACCCTTCGGGGTCTTGCATGTTTTGGGCATCAACGACCAGAATATTTCGTGCGGATCCTTTAATCAATTCGGCGGCGTGATCCGCAACTTCGTATTCGATTAAATCACCATCATCCGATCCGTCGTCATAGATCAGTTTTAACAATTTCATCTCGCGGTAAAATTCCACGCGTTTCAGATCTTTTGACAGGCCGCGGGTGGTGAGAAGAACCATCGCGCCATCTCGCAAAACGCCGAGTTCAAATTCCGGGGTCATGGACTTCCCTTTTTCACAAAAGGGCTATCGCGGCGAAAGCCAGGATCTAGAAAATAATGAGAAGCGATGATCACCATGGGAACAGATTCTCTGTTTAGAGGATGGACTAACCGAGTTCGAGAGTTTTGGGTCCTGAACGGGTAAGCCCTGCAATATCATTACCGGGATGACGTTGTGACGGAGCAGATGAAGATTCAGACAATGCGCCAATTGAGTCGCAAACTCCGCTTAATAAACCACCGTTAGAAATGCCAGCCAACCCGCCGGTAACAGGGGTTGATCCGGACATTATACTGGCTAGTGATTGTTTTTTTAGGCCATGAACCATCTTTTTACCTCGAATATCTTCTGTTATACACCCCAAAGATTGACAAAGCGTTGCCAAATGAGGGGCTTGCGCGTAAAACATCTATAAATTTTCTTATAGACTCAGTGTACCGGATTCACTTACCTTTTGTCCAATTTGCACTTTTGATTAGGATTATAAAGCTATGAATTTATCATCTCCTTCTGGAACAGATCACATTCCCGTGCCCCAACCCGGTGCTTCTTTTGCCACACCCGACGATCTGTTCGCGCGGTTGGCCGAACTTGATATTGCCTATACCCTCCATCATCATCGGGCGGTGTTTACCGTTGCCGAAGCCGAAACGATCGAACATGACATTCCTGGCACTCATTGTCGCAATTTGTTTTTAAAAGATCATAAGGGTCGAATGTTTTTGGTGTCCTTACGAAACCGCACCTTGGTGGATATCAAAAAATTGCAGGGGGTATTGGGGTGTGGACGATTATCGTTTGGATCGGCCGATCGATTATATGCCGCCCTGGGGGTCTTACCTGGATCTGTTTGTGCCTTTGCTGTGATGAATGATTCCGTGGGGGCCGTGACCTTGGTTCTTGAATCCGAGATGATGGATGATCAGATCCTGACGTTTCATCCTCTGATTAATACGATGACAGTGGGGATTTCACCTGCCGATTTGGTGCGGTTTGCCCGGGCGACGGGGCATGAGCCGATCGTTCTGCCGTGTGCCGGTTTGGGGCATGACGATAGAGCCTGAACAGGCTGCCCCTTTTAGAGGGGTAATAAGTGTGGTAAATTTCTGGAAAATATACGAAAGTCCCCTCATTCATGTCCCTCGCTCATCAACGTGCCCAGACGGCCATTTTGCTCGCTTGTACGGCCTATGCTTTGTACAGTTGCGGCGATGCCATTTTAAAACATATCGGGGGTGCGGTCCCGGTTGGCGTTATTATGACCATTGGTGGCAGTGTTATTGTGGGATTTTCTTTAATCGCCCTGATGACACGTGGACAATTAGATCGGCTATGGACCACCCCTAAACGACGATTACATTTGATAAGGGCGTGTATCGTTGGGTCGCTTGCCTGTTTGGCCACAAACGCATTGCGTACCGTACCGTTACCAGATTTTTATGGCATTTTATTTATGTCTCCGTTTTTAATCGGTGTTTTTGCTCATTTTTATATGGGTGAGCGGATTAATCCGGTGCGATTGGCCGCGACCATTTTGGGATTTATCGGCGTTATGATTTTGGCGGGGCCGCATTTTGATCATATGAATATGGGCTATATCCTGGTTTTTATACAGTTGTTTGGTGTGGCGGCGCATGTGGTTATTGTGCGCAAATTAGGTACGGGCGACCCGTGGCCATTGTTAACTTTTTTCCCGGGCCTTGGGATTTTGACCGTTGGGTTGGCGCAAGTGGCGATAACCCCTACTTGGCCAGACATGAATTGGCTGCCTTTAATTTTTGTGTATGCCTGTACGATTTTTCTGGGCCAAATTTGTTTTTCGCGCGCCTATACCACCACGCCGTTGCTGGCCATTATCGCCCCCTATTTGTATACTCAAATGTTGTGGGGTGTCTTGTTCGGCGTGTTTATGTTTGATCAAATGCCACCGTCCACCACCTGGATTGGTGGGGGATTGATTATTATGGGAGGAATTGCCAGTTTGGGATATGAACGGCATTTGCGCCGTCTTCATTTGCGGTCGATGCGCGCGGTTGAGGGGGTTTAGGATTATTCATCAGCCTGTTTTAAAATGGCATTTTCGGGGGTGATTTCATCGGCTGTATGCGCCGTATGTTCGGTCACAATTCCGGTTGAACTTTCCCAATTTGAATCTGGAATGCGCATCAATACATTTTTAAAGAGATTGGGTTTATCGGCGGGCGGGATATACCCTATTTTTGATTTAGTATAGTGTTCGGCATAGGTTCGGATTTGGGCAATAGTTTGATCCAGATCTGCCGCGCGCACCGGAATATTTCCATAGATATATGTAATTTTTCCGGCCTGTGACAGCCCAATAGCACAAGGGTGATGGCATCCTCCAAAACAATTTACGCCTTGAATACGTACTGGAAAATCGCCTTTATTTTTGACCGCCTGTCCACGCATCGCGCGCACTTAAGTTTTCGGCTTTTAGGGCTGTTGCATCCAGCTTTGCTTCGATCCGCAATAAATGGGCGGTCAAACGTTGTTCCAGTTCACGTGTTTGTGTAAAGGATGCAAAGTTTTGGGCCACAAACAGGCGAAAGTTTGATACGTCGCGCATCACATTCAGAATAAGCGCAAAGAGGCCGGCAAGGACCGGAATTTCAACAACAGAAATCCACCATAGGGCCTGAGTTAAAAAATTAGTTTGCATTTTTTTCTCCTTTCTTTTTGGTTATCCCTGGACCCGCCAAAGGGGGCGAACAGAGGTATTTAGGTTAAAAGTGTGGGGCCGCCGCAGAGGTTCCATAGCGAGAGCACTGGCCACGGCATCCAATCCATCATCGTGGTTTCCCGAATGATTTGGTTTAAAATCACGGAGTTCGTCAAAAAACCGTGTGCGTAATAGGGATTGGTGGGCGTGCACCATACGTGCGGCCATTGGCGTTTCAAGGGCCTGTATGATGCGTTCGTTTTTGGGTCCGTGATGTGTCACACCAATTATCGATGTACCCAAATGAGCCTGGGCAATTATTTCGCGTAAAATGCCGGGCAGCATTTGACCAATCCCATTGATTTCAATGCCCATAACGGGGATTCGGAATCGTTCCAAAATATCCGCGACCGCCTTGCATTGGGCCTGGGCAATATTGCCATTCGCATCTGATGTGACATTTAAATAAGCCAAATGATGCAGAAAATAATGGCCGGTGGTATCAATGGCGATGACAGCAACAACACTTTTATCCCGAGAACCTGTTGCCAGGGCTGGATCCCAAAAGGCACGTATTGATAAAATTTGGCGATCACCCAAATATGTTTTGCGAATTTCTTTTATATATAAAAGGGAATCATCATAAAAATCGATGGAAGCTGGATCAAGGTAAGAATCGTTTATATTATAGGGGGCAAGCATCATTTGGCTTTGGAAGCGTGCCTGTCCAACGCGGCGTTGGATATCATGGATTTTATCTAGATTGAATTTTTCAGGCCAGCGAGATGATCCGTCTTTTGTATAAATTGGCAAACGCAATGTTTTAAAACCATCGAGAAATGGGATATGTCCTGGAATATCATCGCGTGGCTTATCGGCATAAATTGTATCAAAAGCATGTGGCGTTCCAATATAGAGCATCGTTGCGTCACTTGATTTGATAAAAGAGAGCTCATGTAATCGTGTTCGTAATTCTTCACGTTTATCGACTGTATCAGATGTATTTGGAACCTCGACATCATCGCAAATAATTAAATCGGCGCGCATGCCCGTGATGTTTCCTGTTATGCCAGCGGCCACCATCGAGGGATCACGCAGATCAGCGCTGCGTTTAATTGTAAATCGATCAGCAGCCCATTCATTCGGGTTCTCGGGTAAAATATCACAACATGCCGGATGGCGTTCAATGATACGACGGACGTTTCGTACCATCCGAATGGCCAGATGATCATCGGCCGATAATACCAATATCCGAAAATTTGGATTTATCGTTAATCGCCATGCCGCATATAGCCCGATCAAGGTTGACTTGCCACATCCCCGAAACGCAAGAAGGAGAAGGTTTTGATCGCCTTGATCCAGTCGATTTTGAATCCATTGTGCAATATCAAAATGATGCGATGGTGTTGATTGATGTTGCACTCTGTTCCACCAAGCGACAAACAGAGAGAAATTTATTAATGATTGTTCAGTCATTTTCAACCTCATTATTGGTGTCAGATTCTTTAATTTGTGCCCATCGTTTAGCGATATCGTTTATTGCCAAATTCATTGAGTAATGTTTAGCATTATCGTCTTTTTTCTTATCCCCGTTATCTTGTGCAAAAAAATTATTCTTTGAACAAGAAATGGCAATTTTTGAGAGAATATCGATTTGTCCCAAGCATCCTTTTAGCCTTGATAAATAATTATCAAAGTCCTTATAAAATTTTTCTGAATTCTGAGGCGTTATTTTTGATGATGTGGTGGATGTCCCATCATCGTTTTGAGTTTCAATGGCTGGATCAGATTTTTTTGGTTTATCTACTGCCTGTTCGATATAAAGATCCATGGCGTGTTCAATTGAAATGGGAAGAAAGGCAGCCATTATTTTTTGTGTTTCAACGTTTTCAGTCATAACAAACCTCCTGAGGTTACTTTTTTACGGGCAAAAAATTGTGATTCATCGAGCAAATTTCGTGTTCGAATATTTTGGGTATTGTCGTCAATAATGCGGCGACGGAGGTTATAAATATTGTCGCTTGTTAATTGATCCTGTTCATTTTCATTAAACAGGCCAAATAAAACGGCTTCGCCGGATCCCGTGTCGCCGCCACGATCCAGGCCCGACCCACCATATTGGGCGCGTATCCGTGCCGCGGCACGTTTTAATGCCGATTGCCGTCGACGATCCTCATCATTTTGAGTTGCGTTTAATATAGATGTATCCAGAAGGGCTTTTTGGGCGGATATTTTTTCTTCTAATCGATGTCGTTCGTTTTGTTGAGCGATCGCCAAATTTTTTTGACGTTCTGTATTTTTATTACCGTTAACAAGGCTATCAATTGAATTCACACTTGAAATTGTTTTTGTGACAAGCGGTAAAGCACCGCCCAAGGAAGTTAAGTTGCCCATGTTAATTCACCTGTGCTTGGGTTGAGAGAGAAAGAAGTTTAAATGGCAGGGGGGTATTGTCAGAAATTTTCCAAAGCGAGTCTGAAATATTATCGTGCCAACCATATCCGGTCACCGCGACATCACCTGAAAAAACATTTGGAGGAATTGTGTTTTTTAACGGGATGGGTTTAAACCCTTGTCCGGTGTCTATGTTTAAACTTGCTGTATCTTGAACCTTGAAAGACAGTCGTATTAGGCGCGATTTTTTTGCCGCTATACCGATCGACAGGGGGTTTAAGGGAAGTGGTTGAATGGTATGCGTATAGGGAAGACCAATTTGAATGGTGGTGACTGCGGATGAAAGTGTAATTGTCCCCTCTGATACGTCATAGGTTCCTTGATGAGTCCCGTCCCCTAAAACCGATACCGTCATGCCGTTTAGATGAGATAGACCGGTCCAGATGGTTTGTGGCGTGATGGATGATGCGGTTATACTTGAATCTAAATAGATGCCATCACGCAATTCTTCCAAGATATACGTGCCGTTGCGTAAAACTTGAAGATATAGGCGATCGCGCGCCGCAATACATGATTGAACGGCCCCGTTGGTGATATGACGCGTCCATGCCGTTACATTTTCGGTACGGTATAGGGTCAGCGTTGAAAAGGTTCCATCCGCCCGAATTATAAATAATATTCGCCGCGTTTTATCAAAATCTTGATCAACAGCCCCCGAAATCATGTCATGGGTAAGAAGTGCAACATCAGTCGCGCGATAAGCTTGTTCCAAATCGGTATATAAAAATTCTCGAATTTCTGTTCGGGTCCGGTTGATAAACATGGTCGCACCATCAATGTCAATTGGGGGAATAGAACGGTCGGTCGATGTGCCAATGCGTGTTTGGCGTTTTACTTGAATATTTGTAGGGGTTAATGGATCGCCGGTGACCATATATTCGGCGCCGCTGCAAAAGACTTGTAAATGGCGACCGGATACCAACCCGCGCACCGCGCTGATCTGATCTGAAAAGATTCCAAATTCAATTGAATCATCATCTAATCCTGTTCCTAAATCGAAATTAAAATGATCACCTGACTTTGAAAACCACAATCGGTTGACCAGACTTTTAGATCCGCCAAAGACCAATCGGTCTTGATAAAATGACAGGGTAACGGGGTATCCGCGCAGGGTGTTAAATGCCTGTTCTTTCCAATCTGTCGTTGCGGGGGTAGCGGCCAGTGCGCCGTGAATAGTGGCGGTGACGGTTGTTGGATTCGTAAATCCTGTAATCGTGCATTCGGTGGTTCGAATCCGCAATCTGACGCCAATATAGGCCGATGTAAAAATTGGCGCAGAAGCGGTCAGGGTGGCCGATCCTGTTGTTTGCGATGAAAATAAGGTGACATCGGGCGATGCGAATTTATAGTACGGTTGCAATGATAAATTCCCCGATGTGTTCCATGTGATATCTGTGATGGACCATATCCCGGACGTGCTCCGCATGATTCTTTTAGGCGGGACATCGGGATGGGTGATGTATAAGGCCTCGGCACTTTGACCACTGTTTAGTTGATCGAGTTGTGACGTGGTCCAGGGACTTGAAAGTATTATTTGTAAATTTCCATCCAGATATATGGATGTTGATGTCGAGGTGATTGCGAGGACATAGGTTTGGTCTGCTGCATATTCGTATGCCATTAATCGGGCATAAGACGGTAACGTTGCCGTATAAGCCGTCCCGGGGCGGCGTTTTATCCCTCCGGTTGGCGATATAAAGACATTTTCGAGGATCAATGCTCCATTTTCATACGCATTGGTATCGCCGCGACCCAATAGATCGGGGGATATTTCACCTGCCGTAAAATTTGTTTTTAAATGAACTGTTTTTGTCATGATTATCCTCGCGCACTGATCAGGTTAAAGCGGGTTATTTTTGACGGCGTATCTTGCATCGCATCGGTTATGCGCGCGCGGGCTAATTCTTGTTCTGAAAGTTTATAAAGACTTTCAGCGCGTGCGGTGTTTTCGGTTAACGGAATACAAAATTCAGCTGCCAGACGATTAATCAGGACCAGGTCAAAAAAGGGTGGTTGAACCATTTCAGAAATGCGCGCGATATAGGTCAAAATAATTGAAGGTTGATCTGTTTCAAGGTGACCCGTCGTTTGGCGGTATATACCCCCCTGGCCTGTACCATTAGATCCAATTGAGAGTGTTCGAAGATGATCGGTGGGTAGATCAAAGGCATAGGTATAGTCTGCCACCGGTGGTGCCAGGGACGGCGTTGATAAAACGACTTGTTGTGTGGCAAAACTCCAGGGATAGATTGATAAAAGTGCATTTCGAACAGGCGTATATAGGGTGTTTGCGATATCTGATTCCGTTGATCCATCGGTTAAGGATGTGATTTTATAAGCCCCTAATTTAATGAGGGCTGTATTGATGAGTGTCAATTGAGAGAGCGACATGGGGGTATCCTTTTGTGAAAGGGTAAAAAAGTCATTTTAAAGGTTGCCATATCGGCTTTCGCCGGTATGGCAACGAGATAAAATTAGAATCGTGGGATAAGTATGTCGTTAAGCGTAGAGCGCAATTGTGATAACCGAACCCGTATTTCCCGTGACAATATAAAATTTTGTAGCGGGCGTAATTCCGGTATTAACGGTCACAATGATCAAGTCATTGACACGCAACATGTCGGCCGCACTGTTATAATATCCGGCGGTTGTAACACTGGTATCCGTGGTTGTGTAATGCCAAAATGTAAAATTATTGGCATAGGCGAGGACGCTGAGGTCTGAAGATTTATAGGCCATTGAAAGTCTCCTTTAAAAAATTAAGTAAGAATGTGGGGTAAAAAATGCTGCCATACCGGCGTAAGCCGGTATCCAGATTTAATTTAATCAAGTCTGGACCCCGGCTTACGCCGGGGTGGCTATGTTATTTTTGCCGTTGTTAAAATTAGTCCGGGGTTTCATCCGATTTGATCGTGACAACACCCATTGGATCAATCAGAACCGCGCCTTGTGACATCATGTTATTCACAAAATGCGAGGCGCGATCGCCGTGCCAGGTGACATCTGTTTTGATTTTTGAAACCGATGCATGGCCCACAGAAGTTTTGTGAAACCAATAACAGGATCGGATATCGTTCCCGTCGAGTGGCAGACCCGACATTTGAATCCATGTCGTGCCCATCCATTTGCGGGCTTGGGCGCCGCCTGCCCAGGGCATACTGTTCCCGCCGTTATAATCAGAGCTTGAAAATTCAGGAATTTTCAACAGTTCCGACCATTGACGCCACCCGACAACCGCATAGCGTTCGCCGTCATCTGGCACGTCATTGGCGCCCAAGACTTCAAATGCCTGGAGGATTTTGTCTTTTGTAAACCCAATATTATTATCGGTAATGACGTTTGTCGTCGCCGATGCCAGGGCCGATAAAATCAGATCGTCGGTTTTACGTCCGATCGCATAGGCACCCGCATTGGCAATGACGCCGCGTTCATCATGGTTGATTTTTAATTCATCAAATTGGTCAACCCAATCACCAGCATAATAATCGGCCAGTGGGCATTCGACGCTTGTGTGTGCGATATTCATCACCGGTACCATCCCGTGGGTTGATTTTGTTGATGCGGCGCCCTTGCCGATTTTTTGAAAGACAGCAACCGATCCCCGGACATCGGGAATCGTGCGAACAGTTTTCAGGAGTTTAGACCCCAGACGTTGATAAGATTCGTGAACTTGTTCTTCGAATTGTTTCACGAAGGCTGTGTTGATCGAAACAGACATGGTGGATCCTTTTTAAAGTTTGTGGTGGATATGATTTTTTTTTGGGGGGCGGGGGGTTCTCGCGCGGGGTTGCATTATCGATGGATTTAAAAAATCTATCGGTGCGCGCGCGGCCACGGTAAAGCCGGATCCTAAAAAAAACCGCCCCAAAAGGGTCGGTAAAGACCCAAGTGTGGCGGCGTTACGAAGAATATAGGATATTATTCAGTACGTGTCAAGGATTATTTTCAGGGGTAATTCTATCTCTTTCTGGAACAAGAATGTTGTGTGCGGCGATGATTTTTTGATGCGAAATTGTATTTTCTTGGAAATATCTTGCTAAACGGCGTCTTTCTACGAGCATTCTGCCGGCGCGTGACAATAATACACAAGATATTACGGCAAATCCTGCACTAAATAATAGGAACACCTTATCCGCAAACGCCAATGGATCTGATATTTCAGCTTGATTTTTTAAAGCAGCGGGCATGAATTGACCGCTTAATTTTTTGATATCGTCCGCTGTGGGGGCTTGTTGATTTGGGGTTAAAGATAAAATTGATTGTGCGGCGTTTTTCTTTGCATTTTCCCACGATTCTTTTTGGGCGGCGGCGATAACGGTGGGATTTGTCATGGCAGCAGCGGTGGTTTCATTGGCTTTTATTTCAAAATGCTGAGAGGCCAAGAAAGCAGCGGCGGTTAAACACGCGGCGCCAAATGCGGATCCCAGGTAAAATCGTTGTTCTTTTTTGGTGGCGCTTATATGTTTTGATAATATCGGGACATTTCGGGTTGTGGTATGATAGGCATTTTTTAGACCATGTAGTTCCGTTCTTTCGACAAATGTATCGCAAACCCATTTACTGTTAGTCTCAGATAAATGTCTGTAAGGAATTCTTGATTTTGGGTTTTTCTCGAGCTTTGTCATCGGGGGTTCCTGTTTTTTTGGAAATATTTTGATTTTTATGTCATGTAAAACTTTCTTTTGCAATATGATCTTGTAATTTTCATATTATTAATATAGATTTTAAGGACATGACTCTTTAATTCATTGTTAAGGACGTGGGTTTCGGTATAGATTAAAAACGTTTTCAAGATAAACTGGACGGCAAACGCCCAGAAAAATGATCAAAGGACATTCACCATGGCTCAGGCAGCCCAAAAAACTCAAGATGGATTCGGCAGTGTTTTTCGTCGGATGTATGAACGTCGGTCGACCGAAATGTCGGTGGCCCAGGTGGGGGATATGGTCTATCCGGTTGAGAACTGGTCCCAAGGCGGGGCGTTGCTGGGGGGGGATAATCGTTTTTTCACGGTTGATCAAGTGTATGATTTAACCTTGCGATTTAAATTGAGTGACCGCGTGGTGAACGTGAAACATCCCGCGCGCGTTATTCGACGCGCCGGCGATAAAACAGCGTTGCAATTTCTGCCCCTGACGACGGATGTGCGTCAGGTGTTTTCTCAAATCTTGGATGATATGGTTGCGAATAATTTCGCACAGTCGCAGATTTAGAGATTTATGGTCAAAAGAGTGTCATCCCGGCGCAGGCTGGGATCTTGTGACATCGAGGCCCTGGCCTGCGCCGGGGCGACAGTTATTTTTTCTTCTTTTTCTCTTTGGGGATAAGTTAAACCTGTTATACTTTTGTTAAGGGTTTGATTCGACCTGCCGTTCATCTTCCGATTCTCCTTTTTCCTTGTGTCCCCCCTGATGTCCTCCGTTTCTTTTGAAAAACAAAGGCCTGATTCTGTCCAGGATTCTGTCTATGATCCGGCGCGGTTGGTTGCAACCGAAGAGGGACGGGTTGTCTATGCCTCTCCCGCTTTTGCGCAATTATTGCACGCGACCCCGACAATGATTAAAGGCGCGCGGGTGCTCGATTTAATGGTATTCCCCGCTTTTCATGGCGCCGCGACCCGATCGGATCCGCAGACATTCGGATTACATACGGGCGTATGTGGTGATATCCCCGAAGGCCGGCACAGTGTTGTCATGCCCGATCATGGCCCTCCGATGATTACATTTTCGTGTGAATGGATGCAGGTAGGCGCGGGGCCACGCTTTTTGGTGATTACACGGGTCGAGGATGATGAACAGGTCGATGTTCAATCGCGTCAAGATTCTGTATTACAGATCCAACCCAAACGGGAAGACCCCATTCCACAAGTTGTTGATTTTGGGGATCGCGCGTTTGATATACAGGTGGATGATTATTCCCAAAATGACGATGTGTTTACGCCATCGGTTGATGAAGCTTTGATGTATTTAAATACCGTTGCAACAGATGAACAAGATCGTGCCGGGTTGCGGCATACCGATGCATTTAAAGGGTTGGTGGTGGGGGATTCCGTTAAACCCTCGCGGGATCTTTTGGCCGTTCAACAAACGCCGTCGGTCCGTGTGGCTTTTCGCAAAGTACTGGAACGGGGCACACGGTCTGAGGCTCAAGTATTTCTGGATTTGTCGGATGATGTGATGATCCGGGTTGATTTGAACGGCGTTATTCAGGCGGTCAACCAGGCGGGAAGTACTTGTTTTGGGTTGCACCCGCATGCGGGATATGAATCTCAGACGTTGTTTGATTTGGTATTTCCCGAGGATCAACCGTCGGTTCGAGCTTTATTTATGGGCTTTTCGCATGATCCATCTTTATCGGGTCGGGTCGCAATTTTGGCGCGTATGGTGGATCACGCGGGGCAAGGGCGTGTGTTTGATATGCGCTTGCGTCGTCAGGGTGAACGGGTATTTGTACTGGCCCATGATTTAACTGAAACACGGGCGCGGGAACAAAAATTGGCCCAACACGCGCAACAATTGGCCGAGGCTGAATCGATTGCTCATTTGGGATATTGGCGTTGGGCCGTGGGGTCTGATTCATTAATTTTATCGGATGAAATGTACCGGATTTTTGGATTGAATCCGGCAAACGGTGCGCCACGTACCGAACAAATTGCGGCGATGATCCCCTTGCGGGATCGGGGCCGGGTGGTGCAGGGGATCGAACGTGCTATGTTCCATCAAGGGCCCTTTGAAATTGATTTTTCAATTAAAAATGTTTCTGGGGCGATGCGTTATATTCGATGTGAAGGTCGATGCGATGCGGACGAAACGGGGGATATTTTTGCTTTGTTTGGTATGATGCAGGACGTCACCGATCGTAAAATTGCCGAACATGACTTGATGCAGGCAAAAAATGCGGCCGAACGGGCATATGACAGTAAATCAAAATTCTTGGCGAACATGTCACATGAATTGCGCACGCCCCTGAATGCCATTATTGGGTTTTCAGAAATGATGCAGCGGCAATTGCTGGGCCCCTTGGGGAATGATCGGTATCTTGATTATATTGATGGCATCCGGGCGAGCGGTGAACATTTACTGGATTTGATTTCAGATATTTTGGATATGTCGAAAATTGAAGCCGGGAAATATACGTTGGACCCTGAAGACGTGAATATCGGGAAACTGGTGCGTTTGGCAATCAACATGGTCGAGGGACGTGCACGGGAAGCCCAAATTATTTTAAAAACAGATATTGAAAATGAAAATTTGCATGCGTGTGCCGATCGGCGCGGTGTCCTTCAGATGATGTTGAATGTCCTGTCGAATGCGATTAAATTTACCCGCGGGGGCGGAAAAATTACGGTGTCAATTGCGGAAGATGATACGTATGTAAAATTTTCCGTGATTGATACAGGCATTGGCATTCCCGCGCATCTTATTCCGGTCATTACAAAACCATTTGAACAAGTGGCTAATCATTATACGCGGTCACACGATGGGTCGGGTTTGGGGCTTGCGATTACCAAAGAACTGGTGGATTTGCATGGAGGGACATTGACCATCACATCTGAATTGGGCGTGGGGACGACAGTGTCCTTTACCATTTTGAAAAAGCGGCCATGAAAGTTGCCACCTTTAATGTGAATTCCATTAAGATGCGGTTGCCGATTGTCTTGGATTGGTTGGCCGTGCATGCCCCCGATATTTTAAGCCTTCAAGAATTAAAAGGGATGGATTTTCCGATCGATGCCTTTCAAACCGCGGGGTATGAATCGTTTATTGTCCCTCAAAAAGCATATAATGGTGTCGCGATTTTGGTGCGATCCGGTCGCGTTGTTGTTGATGCGGGTACATCTGTGATCACACGTTTACCAGGGATGGAAGATGACGAGAGTGCACGGTTTATCGCCATCCGGATCATGGCACCGATCCCGTGTACCGTCATTAATATTTATGCCCCAAACGGCAACCCTATGGGCACCGATAAATATATCTATAAATTGCGCTGGTTAAATGCTTTGTATGAATATATGTCGGGCGTGCGTGCGCGGGGTGAAAATGTGATGGTCATGGGTGACTTTAATATTATTCCAAATGATACAGACGCTGCCCGACCCGATGACTGGCGGGGGGATGCCTTGGCCCAACCGGATGTGCGCGGGATATACCGTGCCATGCAATATCTGGGGTTTATGGATGCGTTAAAGGTATATGGGGGTCAGGGTAATAACCCGTCAGATTTCTATACGTTTTGGGATTATCAAGCCGGCGCTTGGCCGCGGAATAATGGCATTCGAATTGATCATATTTTATTAACGCCTGGGCTAGCGGATCGTGTCATCGCTGCATTTGTGGATCGTGTGCCGCGTGGCTTGGATCAACCGTCGGATCATACTCCGGTTATGGTTGAGATTGAAGAACACGGTGTTGCCTCTTCACTTACGATGGGATGACATTGTCTTTTGCTGCTATTAAGGTTGTCAGTGTTTGTATTGTGGTTATATGCGTATCGTCATGCAACCCATCGGGGGCGTAGTGCGTACAAAACGCCTCAATTCGGTCATCCAAGGGCGTTTCGGGATTATATCCAAATTGGGTGAGGAGTTGGTCAAGAATGCTGTCATTTTGTTGAAGGCCGGGATGACACGCGAGGGGCAATACTCCCACGCCCGCCGCAGCCAATTGAGCCCAGGGGAATTTGGGCCCGGGGTCCAATTTTCGCCCGGGGGCGATATCTGAATGCCCCAAAACTCCAAACGGGGTAATGCCAGGGTTGCGCCGTAAAATATCACGGCACAGATCAATCACCACGGTAATTTGATCAGTATTAAAGTCGGGGTATCCGCCATATTCACCCATATTGACAATTTCGATTCCGATTGAGGTTGAGTTAATATCGGTCTCGCCATCCCAAAATGATTTCCCGGCGTGCCATGCACGCATTTTTTCGTGCACAAATTGGGTGATTCGGCCATTTTCATCGACCATGTAATGGGTGGATAATCGCCCGCCTTGTAAATTGGGGGTCGCGTCCAAAAATCGCGCCGATGCGACGCGTGCCGGGCACCCGGTATAGTGCAGGATTAAATGTTGGATTGTTTTGCCGGCCGCGCGTGGTTCCGAATTTTTCGTGAAATTTTGGTCGATAATCAGTGTATGGGGCGCATGCGCCTTTTTGAGGGAACGAAAGGGATTTAAAAACCGCGCGAAGGTCATGAACCTATTCTATACCGTGATTCGGGGCCGAGGCCAGATATAGATCGAGGTATTCAAAGGAGACGTCATTAAAGGTTAAAATTATGGGTTGTGATTAATGCTAGCCAATAGTCCCAAATTATTTAATAAATGTTGATGCCTTCTCCACATATTTTGCTGGGCAGTTACGGCTGATAATTTTTCCGTTATGATGGCTTTAAATGAAGGTCCTACAAAAGGGTCTGGATTAATTTGATACGCAGCCTTTAGAAAGGCAATTGCATGAGCACTTTTTTTATCAGAGGGGCTTTGTATTGAAATTGCGTCGGCGATAATTATCAGATTGTTTTCAGTTAAGTGGCGATGTCCGGGATGCCGTTTGAAAGATTGCCTTTGTCCCGGATGAAGATTAATTCCAAAGACGCTTGCTGTTAAAGAATGAAATATATGTTGGGTATCATTCCCGTTATTAAACGAGAATTCTTTATCACGCGGATCTGAAGGCATTAAAGTATCTGCATCGATGAACATAGAAGGGATAATGCAGTCGATGGCATCTTGTGAAATGACATCCGGATCTTTTAAAGCCATTGCGGTCATTAATTTTGCAACCGGAAAGGCCATATCGGAATGATAGTGGCCGGCAAGGGGATTAAACGCCGTTGCCAAATTTTCAAAACTTTTAGGACTTGTGGTCACATGGGCGTGATCATAGTCAGATCGATGGGTTTTTGGATCGCCTGAAAAATTGTTTATTAAAATTTCATCTGCAATTTGGGATTCCTTTTGTTGCCGTAAATGCCGATATCCGAGAAGAGCCTTATCGTTTGGACTTCCTATTTCGGACGCCATCATCTCGTCCTCGCTTATTCCTTCTAAGGTGCTTTTTGAATTGGCATGATTCCACAGGGCGTTAAATTCATGCTCGGAAAGGGCATTTTTTACAGGGAAACTGTTGTCGGACATTAAAAATACTCCTGAATACGATAGACATATTTTGTCGTATCGTATTTTCATATTTTTATCAAGACGGAAAATAGGGGGGATTTATTCCCCCCGACTTTTGATCCGCGAAATTTCGGCCCCGACGGCCGAGAGTTTACCGACGATGTCTTCGTACCCGCGGTCCAGGTGATAAATGCGGTTGATGATGGTTTCACCCTCGGCCATCAAGGCGGCGAGGACCAATGCAACAGACGCGCGTAAATCGGTCGCCATGACTTCGGCCCCGGTTAATTTGGGTACACCGCGCACGATGGCGGATGATCCATGCACGGTGATGTTTGCGCCCATCCGGACCAGTTCGGGCACGTGCATAAAGCGGTTTTCCCAAATGGTTTCGGTGATCATGCCGGCACCGTCACAGGTGGCGAGTAACGCCATCATTTGGGCTTGCATATCGGTGGGGAACCCGGGATATGGTTCGGTCATGATATCCATGCCCGTTAACCGCAATCCGTTTCGGGTTGCGGTAACCACGCCGTCTTTTTCCTCAATATGCATGCCAGCGTTGCGCAGTAACGATACAACGGGCTGTAAAAAATCAAGCCGTGTATTGTGTAAACGTAATGTCCCGCCGCCGACTGCTGCTGCGATTAACCACGTTCCGGTTTCAATGCGATCGGGCATGCACATATGGGTTACGCCATGTAATTTTTGAACGCCGTGAATCGTGATGGTTTTGGTACCCAATCCTTCGATCTTTGCGCCCATGGCGATTAATAATGTGCCGAGATCATCAATTTCGGGTTCAAGCGCCGCGTTATGAATGACGCATGTCCCCGCCGATAATGTTGCCGCCATCATCAGATTTTCGGTGCCGACATGGGACGGTTTTGGAAATGTGTATTCTCCGCCGGGTAACCGTCCGTCGTTTGGACAACGTGCCTTGATATAGCCGTTTTCAATCGTGATTTCGGCTCCAAAAGCGCGCAATCCGTCAATGTGAAAATCCACCGGACGTGTTCCAATGGCACAACCCCCGGGCAGTGATACATCGGCAAATCCGTGCCGAGCAAGTAGGGGCCCGAGGACGACGATGGAGGCCCGCATTTTTCGTACTAAATCATACGGTGCGTCTGGATTGATAATGTTAGGGATGTGGATCATGGCCGTGCCGTCGCGGCGCAACGCCACGCGCGCTCCGATATGGGCGAGGACCGCACCCTGCGTTTGTACATCGGATAGTGTGACCGGCATGTTGGTGAGGGTCAGTGGTTCATCCGTTAAAATCGCCGCGCACATGAGTTTCAGTGCTGCGTTTTTGGCTCCGGAAATATAAATATCCCCATTTAATGTATGTCCGCCCACAACACGTAATGCATCCAAGGCCGATGGCTTTAAGGCGGCATCGATATTAATAGGTATTAAATCTTCTTCTATCAAAGGGGGAGTTTGAGGAAGAGCAGTTATTCCCATTCTTTCCCCGATAGTGGAAACTTGGCTGGATGGAGTGTCATGTGCGGCGGCCGTATTATTTTGCATAACTATAATTCCTTTTGATCTGACACTATCGGATATTGGGGGAGAAAATCAAGTAAAATGACGATATCGTCTCTAAAAATCATCGTCCAATGTTCTTTTGGGTGCAATATGATGCAAAAAATGCATCGAATGATGAAAAACGAGGGTTGGGTTATCCTTATTTTTTAATTATCATTTGGATAGAGTCTTATAAAAAGGATCAAAAATGTCAGCACTAAAAATAGTATTCGATCCCGTTTCGTCTATAAATGATCGTCCAGAAGGAGATGCAGGGGATGATTTTGAACGTGAAACAGCCGAGTATGCGCCCGGAAATTTTGCTGTAAAGCCGTTAGGGGAGAATTTTTTTTCTTTATCTCCCCTTGTAAAGGCGCCTTCTTAAATGCATAAAATGCATCATGGAATTGACTTGGATCGATGATTTTTTGGTGCTTGAACACACGCGAAATTTTACACGTGCGGCGGAGATGCGGCATACCACCCAAAGTGCCTATTCTCGCCGTGTTGTACGATTGGAAGAATGGTTGGGCGCCCGATTGTTTGATCGTGATGCGCGACCCGTGGTGTTGACCCCGGAAGGCCAAGAGTTTTTGTCACGTGCGAAATTATTACGTACCGATATCATGGACACGCGTCGTGCGTTACAAGTCATGCGATCTCACTACGATCAATCGAGGCGGCTTTATACAACGAATACATTGGCTGTTGGATTTTTACCACGTTTTTTATCAAACCTTCCGGTGCCGCGCCCGGCATCTATTTTGGTCGCCTCTATTACGGGCTGTATTGACGCATTAACATCAGGTCGATGTGATGGCATTCTTGTGCCATCGTTTGATGGCGATATCTGGCCCGATATGTTTCATGCCGAAATTGTGGGGACGGATACAATTTCTTTGATGGCACACGCGGATATTGTGGATCAGGTTTATATTGAGAAAAATAAATTATATGGCCCCATCATGATGTATCCGCCGGGTGTACGGTATGGTACGGCGGTGCATGAGGTTCTTGCGCATGCGAATTTGACGTTGGCGGCGCCTCCTGTGTGTGAAAGTTCCTCGGCCGAGGCGTTGATTGCCCAAGTACGCGCAGGCTTAGGCGCTGCGTTTGTTCCACAAATGCTTGCCGATCAGATGGTGGTACCCTGTTCGGTACCTAAAAAATTATCTGTGATGTATAATATTTTAAAATTAGAAACGGTGCATACATAAAAACTTTTGAATTAAAGTGTCATTGTATCTGGACGGACGCGCCGTAAATTTGCGTATTTACCCGCAAGGACGCGTCGCGCGGGCAAAGTGATATAGACGGTTGTGCCTAATCCTAAATCGGATTCAACGGTCAATGCACCGCCGTGTAATTCGACCATAGCGCGCGCGAGTGGTAGGCCCAGGCCTGTTCCTTGGTGGATTTGTGTGGCGTGTGCGGTATCTAGGATCTGACCAAAGGGCTCAAGTGCTTGGGCAATTTTATCTTTTGGAATGCCAATGCCGTAATCGCGTACAATAATTTGCATATCGTCATCGGGTAAAATTTTGGCAGAAATATCAATAAAATCTCCTGATTTTGAAAATTTTACGGCATTACTGACCAGGTTAATTAAGACCTGAAGCAACAGGCGTGTATCACCAAATAATTTTGGGAATTGGGGCGGTATATCGACCCGGAAAATAACTTTGTTTTCTGTGGCCCGTGATTCCATTAATCGAACGGTTGATTGGATTGTTTCGGTCATATCGACATCATTCTCATCCAGTTCAACGCGACCGGCTTCGATTTTTGACATGTCCAAGACTTCGTTGATAATTTCCAATAGATGCCGCGCACTGAATTGAATATCATGCATATATTCGTGATATTTCATATGTCCTAACGGTCCAAATGTTTCATTTTGCATCAATTCCGAAAAGCCAATAATCGCATTTAAAGGTGTTCGTAATTCATGGGACATGTTGGCCAAAAATGTTGATTTGGCGTGATTTGCCGCATCTGCCCGGTCCTTTGAAATTAAAAGGGAAACTTCCATTTGCTTCCGAACCGTAATATCCATGATCGTTGTTACTAAAAATCGGCGTCGTTGTGACAGTTCAAGCATGGCCGTTGTATATAAGGCATTTGCAATGCTGCCGTCCCGGCGCACAATATTCATCTCGCCTGTTGATCGCGTGCCTGTTGCAATATAATCGTCATGATTATGTTTGATTTGATCGGCTTCGTCGATTGGTGATAAAATTGTGACATCATCGCCAATGATCACATCACGTGACCATCCGAATGTGCGGACAAATGCGTCATTTACACGTACAATTCGGCGGTTATGATCGGTCACGACAATTGACACTTCAGAGGCATCAAAGATGGAAGTCAGGAGTGAAATGGCATCATCACGTTCGCGCTGTAAAATCGATTCATTTGTGGCATCGGGCTGGGCAATAATATCCAAAAATGCGACATCTCCAGTGATGGGGTCAAGCACTGGGTTAATCCAAAATCCATGTACGCGTAAACTGCCTGGGAATGTAGGAACGGCTTGGATTGTGACGGGCATTTTATGTTTGATGGAGACGTCAAAGGACTGTTGAAAATGGCGTGCATTTTCGCTGTCCATAAAATCATCGACTGTACGACCTAAAATATCAACACGTGCTTTGTTAAAATAATTTAACGCTCGCTGATTGATATCAACAACTACCACGCGCCCGATATCATTCCGCGCCATAATAATGCGTGGAATAGGCATTTCATCAAAAAATTGATGATGGTTGATGGTCATCCCTTGTGTCCATTCCGGGCATGTTTTAATCCCCGTACATATCGTTTTAAGGGTGTGTCATCTGAAATAGGATTTTGAACTGAGGCAAAGGCACTTAAAGGATCGGGGGTTGTTGCGGTATGCGGTCTGTCGCCTGGATCTTTTGTATTTGTTGATGTTATGGATGAATCTGTCGTTAATGCGCTTTGAATTTGATGCAGCAAGGTGAGGAGATCGTTGTAGTTCTTTTGAAATTGAATAAATCCTTTATATTCGGGTGTTTTGCCCGAGACACCTTCGGCGACCAGTGTGGCGATATTGTCGCGTAAGGCTGGAATAGCTTTATGGGCTTGATCACGCAGATCAATCGATACAATTTTAAATTCGGGTAATTTTTTGTGGAACGCGACAATATTATCGGGTACCGCAATGGATACCGAGGTCGCGGTGTTTGGGTAAAACATGCGGGTGATCGATCGGCTGTGCCATTGCTCAAAATCTTTAATGACCGCCTCGATGTCAGTGAGTTTGAAATGATCCGTCATAGTATCGGTCCTTAAGAGAAAAAAATAAAAAAGGGAGTGGTTTAAAAAATGATCCTGTTTTTGCCCCGCCCAAAGGGCCCGTTTCGCCCCTATTTTACACTGACAATTCCGGATAGAGGCTTAAGAAAAGAATAAGAGGAAGTTAAGATGATGGCATATTATGAATATATATGAAAGTTCTCAACCAGTCACCCAAATGAAAATCAGGATTTTGCCATATGCCGGGGTGGTAAGCTTTTCAATTATTCTACAATCCATTCTCTTTGCAGTGTGTCTAAAGTGCCGTTTTTAATCGCGGCGCGGATCTCACGTGTGAGGCGGCTCATCACCGCTACGTTATGTTGGGCGAGGATTTGCATTCCCAAAATCTCGCCCGCCTTAAATAAATGATGGATATAGGCCCGCGAATACCCAGCCGAACATTCAAATGGCATCGTGTCATCAAGCGGCGCTGGGTCATCGCGGAACCGGGCGTTGCGCATGTTAAATCGCCCACCTTTGACCCCCCGCATCAATGCCCACCCGTGCCGCGCGATCCGTGTGGGGGATACACAATCAAACGTATCAACGCCCATGCGCACGCCCATGAACAAATCAATAAATTCGCCGATACCCAATAAATGAACGGGGCGATCTGGATGCACGTGTCCCATCGTGCGTTCGACAATGTCGAAAAAATCGGCTTGTTTATTGCCGAATGCGCCGCCGATGGCGGTGCCAAAATAATCGCGGCTTGCTGTGTACTGCGCGCTGATTGCACGCAAATCGTGGTACACGCCGCCCTGTACGACGCCATACACGGCTTGCACGCCGTTATCATGCCGCGCAAATTGCGCAAGGGAACGGTCACCCCACCGGTGTGACATCTCCATTGACCGCGCGTTATAATCATGGTCCGTGTGCGTGGCTGTGCATTCATCCAGCGCGACTACAAAATCGGGGCCCAGTTTGCGTTGAATATCCATTGCGCTTTCGGGCGTTAAATGGTGAATGGCCCCGTCCAAATACGACCGGAATGTGGCGCCGGTTTCGTCGATTTTAAGGAGGGTGCGCGCGCGTTTTGTTTTTTGGCGGCTTTTTAATTCATCGGCCACTGTCCCTTCGCCCATCGCGAAGATCTGAAACCCGCCGCTGTCCGTGAGCATCGGCCCGTCCCAGCGCATAAATTTATGCAGGCCCCCCATTTTTTCAACCAGGTCCGCGCCGGGTTGCAACATTAGGTGATAGGTATTGGCGAGGATCATTCCCGCACCGACATCTTTGATTTGGGGAATACTCAACGCCTTGATCGCGGCTTTGGTGCCACAGAAAATAAAATGCGGGGTTTCGATTGACCCGTGCGGGGTCGATAATGTCCCCAACCGCGCCTTTGTATTCGGGTCGCGGTAAGTGATTTGAAAAGAATGGTTGGGGTATGTTAGGGGCATAAAAGATAGTTAAGTATATTAAAACTTTACCAATTCCCGTTTGTAAATGTAGGTTTGTATGGATTTGGAATTGTTGTATATGTTCCTTGACTCTCGGTTAGGTCATAATGATGGACAAAAAGAAGGTACGCGTTTCGTTGAATAGTCCTCGATTGTGTATTTAGCACCTCTCTTAATTTAGTGCACTCTTGTCTTTGACGAAACATGGTATGAAGTATTTTTGTACAGAGAGCAGCAGCAGCAATCGTTGTTGCTAAGCCGAAAGATGCCCCAATATCAGCCTTTAATAATGGTTCTTCGAACCACTCAATATTAGAGTGTTGTGTTGTCACTTGTTGGCGTGTACTTAATCCCGAGGTAAGCGTAACGGCACCTACAAGCCCTAATGCCGCTGTAGAAAAGACTCCTCTGATAGGTTGTCCTGGTATAGGGATTGTTGTATTTTTTAATCTCAGGAGGAGGTCCCTCATTTCACGAGCGCGTTCAATGGTTTCGTTCGCTGATAATGTACTGACTTTTTCTTGTTTTGTGCCAGTAAATGGGTTTACCAAATACCCTGATTGATTAAAAATATCAGCCATTACTTCAGGCTGAAAATTTAATACTGAATTGGCCATGGCAGAAACCTTGAGGAATTATAGGGATATTCCCTGAATTAAACATACTTCTGACACTATGTCTATAATAAAGAAAAAATTGCTGTTCAATCAAAAATCCCGGCATATGCCGGGATTAAGAGAGGTTAAACACTACGAGGTCCCGGCCTGCGCCTGGACGACATCTTGGTTCTTACGCCGCTTTTTTCGCCGCCGCGGTTGTGACCAACGCCTTTAATGACCGCAGATCATCCGGCAATTTTGTAACAGCGGTATCCAACAAATAGGCATCCAGGCCGCCTTTGTGATCAACAGTGCGGATCCCCGACACCGACAAACGCACGGCGATCGAACGGCCGAGGAGTTCGCTGTAAAGCCGAGCATTTTGCAAATTCGGTCCAAATTTACGTTTGGATTTGTTATTGGCGTGGGATACTTTGTTCCCGACTTGGGCACCTTTGCCCGTCACTTCGCACTTACGTGTCATGATTAAAATCCTTTATTATAGTAGAGTCTGGGGTGGTTTTAGCGGGTTTTGAGGGTATAAGTCAAGGGGGAAATGGATGATCGATGTCGATTTTATAGGGACTTGTTCATAGATTTTTTGGCAAAACGGCCTGACAGGCCTTTATAAATGATTGAACTTGAGCTTCCATGGTGAATTTTTGGGCTTGTACTTGCCCCAGTTCTGATAAATTTTTTCGTTTTTCGGGGTGTTCGATTAAATCGATGAGCGCTGTTGCAATTGAATCTGGCGTTATAGTATCTAGTCGATAGGCGGCATTTGCAACTACCTCATTTAATCCTCCACGGGTGGATGAAATTAGGGCAGCCCCCCCTGCCATGGATTCAAGTGCAGTTCGACCGAATGGTTCTTCCCAAATCGATGGAACAACCGCAATGTCAGCGTGTTCATAGGCGTATTGAATCTCAGTCCATGGGCGTTGAAATGCGATGGTTGTTTGATTTTTAACTTTATCTAATGCCGAAAGTAGTTCTTGTCGATAGGGTGGATTTGTATCGGGATCACCGATAATAAACCGAGCGCGCCAATTGGGGTAACGTGGTAAAATTTGTTGTAGGGCATAGGCCAGTTCAAGCCCACCTTTTTCAGGGATGCTGCGCCCGACGAAAAGAATTTCGGAGGAGCGGTCAGACGGGGGGCAGGGGGCCCATCCTGACAAATCCATTCCATTAAAAATTACAAAAGTAGGGCAAGAAACGATTGCTCCCCAGTTTTTGATGAAATGCTGCCGACTATATTCACTGACAAACGCAATCCCTGCGATTGATTTAAATCGTCTCGATTGTATCCAACGTCGGATTATATTTTTGTGCGGCGGATCATAATTATTATGACGATGGAGGAGAATGGGGAGAGATGGTAGAAAACGATTAATTTTAACTGCGGTGGGAAGGTGTTGTTCAACAATAATGGTATTTATTTTATCCGTTGAAATTGATTGAGCAATGCGTTGTGCCAATAAACGGTTATCATTTTTTGTGTTACGAGGAAAGAAAATGCATGGTACATCCGTATAGGGATCGTCGATTTTTTGAGCATAAACAACAGATGAATGATTGTTTGGCAGTCGAATAAGAATGTCATGGACCGTCAGCTCAGATGATGTCGCTTGTCGGGGCGAGAAATGCATCCAGGGGCAAGGCATAATTACAGCAATCTTCATACTGATCAGACATACATAAAATTTTTCCATTTGTCACGCCTCTCTTTATTATCATGGAGATCCCCGCTATACTTTGCCTATGCTGACCCCTGCACACCCCAATTTTACCGTTTCGAACCGCACGCTGGTCGCGGTGCGCTGGGCGTCGGTGTTTGGGCAATTACTGGCCGTTTCATTGGCATTTTTCACCCTCGATCTACATTTGCCGATTGCCAATGTGGCGGCCTGCATTGGGTTATTGATCTTTATTAACTTGTTTGCTTTGATTGTTCATGGGCGCCGGCGATTGGGTGAAAATGCAGCGACCGTTTATTTGGCTCTTGATATTATTCAATTCGCGCTTTTGCTTTATTTTACAGGTGGATTTGAAAATCCGTTTGCGATGTTAATGATATCGCAAGTGGCCGTGGCGGCGGCCGTGCTGAATTTGGGGCGGATGGTTTTGCTCTCGTTTTTGTCCATTTTGATGGCGACGTTGTTGTCGATTTGGAATGTTCCGTTGATTTGGCCGGGTGGCGAGGTGGTCATCACCCCCACGTATTTATTGGGCGAGCAAATTGCCTTGATTTTTGCGGTCGCCTTTATCGCCAGTTACGTGTGGCGTATTTCATACGAATATCGGCATATTCAGAATGCGTTATATGATTCACAACTCTCGTTATCGCGTCAACGGCAGTTGGCTGCATTGGGGGCCCAGGCGGCGGCGGCGGCGCATGAACTGGGCAGCCCGTTAAGTACGATTGCGATTATTGCCAAGGATTTACATCGTGAATATGCGAATGATCCAGAGATGAAAGACGATCTTAATCTTTTGGTGGAACAAATTAAGCGATGTAGCAATATTTTACGTGATTTTTCAACAAATCCTGAACGCGATGAAGATCCTTTGGTGACAGCCCGGACGCCCGCGCAATTGATGCAGGAGTTGGCGGACAGTTACGCGCACGAACGGCCGGATGTTATGGTGACGATTACAGATTCCCCTGAATTATCAGATCAGATGTTGACCCCCAGTGCTGAAGTGATGCGAAGTTTGGGCAATCTCATTCAAAATGCTTTACAACATGCGCGTACGCATGTGGATATCATTTTAAAATTGTATGGGGCACGCATACGATTGATTATTCATGATGATGGGGCCGGGTTTGCCCCAGCGATTTTGGCGCGCATTGGGGAACCATATTTAACGACCAAAACTCGGGATACTCAAAATATGGGTCTGGGGTTATTTATTGCCCAGACTTTAATTGAAAGTCGTGGTGGACAGGTACGTTTTCGGAATCATCCCAAAGGGGGGGCTGAGGTGATGGTGACGTTGCCAAAATCATAGCGATTCCAGAATCGTTTTAATTTTACCCCGCATGGCGTACGCGAGGCCAATCAACCACGCGCAGGGCGTGTAAGGGAATTAAATGAATAGATCCGGTCTCAGGTGTCCATCGATGATCATAAGGATGACCGTGAATGGATTTTTGGGATTGATCGATCGAAAATTGGAGGACTTGAGGTATTCCATTGACCTGAATGACGGGCCAAAATCCGCGTCCATTGCGTGTATGCTCTATCACAGATTGATGAACCAATAAACGATCTTGCGGTGTTTCAATATCAAATCCCATCGTTTTTAGAAAATCAGAGGGTATTGTTGCCATCATGTATTCCTTTTTTGTTTAAATAAAGATTGTCGTGTCCAGATCCCAAAATTAGGGGTCTTGATTATTAAATTCTGTTTATAAATGGATTTCAGATTAGGCGGATTTTTTGGTTTTTGGGGCAGCCATCGGCGTATCATCCATTGAATCTTCGGGTGTTGAATCATCTGAGGTGTCAGGGCTGGCGAGCATTTTATCGGCCATCATCCCTGCATTTGCCCGAATTTTTGCCTCAAGATCTTGGGCGAGGGCGGGATGTTCACGTAAATAATTTTTGGTATTATCACGTCCTTGGCCCAATCGTTCGCCGTTATACGAGAACCACGCTCCTGCTTTTTCAATTAAGTTTGCTTGGACCCCTAAATCGATAATTTCCCCCATTTTGGAGATGCCTTCGCCGTACATGATATCAAATTCAACTTGGCGGAACGGAGGAGCCATTTTGTTTTTGACGACTTTGACCCGTGTTTGGTTGCCTGTGACCGTTTCGCCGTCTTTGATCGAACCAATACGACGAATATCGAGGCGAACTGAGGCATAAAATTTAAGAGCATTTCCGCCGGTTGTGGTTTCGGGCGATCCAAACATCACCCCGATTTTCATACGGATCTGGTTAATAAAGATAACAATGGTGCGTGACCGCGAAATGGATCCTGTCAATTTTCGTAGGGCTTGAGACATTAAGCGTGCTTGTAATCCCATATGGGAATCGCCCATTTCACCTTCCAGTTCGGCACGGGGAACAAGGGCCGCAACGGAATCAACGACGACGACATCAAGGGCGCCGGAACGTACCAACGTATCGGTAATTTCCAGCGCTTGTTCACCTGTATCGGGTTGTGAGATTAACAGTTCATCAATGTTGCACCCCAGTTTTCGGGCATAGGTGGGGTCAAGTGCATGTTCGGCATCCACAATCGCACACGTTCCGCCCATTTTTTGCGCTTCGGCAATAATTTGTAGGGCGAGGGTTGTTTTTCCGGATGATTCTGGACCAAAAATTTCAATAATGCGACCGCGGGGAACACCGCCAATCCCAAGCGCGATATCCAGGCCCAGAGAGCCGGTCGACACAGCCTCAACCTCCATCGGGTTATTCCCTTGGGTCAGTTTCATGACTGATCCTTTCCCAAAGGCCCGTTCAATTTGGGCAAGCGCCGCATCGAGTGCTTTACGTTTATCGGATGAGACCACATTATTTTTATCAGACATTTCTTTCCCCTTGATCGCGATGATGGACATATCAAAAAACCTCCTGTGACTGTGGCATGTGAACGACCCCGTCCGCAACACCGATATGAACAATAATCCCCCAAAAATAAAGACCTTTCACAATCTTGCCGTCGATGGGTATTCTTGCTCTGTTCTCTAATGTACCATACTTGTTCCTCATGTCAACGAAAAAGAACATAAAAAGAACAGATTTTATTTTCCGAAATATTTGACTTTCCAGAATATATCCATTAGAGTAGCCCTGCGCTCAACGAAGCGTCATGAATAGAAAAGATTGAGACGATAAAATAATAAATATAACCATCATTTTTCTGTGGGGGAAAACATGATTATGCACGCAACAGGCGCGCGGGCTTTCTCGGTCCTAGCGCGGGCATCTGCCCAAATCTTACTTAAAATAAATGCGATCCGGTATGACGCCGTATCGGACCAGCCCTTCACCCTCGATTTTTCAGAGATTCACGATCATCCGGTGGAATTGAACCGGTTGATCGAAATGATCGCGGATGTTTTATACAGTATTGATCCTAATGATGTATGCGCGGGGGCCAACGCCGGTGATACGGATCTCGCCGCCCGTATCGCGACGCGGTTACATTTGCCCAAAATTGGCGGGGATGCTGCGCGAATTTTGCCGGTATCTTGGTGTGCGACATCATTAAGGGGGGCGTCTGGCTTTGCGGTGTTTGATGACCGAATGGTCCCGTCAGGTGCTTTGGATTCGGCTATAATGGACATATCTGGTCCGACGCAACTCTGTTTAACAACATGGCAAGATATATTGGATGTGTTGCATATGACGCATGATCATGGCCAAGCAACGTTAAAGTTTGCATTGGCGGCCCAGTTTCGGCATGTAAAATTATGTGGAAATGGGTGAGAGAGCAAAAAATAAGCCGTTCGATTTCATTGACATAAGGAACGAAAATATATATAAAGTCATTGTATTTAGAATAAAAGAGGAAGAATAATGGCTGCTGTTATTGAATCGTTTCCGTCGAATTTTGAAGACTGGGTTGGTCATATCTCTCGTTCAGGTAAAATAGACTTAAGTGTTTTTCAAAAAGATATGAAAGCCGATTGGTTTCAGGCACTTGTCAAAGAGGCTAGCCCTGGGCAAGCACTTGATACATTTAGTAGTATGTTTGAATTCAATATTTTGCCTAAAGAACATCATACAGAAGCTTTTATCGCCCTTATACAAGCGCCGTTTTTCCCCGGTTTAGTTAATAGTCGGCCAAATGATGCAAATCATGTAAGACGTTTTTTGTTGGCTAAAATTCCTTCTCTTCCGGAAGCTAATCGTTTAGATGCCCTGACGGCTGTTTTGGAATCAAAATGGTTTGATAGTGACTTTGTTAAAAATGACCGATCGGGTGCAATTTTTGTCATTCAAACCTTAACTGTAAATCATCCTGAAAAAAAAGAATTTTATACACAACATCATATTGTTGAGATTGCAGGACAGGATTCTGAGGGTATTGTTATTGCGGATTACGATCAATATTCCGGAATTATAATCGTTAGACGAAATAAAGTGTTTTTCCGAATGGGAGACGGTCGAACTGGGGAGATTCAAAATATAATTCATTATGCTGATGAATATCTGTCTGGAGATTCAGGAAAAGTTGCCCGCGAAGAAATTACAAGAAAATTAGGTTCACTCGCGGCTACATTTCAAGCGGTGAGGGATTCTCGTGCGAACTTATGTCAGCGGGTTGTGGATCAAATGAACGCGCTAAATTCGGGTTCGGTCCCGTCCCCGGCCTGTGCCCGATAAATAATGTTTAGGGGCATCCCATTTTCCCAGTTAAATACCCCTCTGTGATACCCCTACAATCGTAGGATTTTGTCGGAAACTGAGGGAAATTCTAGGACGCTAAAACAGCGACAAAACATAGAATTTAAAGGTATTATAGAACATTATTGGATGATTTGGGAAGAGAAATTGGCGACCCCTACGGCCGCCTAACTGATATTCGCGGTAATTCGTTGTCGTTCATAAGTATCTGATTTCACTTTATTTTCTTGCTTGTTGAGCTATCTTATGTTGGTAGTTGTTCGACACAGTTTTACCGTAACCCCCTATCATTAGGGGGTTGAGCAGGGGGCTAAAATGGCAAGAGAACTAAATAAGCTGACGGCGATCCAAGTTAAAAACGAAAAGAAGAAAGGCCTTCATCACGACGGTGGGGGGCTCTACCTTCAGGTGGCCGCAAGCGGGGCCAAATCATGGCTATTCTGTTACCGCTTTAATGGTCGCGATCGTGAAATGGGGCTTGGCCCCCTGACCGTAGTTTCTTTGGCTGAAGCACGGATTAAAATGCAGGATGCCCGTAAATCTATGGCTATGAAAATTGACCCTCTTGAAGCTAAAAAGGCGGCCGAAGTAAAGGCGCGGCTTGAAACCATTAAGGGTATAACTTTTAAAGAATGCGCAAATGCATATATAGACGCCCATAAAGGTGCATGGCGTAACCAGAAGGCCATTAAACAATGGAACTCGTTCTTTGAAAAGTACGCTTATCCAATCATCGGGACATTACCAGTGAACGAAGTTGATCTTGATTTAGTCCTTAAAATTTTACAGCCAATATGGGCAACAAAAACAGAAACTGCCGATAGAATACGTAACCGTATTGAACGCATCCTCGACTTCGCCAAAGTCCGTGAATATCGGCAGGGAGAAAATCCAGCTAGATGGCGTGGTCATTTAGACCAGTTGTTGCCGAGGCCCTCCAAGATTGCAAAAGTCCGCCATTTCCCTGCACTGCCCTATTCGGAGATCGGGGATTTCATGTTGGGTTTGCAGCAAATTAATGATCTTGGTGCGCGTGTATTAGAATTCACAATTCTAACCGGAGTACGTACCAATGAAGCTACTGGGGCTAGATGGGAAGAAATAGATTTAAAAGCTAAAACCTGGACTGTGCCAGCGCATAGAATGAAGACTGGGATAGAGCACCGAGTTCCTTTAACCGACCGAACAATTGAAATTTTATATGAGGCCGAAAAGCTGATTGAGTTTGAACAACCCGCAAATCATAAAAGCGGTTGGATTTTTCGTGGTAGGAGAGGCGACAAACCGATTTCCAATATGGCGATGCTCATGCTCCTGCGCCGCATCGGCCGTAAAGATATAACCGTTCATGGTTTTCGCAGTACATTCCGAGACTGGGCCGCTGAGGAAACCAATTTCTCACGTGAAGTTGCAGAAGCGGCTTTGGCGCATGTCGTCGAAAACAGAGTTGAGGCCGCATATCGTCGTGGCGATTTATTTGAGAAGCGCCGTAAACTTATGGAAGCGTGGGCTAGTTATTGTTTCACACCATCGTTAAAGGACGGGGTACATGATAATGTCGTTAGCATTAGGGCGTCATTTTAAAATTTCTGTGGCGATATAATTTATATTATAGAAATAATGGCCATCGAGGTTGTTGCCGAGTATTTACCTCGATGGAGGCTCAATTTTCTATATTTAAAAGCAAGGTAAAACTGGGCTGGTTTATAGTTTTGGCAATTGCCAAAATAAATTTGAAATATACTATTCTGTTTACTTTCTGCAATATCAGAATTTTTAATTATCTTCAAAAAATATTTGGTGTTATTTCCAATTAATAAAGGGTTCCAACAATCCCAAAATTTTTGAGATCGTTTGATGCTAGGTCAGCTATTTTTTTAATTTTTTCTATTTCCTTTATTTCTTCTTCTGATACAGCTTCACCTTTTTTTTCAAGATATGTTTTATGATCTTTAAGATATTTTTGTACCTCATCGCTGATGGAGGAATCTACCCTCCAGCCTTCACTAATAAATTTTAGTGTAACGGCGTTTATTGTTTCCTCTTCCGACATTTGATATGGAGTTACCTCACAGGTGAAAACCCCTGTATCAGAGCAAAATCCCATGTCATATCGGCTCCAATATATAGATATTATTTCCCCTGAATTAAAAGATATCGTATGCTCTACTTGTTTTTCAGGATTAAATCTTACCGGAACATATTGCCCTTTTTTATTTCTTTTTAGAGAATAAGCAATCGCACCAACAGACATTCTTAACTGAGGCGGAAATGGTAGATATACCTTTTGCCAAAAATTTATTGTCATTCCCTCCCGATATAAAGCCATCCCATTAGATAGAGAGGGATATTTTTTCTTCTTTTCAGCTTCGCATACATATACTTTTTTGACAAAACGGCAGAAATATAATTTCTTTTTTGGTCTTGTTACCCACGTAACGACAAGCGCGGCTATAATAATCGTGACCAATAAATAGAGAGACGAATCCATAATTTCCTACCCCGCCAATAAAAAAGTCACCAGAGGTGTCTCTGGTGACCGGAGGTTAGAAACCGTTATAACCGTAACGGCGCGATGGCCTTTACCCGAAGGTTGGACATACACCACCGCCCTCCGGTCGTAGACCGAAGAGCGGCATCTGTGGCACCATTCTTTTTAGGGAAAGGCACCAACTAACGGCTGATGCCAGCCGCGGTTATAAGGGTTTCTAAGCCCCAGATTGCACAGGACACCTACACAATCCAAGGGAAGCATATTATGATTTTTGTTAAAGCACAAGGAATTTGATATGGAATTAGACTGGACAGATCGCAATGCATATAAAGAGCTGACCCAAGGATATAACGACGATCAATGGCGATGGGAGTTTTTACGAAGAGCCCCAGAATATCAGCGTGCATGGAAGACAAGAAGCCTTGATCTTGATATTGCTTCTGCAAACGCATATAGGTTTGGTTTAGAAAATTTTATTGATCCCCAAATACCAAGTAAACAATTAGGAGATCATATTAAATTTGTTCGCCAAACAGGCTATCAACTACATGATGTTGTTTGCACTATCTCTCACCATTTCCCAAAAAAGGAAGCACAGGAATTAGATAGAGAATTTTTTACGACATCTATTCGGCGTATATTAAATGACAAGGAATGCGCTGTTTTTGTGTTTGATATTACAAGACCAATTTTGGAACAAATTAATCATGTAAAATCTACTTTGGTTAAATTGCAAGAGGGTTACCGATCTTCTATCGAGTCACAATTAAAGAACAGCGGGTATAAATTACCTAAACGTGGCAAAGGGTCTGAAATACCGGAAATTATTATAAATCAAATAACGCCGAACATTAATCAATTACGTACAATTGATGCGAGGTCTTGTGACGCATCGTTTTCTGATATTGGGAAAATTATTTTTCACGTTCTAGATGATCATGAGGCAGGAAAACGCGGAAAAGATGAGTATTTATATGCTGTGAGCATTTGGCGACTGCTATCAAATTAATTTGTCAAGGGGAAATTTCCCCTGCCTTTATTTCCCCTGTGTAAAACCTTTTTTAAAATCTCATATTTGCGGCTACGCATCCGAGAGGATGTTTTGGTCAATCGAACATGAGGTTTAAAAGATGGAAAAGATATTAATTACCGTAAAAGATTTTTTACGACAATATACAATCTCACGAACAAGTTTTTACGCAGAAATCAAAAAAGGAAACCTGCCCATTATAAAACGCGGCAGGCGGACTCTTGTTGCCAAGGAAGATGCGGATGCGTGGGTTAAAAAATTACGTCAAAATAATCATGGGGGTGCAGTATGAAGGCCCCCATCAAAAACACACGACAATATGCCCTTGATTATATTGGGATGGGGTTTTCTGTCTTGCCCTTATACGCCGCGGTTCAAAAAAATGGCGTAGTGGTTTGTTCATGTGGAAAATCTGATTGTAAATCCTCCGCGAAACATCCCATCGGATCCTTGGCGCCACAAGGCCTAAAAGATGCATTATCTGATCCCACTACTATAAAAAAATGGTTTTCTGGTATTGGACAAAAAAATATCGGTATTGCAACTGGAAAAATAAGTGGATTTGTTGCCATTGATATTGATCCTCGTCACGGCGGCGATCTTTCTCTTAATGACCTTGAGCAAAAGCATGAGAAACTTCCTCCCACCCTACGTTGGAAAACGGGTGGAGGTGGTGAACATATTTTGTTCAAGCATCCAGGCGGAAATATACCCAATAGTGCAGGGGCAATTGGACCCGGAATAGATGTACGTGGAGATGGTGGGTACATTGTTGCTCCGCCATCCCGACATAAATCCGGCGGTTATTACGAACTACCAGAAGATTTATCACTAGATACGCCCCTTGCGCCCCTACCCCCTTGGCTTCTTGCGCTCATGAAGAAAGGCGGTAGTAGCAGTACCACGACCGAGAAACGGCCAATTAAAGATATGGTCCGCGAGAAGGTGCCAGAAGGGCAGCGGAATACCACCATTACGCGAATTTCAGGTCACTTGATTGCAAAAATGGTTGATCCCGGTATTTGCCTCGATCTCATGCTTGCTTTCAATGATAAGTACTGCAAGCCGCCGCTTGACGAACGTGAAGTCATACGAACCGTCAAGAGTATTGAACAAATTAATTTTAAAAAACGTATGAACGGAGGGAAATAACCATGACTGATGACACCATTAATACAAATACCGTAGATGAACTGTCGTCTACTTTCTTAAACGATGAATGGATCAATAATATTATCACTCAAACAGAGACTGATAAAACAAGTCCTTTTATGCCTGAAAACCTTATGTTCCTAGCAAATTTAAAAGCCTCAAGTCGAGATAGGTTTGAAAGTATACGTGAGAACCTGCGGTCTCTCGGGATTATATTGGGGCGTTTTGATGATGCAGTCAAACAGCAAGAAAAATTGATCAAAGCTGAAAGTGGCGAAGACAAGAAAAAGGCGGCTGACATCATCGTTGATCTCATTGGTGAGGCTTTTTATTTTCACACCGACGATAATACGGTATACGCCGATATTATATCAGATAATGGCCATCGTGAAACCTGGGCAGTAAAAAGTGATGGATTTAAAAGATGGGTTAGTCATGAGTGCTATAAAAAGCTGAAATATGCACCAACACCAGATTCAATATATACAGCCCTTAATGCTATTGAAGCCCGCGCAATCAACGAAGGGCCGGAGCTGCAAGTCTTTTTGCGTGCGGCACAATATGATGGTAAAATATATATAGATCTGTGCAATGATGCGTGGCAGGCCGTTGAAGTCACTACAGAAGGTTATGCCGTAATTGATAGCCCACCCGTACGGTTCCGCCGCCGAAGGGGAATGAAACCTCTCCCTAGACCTGAATCAGGGGGAACAATAGATCAGTTAAAATCTTTCTTAAACGTCAAAGATGAAGATGGATTTGTGCTTATTGTTTCCTGGCTACTCATGGTTCTGAGTGGACATGGTCCATACCCTATCCTTGTGATTTCTGGCGAACAAGGTACAGCAAAAAGTACGCTCATGTCTTTCTTGCGTCAACTTGTGGACCCTAATACCGCTGCATTACGCACGCTTCCGCGAGATGTGCGCGATCTATTTATTGCTGCAAATAATTCATTCATTCTGGCATTTGATAATCTGTCGTACTTATCGGATTGGACCTCTGATGCGCTATGCCGCCTTTCAACAGGGGGCGGCTTTGCAACCCGTACACTTCATACCGATGATGAGGAGATATTGTTTGATGCAATGCGCCCCATTCTTATGAACGGTATTGAGAGCGTAGGTACGCGGGGTGACTTGGTAGATCGCTCAATTATTCTCCGTTTAGAACCCATCCCGGAAGACAAACGGCAGACTGCAAAACGACTGCAGATGCAGTTTAATGATGCTTGCCCGTACATATTCGGTGCCGTTATTAATATGCTTTCGCACGGTCTTAAACGGCTGCCTGATGTTCATTTGGATCGCCAACCACGCATGGCCGATTTTGCAATATGGGCCACTGCATGTGAGACCGCATTTTGGGAGAAGGGGCGGTTTATGCAGGCGTTTGATGCAAATCGTGCAGATGCAAATGATGATGTAATCTCTGGATCTCCTCTGGCCACCGCCTTATGTGACTTTTTAAATGACCAACGGACGGAATGGGAAGGTACTGCGGGCGATTTGCAAGAAGAGCTTTCCAAAATTGTCGATGAACAAGTTCGCCGTGATAAATATCAGTGGCCAAAAACAAATAAAGCATTATCAGAACGCCTGACCCGTATAGCCCCCGCGTTGCGCCGGGTAGGGATTCAATTCGATCGGCGTAACGGCAAGGACCATAAGCGGCTTATTAAGTTATACAGGGTCCCCCAGGGGCTTGAATCTGCGCCCCCTGCGCCCTCCGCCCTTCTGGTTCCGGGGGCGGATACGAAGGATAGCCCTGTGAAAACGCCCAGTGCAAAGGGGTATAAAGATACCCAGCCTAAATTTGCCCAAAAACATAAACCTAATTAGGGCGGGAGGGCGCACAGGGCGCAGTGAAAGCTGTTGAGCGGTTTGGATATATTCTTTACCGCTCAATTTCAATATGGATATGTTTATGGATCTACTTTATAATAGACACATATATGAATATTGTTTGTAATGTGGTGTAAAATACAGTATGCCCGTAAGGAATTTTAAAGTATGACAAATCACGGATCGCTGTATGGATTGACACATACCAATCGACAAGGGAAAAACTTGTGGGGAAAAAATCAATTCAACAGCACATTTCCGGCGGCTCTTGCGTGCTACATGCGGGATCACAAGTTAGGGGCGGTCTACGTCAATTTGACGGATGATCTGAAAACGCAATGCACGGTAATTGCGATTGATACACTTTTCAATACGGAACTGCCGAATGATAAACTGTTTTTTGATTTTGAAGCACACTATGAGCCATTTGATAGGCTGATTGACCATCCAATTGAAAGAGTTGATCTGGTTGTGCGTGAAGCGAAGGAATCCGGCGATAAAATCGTTGCCGGCCGGGCAGTGCGGCCTCTTGAAGTCAAGCTGACGGTTATTCCTGATAACACGACATGCGAGAATCCGCCCGATGCCTGGTTTCCTGAAATGGTCATTCGGCCGGCATCGATCATGTATTGCGCTATGAGCATGGCCTCAAACCTATCGCAGGTAGATGTGAAAGCTATTTTCCATCCGGTCGGCAAAGATGTTCGTCAATGGGGCAATCTTGCGGAAGCGCGGGAAGTGCTGCCGAAGGCAGTTGCCGCGCTCAACGAACTGCATAGGAAATTCCACGCCCAGCAACAGCCCCTCATTCTGCAACCTATCTGGCGGACTAAGGGTAAAAAGCCTCTGTTGGATGATAACGCTTTCGATATTTTTGTTTGGAGCGATTACGCGCTCCTTCGGGTCGTCCTCGATCTTGTTATGAAGTCGCCGGGCGAAATAACCAGATTTGCCCGCACCGTTCTGCGCTTGACGCGGTATCTTTATGAATACGGTCGCGCGGGCGTGGCTCACATAGACAACATTTTCGCCGATATGACATACGGCCACCAGTCGGATAAAGAATTTTCGATCAACGGTGCGATAACACAACGCTATATGAATCATCCGCGAATGGGCGCGCCGATCCTAGGTAAGGAAATCGTGAGAAATATCATTCTGCATGGCGGCGAAGAACATCTGTCGCCAGAGCGCCGGCTCGATCAGACGATATATTTTGCCTATAAGGCCGAAGAATAGGGCAGGGGCTATTTGCTTCCCCTGAATTGGTAATAAAGTTTATAGGCTCGTTTAAGCTGCGATTTTACAGCTTGCCCCAAACTCGAAAATTCCGACTTCTTCCCTAGCTTGAAAAGAAAATCATCTGCCGCGCCATTGATATGAATCGGTGTGATTTTCTCGATGCGGGTAAGCCGGCTTACCACATCGCCCATAGCTTTTTCGCTCATGTCCGTATTGCGTCCAAGCCAAGCGCGAAAGCGCTCCTTCTCGTCTTGCGTCACCATATTACGCCGCCTTTTTCGTCTGTTTGGATTTCCTGCCCATGTATTCGTTAAGGCATTCCGCCACAAACTTCGCCAAATTAACAGGAACCGCGTTGCCTATCATTTGTTCAACGTCAGTTTTCGATCCAACCCATTTGAAGGTTTTGGGGAATGTCTGAATGCGTGAGCGCTCAAGCGTGGTGAGGGGGCGCAAGTGCTTGCCTATCTCGGTGCTGTCGCGATGGTGACCTTTGTAACCGTCTGGAATCGGACGGCTGACTCCACGGATAGTGGCGGAAGGCTCGTCAACCGAAAACACCGCGCGGCGGCTGTAGTTGCGCGGGTGGCGATAATAGTGGTCTACGTTGATCTCTTTTCCGAGATAATCTCGAACGGTCATAGGTCTCTTACTTAATGAATTTTGGATAACTTCACTCATAAATCCGTCTGGCTCCCCAAGTATGCCAATACAGAAAAAGCGTTTTCTGATTTGGGGAACGTTACAGTAGCTAGCATCAAGAACTATTTCAGTGAGACCATAGCCAGCCTCTGAGAAAATTCGCTTAGCCTCCTTGTATGCTTTGCTTGTTCTTGATCTTGCCACGTTTTCCATCAGGAACAATCGGGGTTTCGCGGCCACTATGATCTGCGCGTAAGAACACGTTAAATTGGCGCGTTCTTTTTCCTGGCGATGGCCAGCTGAAGAGAAATCTTGACACGGCGGGCCGCCGATAATCATATCAAAGCCTTTTTTCTTTACCAGCTTTAGGAAGCCCTGGACATCCGAAAGATCATAAAAGACGGCTTCATGGTCCATATTCGCGTTATAAGTCTCGATTGCAGGTTTCCAGGAATCGAATGCCCCCACGATTTCATAGCCTGCCTTTTGAAATCCTAAAGATAAGCCTCCGCAGCCGCAAAAAAGATCAAGAACTTTCATAGAGAATCTCCCGATAGGTGACGTCAATATATTGACGTCAGATTGATATAGTGTCAATGGACCTTTTGAAATGTTAGTTCTTGGAAAAGGAGATAATAATGGTTGGCAGTCAAAGTCTATGATTTTGCCACAGACTGTTCACGGTGAGCCAAATAAATTTAGGGGGTTGAATAGGGGGGTGAGTATAGAATAAACATTTAAATCATTGAAATTAAATGGGAATTTGAAATAATTGGCGACCCCTACGGGATTCGAACCCGTGTTGTATCCGTGAAAGGGATATGTCCTAGGCCTCTAGACGAAGGGGTCGGACGCTGTAGTGTTTCTTGAATCGTTTTTTGTCTTGGCGCTTATGTGGCGGAGGTCATGGACGAATCGAGCTTTCGCCTATCTTTCTTCCCATTGCCACAAGTGGCGGCAGTGATACATCAAATCAAATCAAAGATCAAGCCCTTGGTTCGAGGTTATTCGACGCGCGCGTGTGCCCATTTTTTTGGTATAAGATTCCCACCCCCCATTTATGGGCCATGGTGGAGTTGGCCCAAAGGCTTTCTTTAAGAGTTGTTTGCATGTTTCAAGTTGATGAGGTAAGGAATAAAGACATAACCAGGCCAGGACTCTGGATGGATTTAGATCTATAAAAGGTGGGTCATCGGAATTTTGGTCACTTAAAATTGTTCCCTTCTCTATTCGAATAGAAAACAAGTCTTTAAGATTATTCTCTCCGGTTTTAAAAAGTGCGTCTCGCATGGTGTAGGCACAGGCCAGTTTAAAAGAATCTGGAAAATTATCATCTTTAGGAAGAGTTGTAGCGTAAAAAAATGGGATGTTATCTATTCCCTCTCCAAAAGGAATAACTTTATTATCTTTGTTCCTGAAAGTCATTTTATATGAAGATAAGGAGGACTCCCATGGTAATCTAGTCTTAGGTTGTCCTGATTCATCAGTTTTAGTGATGTTATTGATATTGGCTCTAGGCAAGGCTTTTTTCCCTATATTATATTTCGAATGACTTTTGCTTTACACCCTCGTTAATCTTTGTTAAAATTAAAGAGGATTAAAGAGTCGTTTTAAAAAAAATTATTAAAATATAATACAGTAAAAAAAAATTGAACACAAGAATTTTCATATTAAATTAAGAAAGGTCATATCATGCGGGTTTTATTGATCGAAGACGATTCGTCGGCGGCCAAGGGGATTGAGCTGATGCTTAAATCCGAAGGCTATATCGTTGATATGACCGATCAGGGTGAAGACGGGTTGGAGATTGGCAAGTTATATGATTATGACATTATTATTTTAGATTTGATGCTGCCCGATATGGACGGATACGAAGTATTGAAACGCCTGCGCGCAGGCAAGGTGAACACGCCGATTTTGATCCTGTCGGGTCTGTCGGAACTTGATAACAAAATCAAAGGGTTAGGAATTGGCGCTGATGATTATTTGACCAAACCGTTTGATAAACGCGAGCTGGTTGCCCGGATTCAGGCGATTGTCCGCCGGTCGCAAGGTCATGCACAAAGTACGATTGGCACCGGGAAATTGGTGGTAAACCTTGATTCTCGGACAGTGGATGTGGACGGCAAACCCTTGCATTTAACGGGCAAAGAATACGGTATTATTGAACTTTTGTCCTTGCGTAAGGGGACAACCTTGACCAAAGAAATGTTTCTCAACCACCTGTATGGCGGGATGGACGAACCCGAAGTCAAAATTATTGACGTGTTTATCTGCAAATTGCGGAAAAAAATTGAACAAATGGCTGGTGAGAATTATATCGAAACCGTTTGGGGCCGGGGGTATGTCCTGCGCGATCCGGAAGTGACCAAGGCCAAGATCGCCAAATCGGCTTAAGTCTTTTTAAGATCTGCTGACATTGTTTAAATCCCCGGGGGTTACTTCGGGGATTTTGTTTTTTTAGTAGATTTTTCCTTTTTAGACTTGCTTTTTGCGACGTCCCCCGGTAAAACCCTCTTATTCCTGAAAAGAAGGGGCGCGAAAGTGGCCTTTCCTTGAATGCGGGCTTTGTTTCCGTACGTCAAGCCCAGCGGTTGGGACATCAGGACAATAACGCGACTTGGCGGCGGTCTTGGGGGTTACCTCAATGGGGCCTACAGGCGCACAAAAAAGATCTATGAAAGGATCACACGATGTCAGGTAAACGTACCGAGTTTAAATATAAATCAGATCGCCGCTTTGGCTGTAATATGTGGGGTCGCGATAAATCCCCGTATAACCGTCGTCAAACTGGCCCCGGTCAACATGGCGCCACCAAAGGCAAGCCGACCGATTACGGCTTGCAGTTGATCGCCAAACAAAAATTGAAAAAATACTATGGTAACATCGGCGAAAAACAATTCGCGCGTTACTATGTCGAAGCTGTGCGTTTAAAAGGTGACACCGGTCAGAATATGATTGGATTGTTGGAACGTCGTTTGGATGCCGTTGTGTATCGCGCGAAATTTGTGCCGACCGTTTGGGGTGCACGCCAATTGGTCAATCACTGCCACGTCACGGTGAACGGCAAACAAGTTAACATCCCCAGCTATCAAGTGAAACCTGGCGATGTGATCGAAGTCAAAGATAAATCCCGGAATATTCCGATGGTGATGGCCGCGAATGAAAGTGCGGAACGCGATGTTCCGGCCTATATCACCGCAGAACCTAAAACATACAAAGCGACTTTCTTGCGTACCCCATCTTTAGAAGACGTGCCCTATGCCGTTCAAATGGATCCGCAACTGGTTGTCGAATATTACAGCCGATAGATTGTCGGTTTGATGGTGATATGGCCCGGGGTTTTAAAAGCTCCGGGCTTGTTCATTTGTGAAGGAAATATGTTTATGTTTCTTAGATTTTCTTGATGTGGGATTATAAAATGAGTTGTCGGTATGATGAATTTAAGGGACAAGAACGTCAGGCCCAGGCGGCGCTTGCAATGGCGGCGCTTGCCGTTGGAGGAGCATCGGCATTTGTTGGGGTCGTAACTACTGCACGCATCGCCATTAATCCGCTTAGTCCATTTAATTTTTTACGTGCGCCGGTCGTGTTAGGGGCGGCAGGTGTTACGGCGTTATCGGTCTTTGCTGTCAAAAGATTGCTGGATTGTAATAAAGGTAATACGCCATGTCCTTGATCGCTCATCTTCATCAAATGAAATCGCGTTATGATGAAGTGTCGGCGTTGATGGGCGCTGGGGGTTTATCCCCGGCTGACATTCAAAAATATTCAAAAGAATTTGCGGCGCTCGTTCCTATGGCAAAACTTGCCGATCGGTATAATACGGCACTTGCGCACCGTAAATTACTTGAAGAAATGGTAGATGATCCTGATTTGGGCGCGGATGCGGCCGCTGAACTTTATGATTTAAATGGTGCAATCATTGCGCTTGAGACCGAGATTAAATTGGCAATGATCCCGCGGGACGAGGCCGATACGCGCAACGCGATCTTGGAAATCCGCGCCGGCACGGGCGGGGATGAAGCGGCGTTGTTTGTGTCTGATCTTTTTACGATGTATCGGGGGTTTGCGGCGTCGCAAGGCTGGGGATTTGAGGTGATGGATGTTTCTGAATCGGATCTAGGGGGGATGCGCGAGGTTGTTGTGGATATCACGGGTACATCTGTTTTCCAAAAATTAAAATATGAATCAGGCGTGCATCGTGTACAACGTGTGCCGAAGACCGAGGCGTCGGGTCGTGTGCACACATCGGCGGCGACCGTGGCCGTGATGCCCGAAGCCGAGGAGGTCGAGGTGGATATTAACGAGGGTGACTTGCGCATCGACACGTACCGGGCCCAAGGGGCTGGGGGGCAGCACGTGAATAAAACCGATAGCGCCATTCGCATTACGCATATTCCCACAGGGATTGTGGTGCAGGTTCAAGAAGAACGGTCGCAACATAAAAACCGGGCAAAGGCCATGAAGATGCTGCGCGCGCGGATGTTTGATGCAAAGCGGACGCTGGCAGATGCCGAACGTGCGGCGATCCGTAAGGAACAGGTGGGGTCGGGGGACCGGTCAGAACGTATTCGGACCTATAATTTTCCCCAGTCGCGTTTAACAGACCACCGCATCAATATGACGTGGCATAATTTACCTGATGTATTAAAGGGTCCGGATTTGGGGGAAGTCATTACCGCCTTGTTATCGGACGAAAACGCACGTAAATTGGCCGAGATGGGGGGGTAGGAAATTTTTTAAGACTTGCGAAGTACATTAATGACAAGATATTTTTGTATTCTTGAATAACATTTTTAATGTTTCATCATGTTGTTGTGCACATAGCTTTATAGTAAAGAATTTTTCTATTTTTTTTCTTCCAGATTCTCCCATATGAATATTAATATTAGGGTTTTTTAAAAGATGAATAATTAGGCGAGCCATTTCATTTTTATTAAATGGCTCAATAATATATCCATCGATATCATGATTAATTAGTTCAGGAATACCTCCAACGGAATATGCAATAACAGGAATTTGATAAGACATACTCTCGAGGATACTTGTTGGAGAACCCTCCCCTTTGGAAGGAAGTACCATTATTGTTGCTGTTTCAAGATAATTGTTTATATTCGATATATAGTTTGTACAAATTACTTTTCCCACTAGGTTTCTTTTTTTGATTTCTTCTTGTACGCGGCCATTCATGTCATCACGACCTATAAAATAAAAATAAGTATCATTTGTATTATTTAAAACTGTTTGAATAATATCTAAATATTCTATATGACCTTTTCCAGGGAGAAGGTTAGCAATCGTAATAATATTATTTTTATGATCGTTTATTTTTTTTCTAAAAGAAGATAGGGGGAAGTTTTCAACTCCATTATAAATGGTTATAATTTTCCTTTCAGGAATGTGACAATTCTTTATAAGTATATTGGCTGCAATTTTTGAGTTTGTAATATAAAGATTCGTTAATGGATGTAATAATTTTTCTGTTTTACGCATTATAAAATCAAGGCGTGAATTTGATCCTGGACTTGATCGAATTCCGTGAACAATTTTTATAGAAGGGTAAATAAAGCGGAGTAAACGAAAAATAATTGCAGCTTTCAAACCACATATGTATAAGATATCAATTTTTTCTTGATAAAGAAAAAAGATGACTTTTATAATCGATGCTATCCCGAATGATGATTTTTTATTCCCAAAAATATTAGGTATATGTCCTATGGACCGTACAAAATCCGCATATTCACCATCGCCGCAGAGTGTGGCTAAAAAATATATGGGCCTGTTTTCTTGATCGTATGTTGCCATTCTTGTTAGGCTGCGTTCAGCACCTCCTATTGAGCTGCTTGAAAATAAAAGAAGAATTTTAGGTTTATAGGACACTAAACGGTTCCTTGATTTTGTTGGCATAAAGCCCAAATTTCTCCCCATAAAACTATTGTTTCTATGGGCAATAATCCGGCAGCATATATTTCATTTTTAAAATCAGAGATAGAAGGTTCTATATAGTGAGTTGGATCTGAGAAATAGTAAATTCCAAGTTCTTTTCTTAATGGCAAATGCCAAGATTTTTCAAAATTTGGGAGGCGAATAAGTACTTTTTTTGGATTTATCTGAGTAATAATTTTTTTTAAAAAATCTACTCGGTTTTCAATATGCTCTAGAACATTTGATAAAATAATAACGTCCCATTTCCCGGGGGGGACAGTTCGTGTTGCATCGGCGCATATGAAATGAAGGTTATCTCTGGAATGTATTTTTTTTGCTTTTTCGCATTTTTTTTCATCAATTTCTATGCCAATTACTTTTGATAAAGGTTTATTTTGAGCAATATAGTTTGCTGTGACACCGTGATAGCATCCAATGTCAATCACATTTTCGCCATTATTAATATGGCTTAAAAAGAAATCGTCATATTGCATAATTCTTTTTTTAGGATGAACGCCTTGTCCATACGCACATGCGCGTTCATTAATAGCATCATCAAGATCGTCATATATAAAAAAAAGATTTCTTAAAGCATTTTCTGGAGTACCAACACGAGATTCAAGAACGAAGAAAAAAAATATTATTTTCCTTCGGAGGAAACGTGGAATAATTCTCCAAAAAAATGATAGAAATTTAATGAATTTTAAAAAAAAAGATTTAATCATGGGTGCACCTTGTTGAGATCCAGATGTTGGTCTGATATTTTCAGAAATGCAGGTTTATGTGTTACTGCTACAATGGTTATTGATTTTTTGAGCTTTGAAAGCGTAGATAATAACATTTCTTCGCTCTCGGCATCTAGATTGGCAGTTGCTTCGTCTAAAAATAGTGCCTTTGGATCACGAAGTAAGGCACGTGCTAACATGAGGCGTTGTTTTTGTCCTGCGGATAGGCCTTCTCCTTGCTCTGTAATTTTATGATTCAAACTGTCTGGAAAATCAAACACAAATGGGCAGTTTGCTAATGTAAGAGCTTCTTCTATTTTTTGTTCTGAAACGTCGATTTGTCCAATACCGTAGAGTAAATTTTCTTTAATTGTTCCTGCAATGAGATAGCTTTCAGGGCCGACGTATCCAATCGAGTTAAGTAGTTTATTTTTTACTTCATTAAGATTTGTTTTTATCGCATCTCCTTCAATTATTATTGTTCCATTTGTTGGTGTTTCGAGGCTAAGAAGCAAATTTAATAGCGTAGATTTTCCTTTACCCGAGGAACCGGTAATGACGCAACAAGAATTTTTTTTAATTGAAAAAGTTAAATTTATAATAATGGGATAAGCAGAGTCTTTATAGGTGTGTGATACATTATTTATTTCCCATCCAATAGAATTTGGAAATTTATTTGAGGATAATTCAATATAATGTGGGAATGTTGTAAGTTTTTTCCCATTCCACCATATCCATAATTCTCTAAATCGAATATAATGTAAATTAAGGCGCGTTCTTTGAAGTGCAATTTCTCCAAGCATTTGAATACAGCGAATAAATAAATAAAAATATGTGATAAGCTGACCCTGTTCAAGGGTCGGGAAAAAATAATTAAGAGCGGTTATAAATGCAAGCATCCAGGTGCCGATAATAACTGGCAGAGCTCCTCTACTTGCACTAAATTTACATTGGGATAGATATTTTTTTCGATGTTGTTCTAATTCTTTATGGGCTTTTGTAATTTCGTTTATATAGGTGTTTTGTATGTGGAGAAATAATGAATTTTTTAATCCATTGACAAGAATTTTTGAGGCAGAATCCAGGTTTTCGAATAATTGTTTTGAGAGGTGGCGAATTTCTTTATCAATTAGAAAATAAGGTAATAGAATAACTATCATAAGAATAAGAGAAGCAATAGTTAGATAAGGCGATAAAAATAATAAATAAAAAAATATAAATATTCCAATAACAGCTCGACTTAAAATAAGTAGAAAAATAAAGATGAAATTTGACGAATTTGTTAGTATGTCGTGAAATAGAGAAGTTGTTTTAGAAATATCAGATCGTCTAGAGATTAATGATTGATATACAATATCTTTTCGAAATTTTGATTCAAATTCAATTAAGGAAGCACTTTGGATATAAGTTTGAAGTCCAAAAAATAAGCCACGTATTGTTGCTGCAGATACAAGAAATAGTAATGCCTGGATAAGATCAGTTTGATTTGTTTTTGATATTGTATCGTTTATAAGGCCAAGTGCGCTTATGAATCCTGTTAATGCAATGCCAAGGAGCACGTCAGTTAAGAATTGAACAAAGCTAAGTAAAAAAGATATAATACATAGCCATGTAACGCGACCTCCTAAAAAATCCGATAAGCTTTTGAGTTGTGTTCTTTTTAAGAATGAGTATTTATAATTTTTCAATTTGGAGAGTGTACCGGATGGTTATGTTAGGAAGAATTTAAGGAGTATATTTTTTATAATCATGTCTCTAAATAGTATAGATAAATTATTATTGTTCTAATATTAAGATATCAGTGCCAAGAGTGTAGGCTGCGCTTTTTTGAATAATATTGTGCTTCCATGCAGGTGAATTCATCCGTTGTTTAGTATGTTCACAAAGGCCTATATCTAAGACTCTTTTTTTATGGACAATTTTTTCAAGAAAAAGATCATAATTATTTTGGGGCAGTTTTCTTCTGATAGAAATGAGATATTTTAAAACTTTAGATCTGACAATTTCATCAAGAGGGTCATGCGTGAGTTTAGTCCAATCAATCATGATTCTCTCCATGAAGTTTTAAATAGAATGTAGATTTTTTATCATAAGGATGGATAGATGAATAGGTGTTAGTCTTTTAAAAAATAAATTTTCAAAAACTTCCATGGAAGTAATAGGGTAATTATCCTAATTTCCTCTCATAATATCACTTAAAATAATGCTTACCAAATATTTTATCTATTTGTTTCATATGGACTACTGGAAAAATTTAGTATTTTAGTTTAGATAGGTTCAGAAGATTTTATTTGGGCGGAGCAAAAATGTCAAAAATTTTAAAAAAAGGGGCAGGCCTCTTTCAAAAGCAAGTACGTACTGCTCATGCTAAATTTTATGACTTTTTCAATCCATATCGGTTTCGTGTTCAAGAAGCATTCGGGATGAGTACGGATTCCAGTATAAATATTTGTGGAATAAGTTTTCTCAATTTGCATGAAACACGGCATAAAGATTCTCTAATTGGCATAAGTGCCGATAAAAAATTTATTATAAAATTAGCTTTAAAAAGAAATCAGAAAAAGCGCAATTCCGTATTAGAAGAAGCAGGGATTATTAATAAGTTGGCAGGAGCGGAGTGCCTCACTTCTCCAGATCATGTTTTATGTGGGGAGCTTTCGCAGGAAGAAAAAAAATCGTTCATTTTTCCTAATATGTATGAGTCTGTTTTGGGCGAATATTTCATTATGCCTTATTATCCTACGAAAGAGTTTGGAGTTTTGGGGGATGTTATCCTTGCTGTGATAGAGCAAAGACGGCTCGGAGTTTTTCATGCAGATTTGAAACCGAATAATTTTCGCATGGGATCTTCACATGCGGTTCTTATTGATTATGATCAGGCGGAGTTAATATCAGAGAGTCTTATAAATTCTACAAATGCGGAATTTTTTAAGTGGGCGAATGAATTAATCTACGAAAAATATAAAAAAGAACATATTTTTTCTGATTTTACGACGCTACCATTTGAAAAGATTTATTTAGATCATTTTATTGATGATGCATTTAATTTGACTAAAACATCTTTGTTTAAAGGAAGCCAGTCTACTCGGGCAGAAAATGGAGTTTACCATACAATTCAAAATTCTTATGTTTATGCGAGAGGTGTTCGAGATTTAGACTCTCGTACGGAATTGTTAAATAAAATTACAATAATGCCTAGGGAAAAGTTTTTGGATATTGGTTGTAATACAGGATTGCTTTCTTTTTATCTTCATAACAGAGGGGCTGATGTTATAGGCGTAGATATTGATGTTGCGAGTATAGAAATTGCGCAATTAGTTTCTCATATTACAGATAAAAATGTGAATTTTCGGCATATGGATATAGATAAAATTGAAAAGATTGACCCTGTTGATACGGTTTGTATTTTTTCTGTTTTACATCATACAAAAAACGTTCAAAAAAATGCCTTAAAAATTGCAAACGCCTGTCAACGGATTTTGATTGAATGTCGATTAAAAGAAAGTGGTGCTAAGCCAGCAAATTCTACCGATTGGCAACGGACGTCTTCTTGGTCTTTTGAAACTGCAGATGAATTGGTAAATTATCTCGAGTTTATTTTTCCGACTTTTAGAGTTGTTAAAAATTATGGTTTAGGAGACAAAGGCCGCCATATTTATGAACTAATCAAGGGCGTTTAGGCGATGAAAATTCTTTTTTATAGAAAGAATGATAAAAACCCTTCTTATAAATTTTATTCTCAACTTCTTGGGGTTCTTGATTTAGATCGATCTTATTCTATTGAAGAATTTTCAAATTTTGAAAATTTAAAGTCTCAACAATATGATATTTTATTAATGATGGGTGCCGAATATAAATCAGAAATTGTTGACCAGGTAAAATTAAAGATTCCAAAGATTCATGTAGGGATTATAGATCCCAGACCTTCAATGTGTTCACATTTGAGTGGTTTTGATTTCATTATTGCGAATGGCTTAGAGTCTGAAGATTTTTATTACCAATTTGTTCAAAAAGTATTTATTTACTATACATACCCATTTTTTGAAGAACAATTTTCTTTGAAGAAAAAAAACAAGGGTGATGCCTTTGTTATAGGGTATCATGGGAATAAGATACATTTGGAAAGTATGGTGCCGAGGATTACAGATGCAATTAATTCTTTGTCATCTTCGCAAAAGGTTATTTTTAAGTGTATATATAATATTGAGCAGTTAGGACGTAGTAAAAAAATTGATAGAGCACTTAAGTGTGAGGTCCAACATCTTCAGTACAGGGAAAATGTTTACACTGAACTGTTGGATTGTAACGTTGGTATTATGCCTCAACTTATTCCAATTAAAAGAAAGATGTGGGTTCATATGATAGGATCTACGTTGTTAAGAATAAATAATGAAGAAATTTCGGATTATTTACTAAGGTTTAAACCAACGACCAACATTGGGAGACTATTGGTTTTCGCTCAATTGGGTATTCCTGTCATTGCTGACTTAACGCCCTCATCGGCGGCTGTAATAGAAAATGGGTCAACAGGTTACGTTGCTCACCATACAAGTGCGTGGTTGCATGCGTTTAAATCTTTTTTTGAAATAGAAAATGCTTCAAATTTAATGGGGGAGAATTTGTTAAAGTTATTTCAAGATAAATTTCATCCAAAAGTTCAGAACGCTAATTTATTAAATTTTTTGCGGGGATTATCTTATGAAGGATAATAAAAAACAAAGAGTTCTTATTGTCGAGGCTCATAGTGATGACTCAGCAATAAGCGCAACGGGTTTGATGGAGAAATTTAAAGATAAATATGAATATCACTTTGTTGTTATGAGTGTTTCTTCTATTTTCATGCATCATCTTAATGCGGAGATTTCTAGAGAAGAGAGATTCAAGGAATATAAAAATTATGTAGAGTATTTTGAAGGTACGTGGCATGCCGTTCATGGTATGCCATTTGATACTGATGCTAGAATGGATACCATGGGAAAGAGAGAAATTGTTGCCTCTCTTGAACAAGTTATATCTGATGTTCGACCAGATATTATGATATGCCAAGGCCCGTCTTTTCATCATGACCATACCATTACATATGAAGCGGCTATTGCGGCAACGCGGCCTACGGCCCGTCATTGTCCACGAACTATCCTTGTGATGGAAAATCCAACTTATGTGCATTCTATCGGCCCTTCGACCGATTTTAGACCAGAATTTTATTGTGCGTTGAGTGAAGAGCAAGTTGATAAAAAAATAGAAATATTTTCAAAATTCTTTCCCAGTCAGATAAGGCCTGGGCAAAATTATTTATCACCCGAAGGTATTAAAGCTTGGGCGCGGTATCGGGGATTGGAGTGTCGTCAAGCGTATGCTGAGGCATTTATGCTTTATAAGATGGTCATATAATGCGTATTGCGATTCATCAACCAGAACATATGCCGTGGCTTGGTTTCTTTGACAAAATGGCAAGTGTGGATTGCTATGTCGTTTTGGATGATGTTCAGTTTACCAAGAATAATTTTCAAAATCGAAATAGGATTAAAGGAGTGGGAGGAGACCCAATATGGCTTACTGTTCCGGTACGATTGGGGGGGCATACAGGAAAAACGATTAAGGACATGGAGATCGCGGAAGATCAGGACTGGAGGAAGAGTTATTGGGGAAAGCTTTTGCAATGCTACGGAAAGTTTGATGCGTTTAAGACCTATAAAGATGAACTTTTTACAATCATTAGTGGGACTTATTCAAGTCTTATGGACTTTAATCTCGTGATCATTAATTTTTTGAGACGTGAGTATAAGATCAATACGCCAATAATTTTTTCATCATCTTTGAATACGGAAGGGTATGCAACGGAGAAGATTGTCAATATTTGTCGAGTTATCGGAGCTTCTGAATATATATCAGGGCAAGGTGGACGGACATATTTGGATGAGAGAAAATTTAAAGAGTCTAATATAGAATTAACCTATCACAAATTGTCTGATACTGTGAAAGATATATTAAATCAGACGCCAGGCATTTCTTTTTCTACAATAGATTTATTATTAAGGGACGGAAAAAGAGAACGGACTGGAGTATTTTTATGATGGAAATTTTTTTAGAAGATCTTTTTAAAATAGCTCAAGAAATGAGTAGTGCGCCACAAAAAAATAAGGTTATCTTTTTTGCAACTACTGCTAACTTAGAAAATCCGGATGTATATTTTTCAAACTTAAGGTATTCAGAGAATAGTGTTTCATTGTATATCGTTTTTAAATCTTCTCGGTATATTCAAGATGTTGTATCAATTTTTAATGAAATCGTTAATTTTTATATTGTAGATATTGAAAAGAAGTCTGAATACAAAGATCTTTATAAAGATTGTGTAGAAAATATTGTTGGAAAAGATATTTTTCCTTTTCGGCCGAATTCAATAACGGCTTTTGGATTTGAAATTTTCATGAGTGCTTTTAAAGGGGCGGATTTGGCTAATTCGCAAATAGCAATATGTGGTTTAGGTGATCTAGCATCACGTATCGTAGAAAGCTTATCTTTATATTCTAAAAATCTACATTTAATATCTAGATCATTAGATAAATCCATACGGTGTGCAAGAGAGTGGGGAGTGGACTCTGCCTTTAACTATATGACTTTTTCACAAACGTCCATATCTGTTGATATTATGATTTCATGCGTTTCTGGTGTAGGTATTTTAGATCAAGTACATTTAGAAAAAATTATAAATGGTGGAATATTTATTGATATTGGAGGAGGGGCACTTACTCCAGAGAAAGTTTCTTTTCTAAGAAGTAGAGATATTCGTATTCTTTCATTTTCTGTTGCGCCAGTTATAGTTCAGTGGTTGGAAACCTTTCTCAAATATAAAGAGATGAGTGAGGGACTTGCTTATGGCTATTCTAAAAATGGAAAGTCTTTAGTTAAATTCGGATACTATGGGAATTATGGAGATTTCATAGTCGATAATGTTCTTTCTCCTCAGAAAGTTTTTGGGATGAGTGATGGGTATGGCGCGATAATTAGAAAATGTTTAGATTTAAAAGACTTATAGGAGTTGGAGATGAAAAATAAAAGGATTTTAATTTCAGGTGGAACTGGTTCTTTGGGGCATGGCCTTGTTCATCGTCTTGTAAAAGATAATAAGATTGTTGTTCTTTCCCGAAATGAAGAGCGTCAATTCTTGATGAAAAAAGAATTTTCAGATTATGATAATTCTATTAAATTTATAATTGGAGATGTTCGTGATCAAGAAACGGTAGAGTCTGCATTATGGGGTTGTGACACGGTTATTCATGCGGCGGCTATGAAAGATTTGATTATATGTGAAGATCAACCATATCAGACATGTTTGAATAATATTACGGGTACCTTTTCTTTGCTACAGGTCGTGAAGAAATCAAAAACAGTAAAGAATTTCTGTGCGATAAGCACGGATAAAGCTGCAGCTCCGACGAGTGTGTATGGAGCAACAAAATATATTATGGAGAAATTGGTTCTAGAGGCTACTCAATCTTCAGACATATGTTTTTCTGTAGTCCGCTTTGGTAATATGATTGATTCTAAAGGGTCCATTATTTCATTGTGGAAAGATAATCCTCCGAAAGATGTTAAACTTAATCATCCAGATTTAACGCGTTTCTTTTTTACAGTTGATGATGCGGTTGACACAGTTCTTCATACAATGGAGAACGCGCATTCTGGAGAAATATTTATTCGACGAATGAAAGCTGCAAAAATTCAAGATGTCTTTTCTGTCTTATTAAATAGAGATCGCTTCGAATCTGGAAGTTTATTTCCTGGAGAAAAAATTCATGAAGATCTGACAAGTGAAGAGGAACTTCCTTTTTGTCATATTGAAGGTGATTTTTATATAATTCGGCCTGGAAAAATTAATTTAGACCCACCCACACATTTACACTCGGGAACTGCTGATCTTTTTACAAAGGAGCAACTAAGAAAGATTATTTATAAATGAGTACTGGAAAAGAAGTTGTTTTAGATTTTTTCAAAAAGAAATTTGATGCACATGGAGATAACGTTATTTCTCTTGGATGGAGTAAGAAAGGACAGCAGGTACGATTTGATCAAGTAGTCGCACTTTTACCTAAAGACTATAGATCAATTTTAGATATAGGTTGTGGATTCGGAGATTTTTCTGTTCGTGTAACTGGAGATTCAAAATATGAAGGTTGGGATATATGTGATAGTTTTTTAAATAATGCGCGTCAGGGGAAGAATATTTCTTATCAGTTAAGAGACTTTTTATCGTCACCACCGGAGGAAAATCTTTTTGATGTAGTTATATGCGTTGGTGCGTTCAATATTAATACCGGGAGTAATGTAGAAGATATAAAGAAGGTTATTTCATCTATACTAAAAGGAGCAAGACATTCTGCCGTTATCTCAATGATCAGTTCTTATGCAGACGATGAGGTCAAGAAAAATCCAGAAATGTTTTTTTATATCCCAGAGGAAATCTTTCGTTATTGTAAATCAGTGTGTAGAAATGTGGATTTGTTTCATGGATATATGCCACATGATTTTATGATTAGGCTGACAAAGGGTTAAAGATGAAAAATGCTGTAAAGAAAATGCTAAAGACAGCCGGAGTTAAACGTGAATGGTTTATCCCTGATTTTTATAAAGTACCAAGAAAGGGTTTGGCAAAAAAAGCTTTACTCCATTATAAAATAGATTCCTTTATCCGTCCCCAACTCGCAGAGAGTTATAAACATACCAATTTTTGGGAATCATTAGAGATTGCACGTATCTTAAATCGATATGGATACGAGGTAGATGTACTTGATCGGTCTAATAAAACCTTTATTCCAAGACCTGATGAGTATGATCTTTTAATTAGCAATGCTTCGGGGAATTCAGGTGCCCGGTTTGTTGATTTGGCATCTCGTATGCACTCTGCCCATAAAGTATTTTATGCATTAGGACCTAATCCAGATATAGCAAACCAATTAACTTTAGATCGGTACGCTCGATATCCTGATATTACAGTACCAATGAGAGTAATGGATCAGATTAATATCACAGAGTGCATGAAATATACAGATGCGATTATTTGCTTGGATGATAATGGATTTTCATCAGAGTCATACCAGCAATTTGGAAAAAAATTGTACAGGATATCCCCTTCTGCCAGTCCAAAATGCTATTTCTCAAATGATTTTATTCAGAATAGGGACCGGAAATCTTTTCTGTGCTTTACAGGTGATGGATTTATTGCCAAAGGCGTAGATTATTTAGTTCAAGCGTTCTTAAAGCTTCCTTCTGAATATCAACTGTATATAGCGGGACCAAACTCAGATACAGAATTTAATAAGAAATACCGGCATTTGATTGATCGATCTCCTAATATTAAATATTGTGGTTTTTTAGAGATAGGTTCGAAGGATCATATTAATCTAATTCATAAATGTTCTTACGTTATTTTGCCATCTGCTGCAGAAGGGTTAGCGACGTCAGTTACAACCTCTATGAAATATGGACTTGTTCCGATTGTAACGTATCAGTGCGGGGTTGATGTAAAAGATTTCGGTGTATATTTAGATGCTGATCTATCTAATTTAACGGATCAAATTATTTCAGTTGTTCAAGAATGTGGTCAATTGGACAACAATCAGTATAAAGAACGTGTTTTAAAAACTGTTCAACATGCCGTAAATTATAGTCAGGCTTCTTTTACCTTTAGTTGGGAGAAGGCTATGGTCAATATTATTCAAGATGAGTCAAAAAGAAAATGAAAAAAGCACTTATTACAGGGGTAACAGGCCAAGATGGGATGTATTTAACTCAACTTCTTCTTGATAAGGGGTATCACGTTTCTGGAATTATCCGCCGAACATCTCTAGATAATACGGGACGGATTGAAAAGTTTCTGGATAATGATAATTTTGAGTTATTACCTGCGGATATGGCAGATACTAGTAGTATTTTTAGAGTATTGGATAAAGTTCAGCCTGATGAGATATATAACCTGGCAGCGCAGAGTTTTGTTGCAGAAAGTTTTGAAACGCCGGAACATACAGCAAATATAGATGGACTTGGGGCATTAAGGATTTTAGAGGCAATTAAAACATTACATCTTAAAAATATTCGTTTTTATCAAGCGGCAACTTCCGAGCTTTATGGACTTGTTCAAGAGACTCCTCAGACAGAGAAAACGCCTTTTTATCCCCGTAGTCCATACGCGGTTGCAAAATTATATGCTTATTGGATTACAGTGAATTATAGAGAAGCTTACGGAATCTATGCATGTAATGGGATTCTATTTAATCACGAAAGTCCTGTGCGGGGGAAACAGTTTGTGACACGTAAGATTACATGTGGCGTTGCAAATTATATTAATAAAGGGAGTGCGCCACTTCGAATAGGAAATTTGGAATCTCGAAGGGATTGGGGACATGCTCGAGATTACGTTGATGCAATGTGGCGCATTCTTCAACAGGAAAAACCAGAAGATTTTGTTATTGCTACGGGAAAAACGTATTCTGTTCGCGAATTTATCGAGGAATCTTTTTCTGTTGTCGATATAGAGATAGAATGGCAAGGGACGGGGGTTAATGAAGTTGGTATAAATATTAAAAATGGGGATATTCTTGTTAAGGTTGATTCTACTTTTTTTAGACCTGCGGAAGTGGACCTTCTTCTTGGAGATGCATCTAAGGCTCTACGTCAGTTAGGGTGGAAGCCAACCGTTTCATTTAAAGAGTTGGTTCGTGAGATGGTGGAAGAAGAATTAAGGAAATGAGTTTTTTTAAATTAGACGGTAAAAAAATATGGGTTGCAGGTCATAGAGGAATGGTGGGTTCTGCTATTCTTCGAAAATTATCAAAGTTAAATATAGAATGTTTAACAGTTGATAAAAATAAAATAGATCTCCGTGATTCCTTAATGGTAAGAGATTGGCTATCAGTTCACCGACCAGATGTTGTTATATTGGCAGCTGCTAAAGTTGGGGGCATCGGATATAATGAGGCCGCTCCGGCTGAATTTATATACGACAATCTTATGATCGCAACAAATGTTATTCATCAATCTTATATTTCGGAAGTTAAAAAATTAGTATTTCTTGGGTCTTCATGTGTATACCCAAAATTTGCAACGCAGCCTATTGTAGAAGAAGAACTTCTATCAGGATCGTTAGAGCCTACAAATCAATGGTATGCAATTGCCAAAATTGCGGGCATAAAAATGGTGGAGGCCTATAGAAAACAATATCATTCTGATTTTATATCTGTCATGCCGACTAATTTGTATGGGCCTGGAGATACGTATGACATTCAAAAAAGTCATGTTGTTCCAGCTTTAATTTTAAAATTTCATCAAGCAAAGATTCATAATGCTCCCTATGTAGAGCTGTGGGGAACTGGTTTACCTAGAAGAGAGTTTTTATATGTTGATGATCTCGCAGATGCATGTGTCTTTCTATTACAGAATTATTCAGGAGATACACCAATTAATATTGGGACTGGAGAAGATTTAACAATTGATGAGATCGCATATCAAATAAAAAAGATTGTAGGCTATCAGGGTGAGATTCGTTATAATATTCAAAAGCCAGATGGTACGCCTCGAAAATTACTTAATGTTTCGAAAATAAAGGAATTAGGATGGGTTTCTACCACGCGTCTTTCAGATGGATTGCTGGAGACATATAAAGATTATTTGTTTAGATTTTCGGACCAATTATGATAATCCCCTTTATATTAGCTGGTGGAAGTGGTACCCGTTTATGGCCACTTTCACGAACGTCTTTTCCAAAGCCTCTGACATCACCATTTGGAGGGAAAACACTTCTTCAAGAAACTGCATTGAGAGTAACAGGGGATGAGTTTGGAGATGTTCATGTTGTTTGTAATGAAAATATACGATTTCTTGTCGCTCAGCAATTACAAGATATTGGCATTAGCCAAGCAAAAATATTTTTAGAAGGTTATTCTCGAAATACTGCCGCAGCAATTTGCCTATCAGCATTACTTACAGAGTCTTTAGATGACTTTCTTTTATTTTTGCCTGCTGATCATCTAATTAGTCCAGATGATGAATTTATAAGGACGATTATGAAAGGCTGTATAGTAGCGAATACAGGAAAGATTGTTATTTTTGGGATTCCTCCTCGTACGCCCTCAACTCAATATGGATATATAAGAGATGATGTTGGGAAACTTACGTTTGTTGAAAAGCCAAATTTAAATGGAGCGCAGATTTTATATAAGCAAGAAAATATTTTTTGGAATAGTGGCATAGTATTAGCAAAACCTTCTGTTATTATCGAGGAATTTAGGCTTTTGATGCCTGAGTTGTTTCAGAAAGTTAAAGAGACGGTGGATAGTCGTTATGATGATCTTGATTTTGTTCGATTTTCTAGCAAAAATTATGGTGATATTCCTAGTATTTCATTTGATCATGCTATTCTTGAAAAAACAAAAAATCTCTCACTAATAAAAGCTAGTTTTGAATGGTCAGATATTGGCAATTGGGATGCAATCTGGGAGGCATCAAAAAAAGATGAAAATTCTAATGTTTCTACATCAATAGATTCTTACTTTCTTGAATCAAACGGATGCTATGTCCATTCTGATGGTGCATTCGTTTCATTAATTGGTGTAAAGGATCATGTTGTTATTTCACAGCAAGATGTTGTTCTCGTTCTTCATAAAGATGAAGCAGAAAAAGTTAAAGAGATTCCTAAATATTTAACTGGAAAGAAACGAACTGAAGCAGTTTATCATACTAAAAATTATAGACCTTGGGGGGATTATGAAACAATTTCAGAAACTCTTAACTGCAGAATAAGAAAGGTATTTATTAAATCTGGATACTCAACGGCAGTTCAAATTCACAACCTACGTGAGGAATTATGGGTTGTTTTACAAGGGACAGGGGCATCTGAAATAAATTATATTTCTAGAAATATATCTCGTGGAGATACTGTTAACGTTCCGAAAGGATATGCGCATCGTTTAATAAACTCTTCAGAAGAAATTTTGGAAATTTTAGAAATACAGTTTGGAGATGTTCTCTCTGATGATGATGTTATAAGAATTGAAAGTATTTTAAAGTTATAAAATTATGATGGGCGATAGTTTTTTTATTAGTATTGTTACGCCAACCTACAATAGAAAAGACACGATTAAACGTTGTGTGGATAGTGCTATTTTATTTTGTAAAACAGCAAATATAGTTCAAGCATCTGAGATGATTGTCGTTGATGATGTATCAAAAGACGATACAGTTCTATTTCTAAATTTATCTTATCCAGATTTAATAAAATGTGGATGGTTAAAAATTATAAAACAGCCAATAAATAAGGGATTCTTATCTTCTCGCAATATAGGAGTAAAAAAAGCAAAAGGAAAATGGGTTTTATTTTTGGATTCAGATGATGAAATTATTTCAGGATCAGCGATGGCATTTTTGAAGATTCTTGAGAAATCGACTATTCCTTTTATATATTTTCGATGTATTGACGGTGATTCAAAAAAACTTCTTGGGCCTGATATCCCTGAATGTGTTATTTCATATAACGAATATATTAATAAAGGAACGGTTGCAGAAGCATTACCGGTTATAAAACGAGATCTTATTTTACGTTTTCCATATGATGAAGATATGAGAGCATCTGCAGGACTTGCTTATGCGCGTATGACAAAAGAATGTCAGGAAATATTTTGGACAAATTTACCGGCACGAATTTACTATCAAAATCGGGATGATCGTTTAACGCTTAAAAGATTCGAACGAGCATCTTTTTTTCTACGAGGATATAAAAGATTTCTTTTTGAAAATTTTTTTAGTTTAAAATGGAAAAAGAAATCAGATTTATTTTTAAAAATAATATTTTATAGTTTAGTTGTTTTTTTTCAACGGATAAAAATTTTATAAAAGTTGAAAGAGTTTTTTTTAAAGACTCCAATAATGTAATTTTTCTTCTTTTGTCAATTCTTCTTTTAAAGAAGATTTTAAATCTGCTAATAAACCATTTTGACTTAGGATAGATGGCCATATCTTGGTTAAATTTTCTTTATAGGAAGTATGGTTGACTGCTAAAACGCAAACCTTCGTCGGTTCCAAATCTTCCCACTTGGTCAACGTAATCCCATATTCTTCCATCGCATCATGTGGATCGGCGATCGGATCATGTACGCGTATGTCGCATCCAAAATCACGCAGAGCAAAAATTAAATCGGCGACTTTTGAATTGCGCAGGTCAGGGCAGTTTTCTTTAAATGTTAATCCTAATACATTAATTGCGGCCCCTTTAATGGGGATATCCAGTTGAATCATTTGTTTAATAATTTGTTCGGCGACATAGGAGGCCATTCCGTCATTGATCCGGCGACCGGCTAAAATGACCTGGGGGTGGTATCCCATCATTTCGGCTTTGTGCGTCAGGTAATAGGGGTCAACGCCGATGCAGTGACCACCGACAAGTCCTGGCCGAAAGGGAAGAAAATTCCATTTTGTTCCGGCGGCATTCAGTACATCCATTGTATCGATATCAAGTTTATGAAAGATAATCGCAAGTTCATTCATAAGGGCGATGTTTAAATCACGCTGTGTGTTTTCAATGACTTTTGCGGCCTCGGCCACCTTGATGGATGGTGCGCGGTGAACACCAGCCGTAATAATAGACTCATATAAATCAGCAACTGTATTAAGTGTATCGGGTGTATCACCTGATACAACCTTAACAATAGTTTTAAGTGTACGTTCTTTATCACCTGGATTGATGCGTTCGGGTGAATATCCGATAAAAAAATCCTTTTTCCATTTTTTACCTGAATGTTTTTCAAGTAACGGCACACAAATTTCTTCGGTAGCACCGGGATAGACGGTTGATTCGTATACGACAATGGCACCTGATTTCATGTATGTTCCAACGGTTTCAGAGGCAGAAATCAAAGGTACAAAATCGGGATTATGGGCTTGGTCTACTGGGGTTGGAACGGCGACAATAATAATATCTGCTTGTCCTAATAGGGCGGGATCAGAGGTAAAAGTAATATGATTACGTGCCGCAGCAAAATGTTCAGGACTTGCCTCACCCATTGGATCTTTATTTTGGGTATAGTGATTAATTTTTATATCTGAACGATCATAAGCAATAACTTTATATTTTTCTGCAAAAGTAAGTGCAAGTGGTAGGCCAACATAGCCCAGACCTAAAACACCAACAGTTAATTGAGAGGTAATCATCTCACCCCCTCCCGTTTTAACAGCGCCTCTTTCGATGCGGGTTGCCCCCGGAACCGTTCATATAATATATTTGGATCTTCGGACCCCCCGCGGGCCAAAACCTCGCGGTGGTACGCAGCGGCTGTGGCCGGGTCGTATAGTCCGGTGCCGTTTGCGGCCCCTTGCGCCCGGAAATAATCAAATGCATCGGCATCCAATACTTCTGCCCATTTGTACGAATAATATCCGGCTGCGTATCCACCGCCAAAAATATGCCCAAAGGATGTGGATGATGGTCCGGCCATGCGGGGGAACAGGGATATATCTTTCATAACGCGGTCTTCAAATGTTACCACTTCATCGGCGTTTTTGGGTGCCTGTTCCGGAGGGGTTGAATACCATGTCATATCGAGCAATGAAAATGACATTTGGCGTAGGCCTTGCAATCCTGTCATATATTGTTGGGCGCCTCGTAATTTTTGAATTAAATCATCAGGCATGGGGGCACCGGTTTGGTAATGCGCGGCGATCAAGGATAATGTTTCGGGTTCGTATCCCCAATTTTCTTGAACTTGCGATGGCAATTCTACAAAATCCCATTTCACATTGGTGCCCGAACAGGATGCATAGGTAACATTAGATAACATCATGTGCATCGCATGACCCATTTCATGCAGTAATGTCAAAACTTCTTCGTGTGTTAATAATGAGGGGGTATCGCCGGTGGGTTTGGTAAAATTGCATACAATTGCGACAAGCGGGCGCTTTAAGAGGCCAAATTGTAACCCTTGATCCCGATAGGTGGTCATCCACGCACCGCTTTGTTTTCCGGTACGGGGAAAAAAATCGGCATAGAGAACACCCATAAAAGCGTTATCGTCGGTATCAAATACGTCATACGCGGTGACATCATTGTGCCATGTCGGATATGCGGTATTGGCCACAAACCGCAGCCCAAATAATTTTTCAAAATGCGTAAATGTTCCCGATAAAACGCGTTCTAATGGAAAATATGGACGTACGTCTTCGGATGAAAAATTGAATCGCTCTTGTTGAAGTTTTTCACGATAAAATGCAGTATCCCAAGGAGAAAAATCGGTGGCGGCCAGCCCATCAATACGTAATGCAAATGCACGTAGATCATTTAGATCACGTTCTGCGGCGGGCTTATAGGACGCGAGCATGTCATGAATAAAATCAAACACACGCGCGCTTGACCCCGCCATGCGTTCAGCGAGGGTAAAATCGGCATGTGTATCGTATCCGAGAAGTTTTGCGCGCTCTGTTTTAAGGGCCACAAGTTCGCGGATCGTATCGCGGTTATCATAGTCATCATTGTACGCACGTGAATTAAACGCGCGCCAGATTTCTTCGCGGCGGGGACGGCTATTTGCATAGGTAATAAACGCGACAAAGGACGGTTGATGCAGGGTAAAGACCCATGCATTGTCGTATCCTTTTTCGCGCGCCGTGTCGGCGGCCGCGGCAACCGCATTGTCGGGCAAACCGTCAAGATCCGCAGGATCACGAATAATCAATTCATAGCTTTCCGTTGATTTTTTAAGGTTCTTTTGAAATTGCGGTGCAAGGACTGACAAGCGTTCATCGATGATACGAATGCGCGCTTGAGCGTTATCGCCCAACAGCGCTCCGTTGCGAACAAATGATTTATAGGTATCTTCCAACAATGTTTTTTGTTCAGGGGTTAGAAGGGCGGTGTTACGCGCCTCATACACCGATTTTACGCGTGCAAAAATGGCGGGGTCGAGCGAAATGTCCGATGAAAACGCTGCATTTAGGGGCCCGATAATATCAGTAAGTTGGTCGAGTGCGTCCGATCCATTCGCTGAAATTTGGTTATAAAATAAGGATGTAATCGATTTTAAATCATCGCCTGACGCCTCAAGTGCCCCGATTGTATTGTCAAATGTGGGCGCGGCAGGGTTCGTTTTTAATGTGTCAATATTCTTGCGGGCGGAATCAATGGCTGCACGAATGGCCGGTTCAAAATGATCAGGTGTTACGGCTTTAAAATCAGGAACGTTGTTTGGTAAGCTGGATGGTGTCAAAAGGGGATTTTGGGGCATGTATATCTCTCTGGTTTCTAGCCTCTAATTTAAGGTTTTATCTTGAAAGATCAAGGTAAAACAGGGCAGAAAGCAGAAAAATTATAATTGAGCCGGGACGAGATCCAAGATGATACGATCATTTTTGCCATCGCTCGGTGGTAGGGTCGATGTTTTCAAGACTTTGATGGCCGTACGTAATTGTAAGATGAGTCTTGATTTATCGGGTGTAATGGCTTGTGTTGAATATGAGGCAACAAGGGGTGATTTATCAAACTGCCCAACCATAGCGGATGTAACAGGCGTGTTTAAATCAATGATCAGGATTTTTTCGCCGTTATCTAAATCATATTGAAATTCGGTGGGCGCGCCGATATCGATCACAATACGGGTTTTTTCGGTATCATCGCCAACACGTACAGCAAGAATGCCTTTTTGTGTCGTTGGGGTGATCATGGGCAAAGCGGTCGTTGATGTTGAGGTAGTGGACATCGTTGTGGTAGGAGTCGGTGCCGATGGGGGAGGGGCTCCGGCATTCGTTGTGGCAGGAGTGATGACCTGCCCCGATTTAGGGGGGGTAAGAGAAGGGGGTACGGCAGATGTTTTTTTATGAGCAGATAGCGGGGCAGTAGGTTTTTGCGCCGGGCTTATAATTGGGCTCATTTTTGGGGCGGGTTTAAAGGGCGCGGGCATCGCATGGGCGGGTTCTGATTTTACATCCGGCATATCGCGGGTATCTGATTTTGCAGCCGCTACACGGGCATCAATGCGCTGAAGTTCGGCAACAAGCTCCGATAATTTATCTTGAAGCGCTGGCATTTTTTCAAGTAAAGGTCGGACAAGTTGAACCTGTCCTTTTATAACTTCAACATCGGTTTCAAGGCGGGTTAAGCGGCTTTCGACATCCGGTGTTTTGGCCATGGTGGACATTGGGGCATTTAATAAATCAGTGGCAGGGGGCATTGAGGTTAGAGCTGCTGGATTGCCGTTTGTTGGTGGAATCATCGTCACAGCCCCGGGGGCGGCGATGGCGTCATGGGCGGGTACAGGCGAAGTCGGTGCTGTTTGCGGGGAAACCGAATCACCTGCGCATGCGGCCAGAGCCAAGACACTGGCCGTTGCCAGGAGCAAAAATGACTTTTGAATCATGATGTTAAGGCCCCGAAGGAAAGACAATACGCCGAATAAAAAGAGGATATATTCGGATAAGATAATACAGCAATCTTATTGTCGATGTTCTGGAGGCTTGGGTCAACAGGCCGCATGACAACCAATAAAATTATCCACAGGGGGTTATGGACGATTTTTCTCAAATTGCCATGCACTTCGGCACATGTCGGCCAAGCTGTATTGGGCGCGCCATCCCAGATCAGCGTTAATTTTTGAGACGTCGGCCACAACACATGCGGCATCTCCTTTTCGGCGCGGGCCGATGTGTGTTGCAATCGTGACGGCGTTGACGGATTCAAATGTCTTGATGATGTCATGCACCGAATATCCAATCCCTGTCCCGATATTAAAAATGGACGGGGAGTTGGGTTCAGTCAAGTTTTGGAGAACACGTAAATGCGCATCAACAACATCACAAACATGTACATAATCGCGGATCGCCGTCCCGATGGATGTGCGCCCACCGGGTTGAAATATCGTAAAATAGCCGATTGGGTTCCAAGGGTTGCTGCGGCCCAATCCTTTATAATTTGTTCACCCATCGCTTTTGTCTGCCCGTAGGGGTTGATGGGGCCAAAGGGTGCCGTTTCAATAAATGCTTTCTCAAGTATAAAATTTTCTGTTTGAGAGGGTGCATATACCGTGGCACTGCTGCTGTAGATGAGGGTTTTGAGGTGCATGGCATTCATGGCCGAGAGGACAGATATCAGCCCGTCGATATTGTTGGCATAGTATGTAAGTGGATCCGCAACCGATTCAGAAACTGATTTTAAGGCTGCAAAATGAATGATCGATGTAACTTTATGGTCACGCAGGATTTTGGTTAGTGTGGCTGTGTCGCGTATATCAGTATGATAAAAGGGAGGGCGTTTTCCGGTTATTTTTCAATACGATCTAGGGTGCTTAAATTACTGTTACTTAAATTATCGACGATGACGGGTATAATACCGCGTTCGATTAATGCAATCGCCATGTGCGATCCGATATAGCCTGTTCCACCGGTGAGAAGAGGGGTCATTTTTTGCTTCCATGGGGTTGAAAAATATTTGCGAGATAGGTGTCATATTTTTTAAAAACAATATCGTTGGAAAAATATTGAATAATGTGGTTTCTTGCTGTTTCGCCCATTTCTGCGCGTTTATTTGGGGACATGAGAATAAAATTTATCATCGCTTGAGAAAGTGCATTGGTTTGACCGGCAGGAACAATAAAACCATTTTTATCGTTTTGAATGATATCGCGGCACCCTGGAACATCCGTGGTAATTGATGGTTTACCCATGGCCCCTGCTTCGAGCAATACTTTTGGAATTCCTTCACGGTAAGAGGGCAAAACGATACAATCCGTTTGTGCTAAAAAAGGACGGACATCTTGTGTTGGGGGATGATAGTGAATTGTTCCAGATTGAATGGCCTGGTCCAATTCAGATTGGGTAAGACTTGCCGGATTTCCGTGGTCAAGGGGCCCGAGGATGTGAAACTGAGTGCCGGGATATTGTTGTTGGACGAGTGCAGCGGCGGCGATATATTCGCGTATTCCTTTATCAATGAGTAATCGTGAGATCATTATGAATGATAGCGGGGGGGCTGTGTTTAATTTGAGATTATTGGTATTAAATTCAGTAATGTTTATTCCGGATCCCGGTATAAGGCTTATTTTTGGGGCCATGTTTTTTTTGTAAAAAACAATATCTTTTAAGTCTTGGGGGTTATATGTCCAAATTTGTTTGGAAAAAGAGAGTCCGTAAATAAAGATGTATCGAGAAATAAGAGCTTTGAGGGATGTTGAAATAAAACTGTATCCAAGGCCCGTGACGATCGATACACACGGAATAGAGAAAATCTGTGCGATAAAGGGGATGTAAGTATTGGGTTTAATTGTATATCCAAAAATGATATCAGGGCGTACGTGCCGTAATAAACTTGATAATGCAATAATAGATCGTATTTCTGAGATTGGATTGATTCCAGATCGAGAGAGCGGAATGGGATAAACGGTAGCCCCTAATGATTGAATCTGAGCGGCCGCAGAATCTGGTGGGGCAGCGCAATGGATATCGTATCCAGAAGAAATAAGATGTTGAATTAAATCCCGTCGATATATCCAAAAAGATTGTGTCGTATTTGAGATCAGGAGAATTCGTTTTTGTGACATGAATTACGCCATCAATCGTTGGTTCTGTTTCATACCATACAGAGTCCACCCCATGAGGGTGGTAACCCATAAAAGTGTTAACACCCACTCTGGAATCCCAAAAAAGGGCAGGGCCAAAACGCCGACGGCACCGCCGATAAATACCAGGCTCATTAAAATCGTGGTGACGTGCCCGGGGGTAAAATGTTGTCCCGCTCGAAACCCATGGCGCATTAACCGATGGTGAATATGATCATGTCCTGGTGTAAATGCGCTGATGCCTCTTTGTCGGCGGGCAATAAATAAGGCGAATGTATCGATAATGGGCAACGCAATGATCCATGCCATGCCAATGGGCGGCATGCCAGGGGTGGGGTCGGCCGCGATATTCACCCCTAGCCAGGCAATTACAACGGCCAGTCCCATGCTGCCCGCGTCGCCCAAGAATACAGTTGCGCGTTTATGTTTGGCGTATCGCATATTATGAACAAGGAATCCAATAAGTACGCACATCATCACACATGCTGCTGTTGCATATTGTATATCGTTCCCCATAAATGCCGCGATGGCCAACCAAAACAGCATGGTGAATGATACCCCGCCGGCTAATCCGTCAACACCGTCAATCATATTTAAGGCATTCATAAAGAAAATAAAACACACGGCGGTAAACGGATAGGCAAGGGGCCCGAGCATTGACAAATCACTTCCCCCAAATAAATGTCCCAGATGAGGAAGCAATGCGGTTCCGGATCCGGTGATCAAAACAGCCACGAGCACTTGCATAAAAAATTTGGTCGCTGGTGAAAGATCAAATTGATCATCTAACCATCCCGTTGCTGTGATGAGGGCAATGGCGATATAGAGGGGGGCATGATTTAATGGCGTAAAACCAATAGGTGGTAGAAGAAGTAGGAACAGGGGTATGATAACGATCCCCCCTACGGGGGGAGTGGGGCGCGTATGGGTTTTGCGGCCACCTGTTTGGGTATCGGGGTGGTCAACCCATCCACGCCGTACGGCAATACGGGCGATTATCGGTAAAATTGATGCTGTCAGAACTGCTGACGCTGCACATAAAAGGGTAAAAAAAATAAAGGAGAGAATCATGGCTGGATCCGTTAAAATTTGATCCAAACCATATCACAGGATTTGACACTGTCATTAAGAAAATGTGATGAGGGAGGGCCTTTTTAGGGCCTTAAAGTGTATAAATTATATACAAATTTTGAAGGATTATACACCTAGCATAGTTACAAGTTCTGAAAAGAACAGATTATTCAGGGTGTCTCCAAACAGAAACACACTGGCCGTAATGCCAATGGATATACCTGCAGCGATTAGCCCATATTCAATGGCGGTGGCCCCGGACTGATCTGAGATCAGTTTTTGAACTACATGTTTGATCTCGATGACATATTTTAATGATGGCATAATAATACTCCGATATCGTGGATATACACCTTATTATTCTAATATACGTTATTCTTCTTAAAGCAGAGTGAATAATGAATTGTATTTTATCTTTTTATAAGGCATCCCTATAATAATATCATTATATTTCAATGATTTATATTTATGAAGTGATCAGGGCCGCCATATGCTTTGCGGCCAAAAATGTCGATAAAATCCCATGCGATTCATGGGCGAGGGAAAGGTAAAGAGGCGGTAATCCGATGACATCCGGGCCACGTCCGATTAGGGGCCGGTGATCGGATGTTGTCACCCGTACACCGACTCGGGCACCAATGATTTGGTCGGACGTGATGAGCGGGCTCAAATGGAGGTTCATTTTATCTAAAATTTCAGCTGTATCGGTTATACGCATATCCAGACTTGTATCTCCTTGTGTAAATGTTGCGCCGATCGTATGGGCTCCCGAGAGGCCAACGGGAGTCATATATCCCCCGTAACATACATTTGTTTTGAGTGTAGACGATAATTTGGTTGCGCGGGCGGTGATGATTTGACCGCGTACAGGTTCAAGGGGCAGTGCGGCCAGGCCGGGAATTTTGAGGGCCGCGAGACCTGATGCGATGATGATGGCGTCAAATTCAGACATATCTGGGATTTCTTGACACACTTTAATATCGCGGGCATACAGGGCACAGAGTTTTTTGGGATTAACGGATCCGGCCTGGGGCAGCCACAGGGCGTCTCTCTTGATGTCAATACCCGCAAGGGTGGACGCTTCGAGCGCTGTTACAATGCGCGCGTTATCTGTCTCCCATCCCCATGTATCAACCATGTTATGATACATCGTTTTCATCGTGTCGTTTCGGATGATATACAGCGTTCCATTATTCATCCATCCGGTATCGTGCGCATTTTGCGTTAATAGAAATTGATAAAAGGCTGTGAATGCAGTGTTATAAAATTTTGCTCTGTCTGAATAGGTTCTTGAAAATCGGGGATTATAAAGACCGCAATCGTTTCCGGATGCGCCATCCGCCAATCCGTGTGGTGCAATAATGGTGGGGATGTGGCCGGCTTGTTTTAATGCCCAGGCGGCGGATGTTCCGGCAAGGCCCCCGCCCAAGACGCAAACATGTTTTGCGAGTGAAAAATTATGTTTCATCTCGCGCGCCGTTATGCCGCTTGGGCGTTGTCTTGCAATGTCGCATCCACAATCCATCCGCCCCCAATGCACCGGTCGTCCACATAACATACGGCGGCTTGACCCGGTGCGACCCCGTATTGGGGGAAGTCGAGGTGAAGCGTTGTATTTTGGTCTTGCATTTGGATCACGGCTTTAACCATTTTTGTCGCGCTGCGTAATTTGACCATGACGGTTAATCCACGGTCTGGAACATCACATGTAAACGTCGCGTTTTTTAAAATGACAATATTGCGCGCGAGCGATTCTTTCGGTCCCACAATGACTTCTGCGTCCGCGGCATTTAATCGGGTCACATATAGGGGGGTGTTATCATCGGTCACCCCACCGCCGATGCCGATGCCTTTGCGTTGGCCAATTGTGTAATGAATGATCCCGTCGTGACGGCCCAATACACGCCCATCGACATGCACGATATTACCAGGTGTGGCGGCATCCGGTCGAATGCGTTTCACTACGCTCGCATAATCGCCATTGGGTACAAAACAAATATCCATTGAATCAGGTTTTTCAGCAGTCACGAGCCCCAATCGGGCCGCGTGCGCACGCGTGATATCCTTGGTCCAGCCGCCCAGCGGAAACCGCAGGAAATCAATTTGATCTTGGGTTGTCGCGAATAAGAAATAACTTTGATCTTTCACGGGATCGATTGCGCGGTGCAACTCGGCCATGCCCGTTTGTGCGTTGATGATCCGTTGTACGTAATGTCCCGTGGCCATGCAGTCGGCGTCGAGGTCATGGGCCATACGCAATAAATCCCGAAATTTGACAGTTTGGTTGCACGTCACGCACGGAATGGGTGTTGCCCCCGCCATATAGGTTTCCACAAATTCATCGACAACTGCCTCACGGAATTTGGATTCATAATCCAATACGTAATGGGGGAATCCACGTGCCTCGGCCACCCGTCGGGCGTCATATATATCGTCGCCGGCACAACATGCGCCCTTTTTCCGCAAGGCGTCGCCGTAATCATAGAGTTGCAACGTCACGCCGATGACATCGTATCCTTGTTCGTGCAGGAGTGATGCGACCACGGATGAATCAACCCCGCCCGACATGGCCACCACCACGCGGGTTTTTGATTCAGGTTTTGCAAACCCAAGGGAGTTGAGCGGATGTGTATTCATCGTGAAGGGGGTTATAGCGGGTTTTGGCGCGGGATGCAATATATTTACATAATAATTAGATAAATTTGATTGACGACTATATCTATTGGTTATACATATTTATAAATATCCAAAAAGGTGAGGTTATTCATGTATCAGTTAAAGCAAGTTCCTGCTGCAATCCAAGTTGATTATGGTATCGCATGTCAATTTCCAGATACCGTTTTTAAGGACTTTGTTTTAATGGCCGAAGAACGGTGGGATAAAGCGTTGATATTGGCGATTGCTTATGCTGCGGGGGCCGGGAAAACAATTCCCATGACTCCTGCAAAAAGTTTGCACTTTTTTCAAAAGAGCAGTCAACTGACATACGGGCTGGATCAAAATGCAGGCAGTCTTGCAAGCAGTGCGATTGCTATTGTTTTTGGCCAAGTGATGAATGATGTTGGTTTGAAGCAGCATTTTTGTAAGGCGATTTTGAAAGATACTCAACTAACACCCAAAGCAAAACAGCGTTTAGGGTTTGCTGAGGAATTTCAGGTTTCTTTTGGGTACTAAAAAATAAATTAAGCTCAGGCCCCCGTCTGTGCGAGGATGACGCTTCTTTTTTTACCACCCCGGTTTTGACCCCGGTAAGGCCAAGATCAACCCGTCTAAATCATCGCGCACGATAATTTGGCACGACAGGCGCGAATTTTTGCGAAGGTCAAAGGCCAGGTCCAGCATGTCGTTTTCGTCGTCGCTAATGGATTCCTCCTTGCCTCCGTTGTTTGTGGGCAACACTTTATCCCACCAATCGGGGTGGACATAGACGTGGCATGTCGCGCAGGCGAGGCTGCCGCCACACGCGCCCTCGATCCCCGCAATCTTGTTTTTGACGGCGACTTCCATGATGGACAGGCCCGTTTGGGCTTCGATCGATTTGATCGTGCCGTCTTTGTGATGAAAATGGATGAGGGGCATTTTTGAGGCTCTTGGGTCTTATTTGATGACGGACCGTATCAAAAAAGCGCCACGTGTTCAACGTTATTTGGTGGCGGCGAGGGCTGGACCTACACGGGTTTGGGCACATTGTTTTTGATTCAGGCGATGAACGGTAAATGTAAGGGTACCGAGGAGGGGTATCGCCCCCAAAATTCCATCGGTTGCTTTTCTTTCTGTTGGGGTCATTCCATTTATTTTGTTTTCGGTCGCTGTTGTGTAATTACACCCTTGTTGCGGTGTGGTTGCGCATCCGGCGGACAGAAGTGTGGCGGCGGCGAGGGTAAAGGAAGTCATCAGGCGGTGGGCGATCGGGGTGGTGGGGGACATTTTGATAATTTCCTTTAATTTCGATAACATTACTTTTGACCACTACTTTAGTGGTTTTGCCACCATCATATGGCAATTATTTAACTTTCCAATTCCCGGTAAGCGGGTGATTATATTGTCATATAATATACAACAAGACAAGGAAATTGGGGTAAGTCAGGGAATAATAACCTAAAATAATTGAGATGTCAATATTATTTTTTTGGATCCCCGCCTGTGCGGGGGTAACAGCGGCCTTAAACTGTGCCGTAACTCATCAAGGTCTGGCCGTGTTCTTTCAACCAATCGCGGCCATAATTCATATCGTCAGACAGGCGATCGCACAGGCGCCAGAACGTCGCCGAATGGTCGAAATGGACCAGATGTGCAACTTCGTGCGCGACGACATAGTCGATGACTTCACGCGGAGCAAAGACCAAGCGCCAGCAGAATGATAAATTTCCATCCTCGGCACAGCTGCCCCACCGTGATTTGGTATCGCGCACGCGTACATCGCCCACGCGGCGACGGATCAGGGTGGCCTTGTCCCGGGCGAGGGCGTCCAGTTCATCGCGGATCCGGTCGCGCATATAGCGTTCAATACGCATCGACGGGTTATCAAGCGAGGTATCGACCGTGATAATTCGGTTTTTGACCGTGATATCTGTGCCTCGCCGGGCGTCGTCTGAAATAATCTCTAAATAATGATCGCGTCCGATAAAGGGGATAATTGCCCCGTCGGTAAAGGGCACGGGTTTTGGAAGTTCGGATAATTTCTCGCGGATCCACGCGCGGTTTTGGGTGGCAAAATCGACAGCGGTGTTGATGTTCATCCGGGGCGGTAAAATTAAATGGACGGCGCGTGTTTCGGGATCGAGGCGCAATGTCATACGGCGGGCGCGTTTCGACACGCGCAATTTCAGGCGCGTCGAGATGGACTTGAAACGGTCCTGATGGTGATGAATCGTGGTTTGGGTCACGGCATCAAAATTCCCGGCTGGTATAAAGTTTTTTGGAGTAATCTCGTTATAGAGGATCTGCCAAAGTCTGTCCAGCATGTTCGGGGGGTCCTGATGAAAACGCACAAAAGTTGCGAGCGGTTTTCCACAATTGGGAAAATATTATTCTTTTCAAATCAATAGGTTAATATGTATCTTTAGGAGATTACGTAAGGTACATATAAGGACATTTTTCCTGCTTCTCCCATAGGTATATTTACATAATTTAATTAATAGGGGTTGGGTTAAGCGGTTTATCCATACATGTTACGGCTTGTTTGGCGGCCGCTGCCCAGGTGCCTGACCAATCATAGGTGTGATCAACTTCGGGGACCAAAGTATAGGTTAGACATTTGCTGTTTCCAAAAGCTTGGGCAAAGCCATGGTAGATTTCGTTTGGTACCAAATCATCAAATTGGGCGAGGTAATGATGCTGGGGGATGTTGATCAGGTCAGGGACACGCGTGACGGGATTTAATGATGCATCGTATCCAGAGAGACCTTTGGCGCGGGCGAATGTTTCTGTATCTAAAATACCGGCGACGGTGCGTAGGGTGAGAACATCGGTCCGTTCACTCGCCAAAATTGCGGCGAGTCCCCCGCCGCTTTCATATCCAACCAGATGAAAATTGGTAAAACGATAGCGCGATTTTAGGGCATCGAGGGTATGTGTATATAAGGCAATCATGTCGGAGGCGTACATTTTTGTGGTGAGGGTATCTTGGGGGCAAGTATCGGATCCGATTTTTTTCATGCCGTATTGGCAGGTGCGTCCCAGATAAATAACGTTTTTGGAAGGGTCATTCGAGGCGAGAACCATGCCAACGGGATTTTCAGGCGTCGGATCTTTGAGGGGATTCCATCCCCGGTTCCACACGGCCCCCGATCCTTCAATATAGATTGTCGCAACGCCGCCGATGTCATGCGTGCGTTCATAAGATTTCAGTTGGTAGCCATCAACCGTGAATGTGCGGGGGATCATAAAGGTTGGCAATCCCAATCGATTGGCATTTGTTGTCCGCATGCCGGGTGTTGTGCAGGCGGAGAGTCCCGCGGTGGTGGTGAGCGCGGCGAGAATGGCGAGGGTTAAAATTTTTCTGGTCCGCATGGGGTACTCCGAAGGATGGAAAAAGGGCAAATCAAGATCTGGGCCTATTATACGCGGAAATGAGGAGGGGTTGAATAGGGGGAATGTTGAATTCTAAGATGGTTTTAAAATATTGACATATTATAAAAAATCGATATAGGATTTTGAATGATTTTGTCGCCAGATTTTCAGAGGGAGGGCTGCCTCAAGAGAGATTTCTTAAAAGTTGTTCATCTTTGTATTGATGAACAAAGAGGACAATTTTGGCAGTTTCAAGATGAAGAGGCAATGACAGTTGTTATAAATTCAATGGAATTAAAACAACGATTGGCAGGTCTGGGGATACAAACGATTTATATTGCGGACATCAATGGACATTCCAAAAAACATTTGGGGGTTTGTTTTGGGAGGATGAAGGATGTTTGTTTTCAGGTCATAGATAAGGTTGGTGTTGATCTTTCAAGAGATCCCAATTTTTCTTATTTGGTACCTGTCCAAGAGGAGGATTTGGTTGCTGTTAAACCTGATTTCTCTGCAACGGAATGTCCTCCGCTTATGAGGTATCTTAATGAAACTCAAATAGGGACTGTTATTTTAAGCGGTGTGTTTGAAGCCCGGGATACTGAAATTCGAAAGGCCTGTCTTACGGTGACGGGGGCAACGTTGGCACGCCGTGGATATCATGTGTTGATCGCATCAGATGCAACTAATAATCATGTCTGTAGGCCCGTGACGATGGATGTCCGGCGTGCCATACATGACCCGTACAAAATTTCTTTTTTAAGTATAGATGAGATTTTATCTTATTTATGGACCGGATCACGTGCGATCATGAAACAAAATCCAGCGTTTCAAAAGGGGTAGTTTTTTACAAGAGAATTCTTATAGCGATTTCTCGCCCTTTTTAAATTCAACGGGTTCAACCGTTGGGGTCATCACGGCGCCGGGGCGCGCACGGACCACCACGCGGTCGGGCTCCCTCAGGTCAATTACTAATAAATCTTTGTCCAGTAATTTTTCCGTGCGGTGTTGATCGGCCAAACGTTTGATTGCCAAACCCATATCATCTTCCGGTAATTTGACAATCATGCCTCCTGTTAACATGAGATCCCAACGCCTTGAGCCCACCCAAAGAGCATTCTCAACACGAGAGGCGAGGGTATCCTCGGAAGAAATGAGGTCCAGTAAGGCGGCAGCCTGGGTATTTGCACCGTCCCCTACAACCAATGGTAACGTGTTAAACCCGCGTAGATCTGTGGTCAGGGCAAATCCGTCGCGGTCAATTACGCGGACTTTACCGCCTTGCTGCCATAAGGCCATGGGCGTGCGTTCGGTCAAGCGTATAAAGATTGTATCCGGCAGTTGACGTCGTACCACAGCGTCTTTGATCCACGAAACTTTCATTAATAAATCGTGCGCGGTGTCGGGGTCAAAATTGAATAAAGGATCGTTGCGCCGGACGTTCATTAGACTGAGCACGATATCGGGATCGGTGAAATGTCTTCCTTCGACATATAAATTGCGGACGCGGTATCCCATGTTGGCGGCAAGGGTAACAAGGCGCGCCCGGGCCCATTCGCGCACCGGAGCCGTCGCATTTGTCGCATTGATCATATAAAACATCATGGCAAGCGCGAGGATAACGCCAGCGCCTAAAAAGATATGTTTCAGGCCAAAGCGGCGCGCGGTGTCGTCGCCGTTGCCTTCGCGGCGTCGATTTGAGCGAGAGGATTCGGGGCGGCGGACTTGTTGCATCGTGCGGTTTCAACCAAATGGGAGCAAAGGGCCGGGAAAGACATGCCGTTCCTTATGACCTGTGACGGGCCAATGGAGGCGGCAGTTAATCCCGGCTGGGTGTTAATCTCGAGGAAGTATAGCCCATCTTTACCCCGCGTGTCATCATATCGCATATCGCACCGTGCAAGACCTTCACAGCCTAAAATTTTGTAGACCCGTTCGGCATAATCAAGCGCCAGGGCATAGGCATCGGGGGCGATTGGGGCGGGGAGGATGAGTTCGGTGCGCATATCACGGTATTTGGCTTCGTAGTCGAAAAATCCAGTGGCAGATTGTATTTCCGTAACACCTTGAGCCACGCCATCTAAAACGGCGACGGTCAGTTCCTTACCACTAATATATTCCTCGACTAAGGCTTTTTTTGAAAAAGTCCAATCGGATTTGATGATCGGGGGAAGATTATCGTTTTGGCGGACGATCCGCACGCCGACACTGGATCCTTCGTTATAGGGCTTCACGACATAGGGTCGCGGCATGACATCGGCAGCCAAAATGTCATCGACATTGTATAAGTCACCCAGGGGGACCCTTACGCCGACGGATGCCGCCAATCGTTTACACGTTGGTTTATCCATACCGATGGCAGATGCCAGCACGCCCGAGTGGGTATAGGGGAGTTGAAGGGTTTCAAGAACGCCTTGAATAACCCCGTCTTCGCCGCCCTGACCGTATAAATTGTTGAACGCGACATGGGCCTGCGCGTCGGTCAGGTCAGTGAGCAGTTTAGAAAGATCACGTGACACTTCGATGCGGACAACGTGGTAACCCGATTGTTCGAGCGCTTCGTGCACGTCCTTGCCCTTCATCAACGAAACTTCGCGTTCTGCAGACCATCCACCCACTAAAAGAGCAACCGTTTTTGTCATGTTTTTTCCGTTTTATGTTGTTGTCATCTCTGCTTACGTTGGGTTTACAGATTTCCGATTATAGACTGATGCCGTTCAACCGTGTCAGGCGCATCAACCAAGACCGTCTCAGACCATCCCGCGGCGTTGGCCGACGCGAGACAAGACGGTGTATCATCCCAGTAAATCACGCGGGTTTGGGTCAGGTCAATGGATAATTGATCGTTAATCGCGTTAAAAAACGCAGGATTATCCTTGGTAAGGCCCATTTTACCTGAATAAAACATATCTTTGAAAGTTGATTTGAAATTTAATTTGTTCCACAAATAATCCGCCCGGTTTTTTTCTTGGTGGGTAGCAAGATACAGGGTCGTGTTGGGTTGCGCTGCCCATTTGGCCGCCATATTCCATGATTTTTGGTTGATCACCGCGTCATGTGACAGCCAATAATCAATAACGGTTTGTGTTGGAATCGTGTGCCCGGCCGCGGTTAAATGTGCGGTCATGGTATCGTGTAAATCGGCGCGCCCCACGATCACATCGGGGAAATATATTTTGAAATATTGACTTAAGTGATCTTGGGTAATTCCCAGATCATGATGGATATTTTCGCTCCACATCCGGCGATATTTTGGATTGTGGTGGTATCCATCAATTAAAACGCCGTCGATATCAAAGAAGATCAGTGTGGGTTTATCCGTCATTTTTGGAGAAATTCCCCCAGGCGTTTAATTTCCCACCGTAAGGTGATTCCGAACTTGTTGTGCACGCGGGTGCGGATTTCTTCGCCCAGTTGTTCCAGGTCGGCGGCTGTGGCCGTGCCGTCATTGATCATGAAATTACAATGTTTGTCCGATATATAGGCCCCACCGATTTTTAGGCCGCGGCCTTGAACGTCGTCGATTAATTGCCATACTCGTGTACCGGGGCGGATGCCAGCGGCCGTCAATTCGTCGGGGGTGGGGTTGGCGAATGTCGATCCTCCGGTTTTTTCGCGCGTCGGTTGTGCGGCCTCGCGCCGTTCTTTTAACGCGTTCATCCGGGTCGTGACGGCATCAATGCCCCCCGTGTCGGGGGTGGCGCGCACGGTGCAGCCGATGAAAATCCAGTCTTCGGGAGCGTTTGTGTGACGATAGGACATGTTTAATTGATCAGGAGTCACAACATGAATATTTCCAGCGCGGTCCACAGCCGTTGCGGTGACCAATACATCGCGCATCGATGTTTGACCGAATGTATCACCTGTACCGGCTCCAATCGCACCAGCATTCATTTTGATCGCTCCGCCGATGGTGCCCGGGATACCGCCCAGGAATTCAAGGCCCGTTAATCCGTGGTCGGCGGCAAACATTGCAACGTTCGTGTCGAGCGCGGCGGCGCCAAGGGTTAATATGTTGCGATTAATCTCAATCCCTGCAAATTCGCGGCCCAATTTAATGACAACGCCACGTACGCCGCCGTCACGAATGATTGTGTTTGACAACACGCCAAAGACCGACACCGGAATATCAGCGAGGGTATTTTTTAAAAAATAAATCAAATCATCGGTGTCGGCGGGTCGGAAAATCACATCCGCATTGCCGCCGCATTTAAACCACCCTTGCGCTCCAAGCAGCGCGTTTTCAGTGTATCGCCCACGCACGGCGGGCAGGCGCGCGATAATATTATGATGTGGCATGGTTTTGTTTTTTGTTTTCTATAGGTAATAACGCCCCCGGCAAGGCGTGCGCCCACATGGTGATTGATCCCGCGCCCATGCACAGGATGATGTCGTTTTGGCGCGCGATCTGTGCAATTTTTTCTCTTAGATTATGAATGATAGGCGCCGCATCGAATGGCGTGTTGGTTGCCGAGTCAATTGTGGGTAAAAATGTGGCCGATTGATGTCCGTGCCGCGTGATGCCGTCGATCAATGCCTGGCCTGAAATACCGTCGATGGGGGTTTCCCCGGCGGCGTATACATCGGTCACAATCACATGATCTGCATCGTCAAATGCTGCGCAAAATTCGGGGAACAGGGACGTCAGGCGCGAATAACGATGGGGCTGCATTACGGCGATGACGCGCCCCCCTGTACCCGCAACGGCCTGGCGTGCCGATTTTAACGTCGCTTTGATTTCAATCGGATGGTGCGCGTAATCATCAATCACTGTGATACCGTTTGTCATGCCCGTTTTGGTGAATCGGCGCTTCACCCCTTGGAATGTGTTCATTGCTATGATCATTGCTTCAGGAGACATATTAAACGCACGCCCAATAGCAAGCGGCACCAACGCATTTTGAACATTGTGCAGACCCATCATAGGTAGGTGAAATCCAGCAATTATTTCGGGCACATCTGTTCCTGAGATCCGCGGGCTGAATATGACGTTGAACGTCGCACCATCTTTTGTTGTGACAATATCGGTTGCGCGGACGTCTGCATTTTCGGTTTGAATACCGTAGGTGAAAATGCGACGATCGGTGATGGTATCCGCTAGATGTTTGACCTCTGCGTGATCGGCACACAGAACGGCAAATCCATAGAATGGAATATTTTCGATAAAGGAACGATACGCCGCGCGAACGGTATCGAATGATCCATAGTGTTCCATGTGTTCAGGATCAATATTTGTGACAACGGCGATATGGGTGGGTAGGCGCATGAATGATCCGTCGCTCTCATCTGATTCAACAACCATGATATCGCCAGACCCCATACGCGTGGTCGTGCCATAGGCATGAATGATTCCGCCGTTAATCACCGTGGGGTCAAACCCGCCAGCCTCGAGCATCGCGCCTACCATCGATGTTGTTGTTGTTTTGCCGTGCGTTCCTGCTATAGAAATACATTTTTTGTGGCGCATAATCTCCGCGAGCATATCGGCGCGCCGTACAATCGGAATCTGTATTTGCCGTGCGGCGAGTAATTCGGGGTTACCGGGTTTAATCGCGGACGATACAATAACGGCGGCGATTGAGGAACCGTTGGTTGATGTGATATGGTTTGAATCATGGCCAATAAAAACACGAATGCCCCGCGCGATAAGGCGTTCGGTATTATATCCACTGGATACATCGGATCCTTGCACGTCATATCCCAGGGTATGCAACGCCTCGGCAATGCCGGACATGCCAATGCCGCCGATACCAATGAAGTGAAGGACGCCGCAACCTTGTGGATTAAAATCAAACATTTTCAACCTGTTTATTTAAGGGGCAATGGAAAGGGTAACATCTGCCAAGGCACGTGCCGCATTGGGTTGCGCATTCGATGTTACGGCTGTTGCCATTTGCTTTAATTGTTCCGGATCATGCAACAGGCGGGTCAGGTGTGCAAGGAAATTTGTAGGGGTAAAATCCGATTCTTCAATTAAGATGGCGCCGCCCGAATTGGCCAAAATGCGGGCATTTTCACGTTGTTGTGCGTCTTTGTGTGATGCCGCGATCAGAGGAATAAAAATGGAGGGGATTCCGGCCAAACTCATTTCAATGACCGTGCTGGCTCCCGACCGGCCAATAAACAGGTGGGTTGATTTTAATATTTCAGGAATATCTTTAATAAAAGGCTCGCAAATCGCTTTAATTTCCGCCGATTGATACAGGGCGCGCACAGTATGAATTGCCTCGATACGTACCTGGTGTATGAGATGCAGGCGGGTTCGATCTTGTGGCGACAGGGTGCATATCATGCGCGCCAATGGTTCGCCCAATATTCCAGCACCTTGTGACCCGCCCATGATTAAAATATTAATAGTTCCGGTAGGATCAGGTGAAATATAAGTGGGAGGGTATAATGCTTCGATGGCTGGGCGAATGGGGAGGCCTGTGATAATCGTTTTTGTACGTAATTTTTTACTCAAGCCTTTAAAGTTTGGGAATGATAAGGCAAGGCGTGTACAAAATCGCGCCAGTATCCGGTTGGCTTGGCCCACAACGGCATCGGCAGAATGGAGGATTGTGGGGATGTGTAAAATTTGAGCTGCGAAAACAGGCGGAAAACTGGGGTATCCCCCAAAGCCAACAATAACAGATGGGGAATAATCTCGGATAATATCAAATGATTGTAAGATTCCAACGCCCATATTGTACAAGTCTTTGATGAATGCTATAGGGCGTTTTCGGATGGTGCCAGCACGGATGATTTTGACCGTCATATTGCTACTGGCTGTGTCGGAAATAAATCGCGCGCCACGATTGTCGGATACAAAAATAACATTTATCCCACGCGTGATGAGCTCATCGGCTAGGGCGATTGCGGGGAAGACATGCCCACCGCTGCCTCCTGCTGCAATCATCACTGTTTTTTGTTGTAACAATGTCATATAAGAAAATCCTGTGGATCATTTTTTTCATTTGTTGGGGACAAAGGTCGAGCCGATAATCCCATGCGCGCCGCACTTGTTTTAGAATGTCGTCGCGTCAGTCCTAAAATGATTCCAAACGAGAACCCGAATGCAATCATAGAAGACCCACCGTAACTGATAAAGGGTAATGTCATTCCTTTGGTTGGTAAAACTTGCATGGCTGAACCAATATGGACAAGTGCCTGAAGGCCAAACATGGTCAGGAGGGCCGAGCAGGATAGGATCGTAAATAGGCTTTGTGTGGCGTATAAATGTCGTAAAACACGCCAAATTATATAGCCATAGAGTAATAAAAGTGCGAGGACAAATCCAAAACCATATTCTTCGGCACCAACAGAAAAAATAAAATCGGCATGTGCATCGGGAATACGCGATGTCATAACGCCTTGCCCTGGGCCGGTACCTAATGCGCCGCCGTATTTAATCGCGTCAATGGATCGCTGAACTTGATAGGTGTCTCCTGATGCGGGGTCCAAAAATCGGTCAATGCGACTTTGGACGTGTGCAATGCCGTAATAGGCGAGTATTATTCCGCAAACACACATACCGATAAATCCGATTAGATATCGGAATCGTAATCCGGCTAGAAAAATTTGGGTTGCAAACATTGCCGTTGTTACAATGGTCATTCCAAAATCGGGCTGTAATAATAGTAAGATTACCAAAATACAATATACAAGTGCTGCTAGAATATCACCAGGAAATAAAGGGTTTTCCTTTTTTTGAGAAAAAAGCCAGGCTGCAAAAACGGCAAAGGCTGGTTTGGCGAGTTCACTTGGCTGTAGCGAAAAACCGGGGAAATGAATCCATCGTTGGGCCCCTTTTATCTCATCTCCTATAAATAATACAATGATCATCATAATGAACATCGTAAATAAAACATATGTTGCGACGCGCCAGATTTGACGTTCGTTTAAAAAGGAAAGAGATAACAGAAGAAGAATTGTGGGAGCTAAAAAAATAAAATGGCGAATGACAAAATGCATTCCTGATGCCCCAATGCGCTCAGCAACAGGAGGGCTTGCTGCCATGACAAGGGCAATGCCGATACCTATAAGAATCAATAGGGCGGTTAAAAGTGTACGGTCAACTGTCCACCACCAATTTGAAATAGCATGACGTTCGGTGCGGGCAAAAGAGATCCAGTTCATGCCGATTTTTCCATTAAGGTTAAGTTTTGTACCAACGTGGTAAAGACATCGCCTCGATGTTCGTATGATTTAAATTGATCATAAGATGCACAGGCTGGAGAAAGGAGGACCGTAGCGGGTTTTTTCATAGATTGTGCAAATTTATGGGCTGAAGCGACAGCATTTTCGAGTGTATTTGCTCGTTCAAAGGGAATATTATTGGCCCGCATAAAGATCGAAAAATCTTGAACTGCTGTCCCGATTAAATAGGCACGTGAGATTCGAGAGGATAGGGGCTCAAGGCCGGCCAGTCCACCGGACTTTGGGAGTCCACCGACGATCCAGTGAATATTATCAAATGTTTTTAAGGCTTTTTCGCTGGCATCCGCATTTGTTGCTTTACTGTCATTAATATAATCAACCTGGCCAATCTTACGTACGTTGAGTTGTCGATGAGGAAGACCAGGATATGTTTTTAATGCATTAAAAATATTCGCGACAGTACAACCGCATGCATGTGTGGTCGCATAAGCAAAAAGTGCATTTTGAAAATTATGGGTCCCTTTAAGGGTCGGTAATTCGTTGAATGATCCAATGGAATGGATCGTTTTATTGGGTAAAGTATAATCAAATACGTTTCCGTTTGGGGTTACAAAAATTCCGTTTGGCATTTGATTTAAAACAGATAACGGGGTTATCGAGCGTGCCGAGTTATTTTTTTGAGTCCGATTAAACATACCGATGGATGCATTATCATCTACGCCACAAAAGCCGATTCCAGGCCCCTCAAATAGACGTTCTTTAATTGCAATATAATGATCCAATGTCCCATGACGGTCCAAGTGATCAGGTGTGATATTTAAATGAATGCTGATGTCGGGCCGGAATGTGGGGCACAGGTCAATTTGAAATGAGGACAATTCAATGACATAGATTGTATCTGACATTGGGTTTGTTGATAAGATAGGGTCTCCAATATTACCACAGGGAATTGCCTTTTTTCCGGACGCATTTAAAATGTGAGCGATCAGAGCGGTCGTTGTCGATTTTCCGTTTGTACCCGTTACTCCAATTGTTTTATATCCCGTGCGGGCACGTGCAAATAATTCGATGTCGCCGATAATTTCGATTCCCATTTGATGGGCAGCGGTCACAACGGGGTGGGGTGTTGGATAATCGAGAGGAATTCCTGGGGATAAAATTAATGACCCGCATTTAGATAAATTTGAGAAATCAAGATCAAGTGCTGTAACATGATCCCCTAAATATTCAGGGACCTTTTTAGGATCGTCATCACCAATCATTACTGTTGCGCCGACTTGGGTCAATGCTTGTATTGTTGTTGATCCCGATTTCCCCAGACCGAAAACTGCGATAGGCTTATGATGAATATCTAAGAGGTATGGCGTTAAATCAATCATGACTGTATCCTGTGATTAGCGCAGTTTTAGAGTCGAAAGCCCAATTAAGGCAAGCACAAGTGCAATAATCCAGAACCGAATGACAACCGTGGTTTCGGGCCATCCTAGTTTTTCAAAATGATGGTGGATGGGTGCCATGCGGAAAAACCTTTTTCCTGTGGCTTTGAAATATAAAACTTGAATAACGACAGAAACAGTTTCCATTACAAATAGTCCTCCAATAATGGCAAGAACAATCTCGTGTTTTGTCATGACTGCAATTGCACCTAAAACACCGCCTAATGATAGTGATCCAACGTCACCCATAAATACCTGAGCGGGAGGGGCGTTGTACCACAAGAACCCCATACATGCGCCAACAATGGCCCCACATAATATCGCAAGTTCGCCTGTTCCTGGAATATATGGAATATGAAGATAGGTTGTATATACAGAATTTCCTGCAAGGTATGCAATTAATCCAAAACAAGAGGCCGCAATCGCGACCGGAACCGTGGCAAGTCCATCAAGGCCATCTGTTAAATTAACCGCATTTGATGCACCAATGATCACTATTAAGGACCATGCGACAAAAAAGATAGATAAATTGAGGAAATAATCTTTGATAAACGGAAAAGCAATGCCCGTGGCTAATCCCGCCGGATTTTCGGGCATTGACATCACAATTCCAAATGTAGCAATTGACCCAAGTGCAATTTGTGCGAGCATTTTATTTCGTGCCGACATACCATGGTGAGATCGTCGCGTAAGTTTCAAGTAATCATCTTGGAAACCAATTGCTGCGTATCCCAGTAAAACGAGTAACGCAATCCACACAAAACTGTTGAATAAATCCATCCATAAAAGAGTGGATATGACGATTGATACAATCATCATCAAGCCGCCCATCGTTGGAGTACCTGCCTTTTTAAAATGTGTTTCAGGACCTAAGGGACGGATTGGTTGACCTTCACTTTGTTTTGATTTTAGCCATCGGATTACAAACGGACCGATGATTAGAGTGATTGTAAGGGATGTGATAATTGCACATCCCGTACGAAAGGTAATATATCGGAAGATGTTTAGAAATCCGAGTCCATCGTGATCAGCAAAAGGCGTTAAAAGATTATAAAGCATGACGATTTTCTTCCGCATCGGGGGTTATTGTTTGTGCTTGTGCTGATTGACGCTGGGGTAGAGCGCGTAATGCCTCGACCACGGTATCCATCCGACTGCTCTTGGACCCTTTTACGACGACAACATCCCCGGGCACAAGGATGTCGGGCACAATTTGGGCCAGTTCGGACGATGTGTCGCGGTGGGCACCGCGCGTATTTGCCGGTAATGCGTCATGTAGATGCTTCATTAATGTGCCACATGTATAGACGAGGTCAATATTTGCCGCGCGAATAGGCAAGGCTAGATCGGCGTGTAATTTTGGTGCATTGGTGCCCAATTCTAACATATCACCCAAAATGGCAATACGCCGGCCACCCCGTCCAGGATCAATGAGTGCAACAACACGAAATGCGGCATTCATAGCAGCAGGTGATGCATTATAACTTTCATCAATTAAAATGACGGGATTTTTCGGATCGCCAATATTGAGATGTTCTTCACGACCTCGGCCTTCTATTGCTGTAAAGGTCTCAAGTTCTTTTGCAGCTTTTTGAAGAGATAGACCTGATAGTTTTACACATAATAGTACAGAAAGTGCGTTGATCGCTTGATGTTTACCTGCAGGAATTTTAAAAGAAATTGTTTCATCTAAAATTTTTGCAATAACTTTGGTGCCATTGCGTGCTTCAATACAACTTAACATGAGTGCATCTGATTCAGGATGTTCACCAAAACTATAAATTTTTGATAGGCCAATATTTTTTGCATTAAAAAGAACACGACCATAGGTTGATATATCGCGATTAATAATCGCAGTACCGTTGGACTCTAGGCCAAAAAAAATTTCAGATTTTGCGTCCGCAATTCCGTCAATGCCATTATCAAAATTTTCCATGTGTGCTGGTGCTACAGTGGTAATGATGGCAATGGTGGGGCGTGCTATTTTGGTAAGTGGTGTAAGTTCGCCTGGGCAATCCATTCCCATTTCGATAATCGTATAATCTGTATTCTTTGGTGTGTTTGCTAAGGTATATGGGACTCCCTGGATATTATTATAATTTTCATCTGAACTATGTGTTATTCCAAAACTTTTAAAGACATGTGACATCATGCAGCGTGTACTTGTCTTTCCAACAGATCCGGTGATTCCAATGACAGGGCCATTGATTTGGGTGCGCATGAAAATTCCGAGATCGATTAAGGCTTGATAGGTTGATGCAACGTGTATAAAACGCGGGTCATTTTCAGAACCTTTTGGGATTGTTTCAACGATTGCACCCACTGCGCCATTTTTAAATGCGGCATTAATATATTGATGTCCATCCGCTCCTGTGCGTCCCCGTAATCTTGGGTAATCGGATGATTTTAGAGCAATAAAAACATCACCCGGAATAATGGAACGTGAATCAAATCGTAATGAGTGGGCTGTCCATAGGCCTGTTGTTATACCGCCTGTTGCGCGTGCAATATCTTGTGCAGATAAAAAAGAAGAAGGAGGTATGGGTTGAGTCATAATGAACGACCTTTGGGTAGAGGCGAAGATAAAGTAGGGGGTATGAATTTTTTTAAAACGTCACGAACAACATCACGGTCGTCAAACGGTTCGGTATAGTCTTTGAATTTTTGACCTTGCTCGTGGCCTTTCCCAGCAATCACTAAAATATCTCCATATTTTAATTCAGAAATACCTCTATGAATTGCTGTGCGACGATCGGCGATTTCATGAATAATGGCGCGCGTGTGTGCAGAATGTGCACCCTCGATAATCATACGTCGGATTATCGAGGGGTCTTCGGACCTTGGGTTATCATCTGTGATAATGATATCGTCTGCATATCGAGCGGCGATATCGCCCATTAGAGCGCGTTTGGATGTGTCGCGATCGCCGCCACATCCAAATACTACAGATAAGCGGCGGGGGTGATGTGCGCGCAATTCTTGAAGTACATTTAATAGAGCATCGGGTTTATGGGCATAATCAACATAAATTTGAGCGCCATTTGGGTGGCCTGTGATTGGTTCTAATCGACCCGGTGGTGCAACTAGATGTCCCAAATGTTTTATAATTTCAGAAAATGAAAATCCACAGCTTGTTACAAGAGCAAGCGCACAGAGCATATTTGTTGCTTGGAATTTCCCTGCGACTGTTGTGTCAAATGTATATGGTGTGTCACGGAAGGTAAATGTCACACGTTGACCATTGGGAGTAAGTGTATGGTCGTTCAGATAGATATCTGCACCGATTTTTGTCCCATATGTTATGGTGCGTATGCCTCGGTTACGGCATATTTTTAAAATATCTGCGCATTTCTGGTCATCAAAATTTAAAACAGCTGTTCCATTTTGTGGGAGGATTTCGCTGAATAATCGTAATTTTGCAGCAAAATAGTTTTCTATTGTCTGGTGATAATCAAGATGGTCTTGTGACAAATTTGTAAAGGCTGCCGCATGGATAGACACTTTATCTATACGGTGTTGAATAATTGCTTGGGATGATGCTTCAATTGCTGCATAATTGATTCCTTGTTGCGCAACATCGTTTAAAAGAGCATGGAGTTCAGGGGCTTCGGGTGTGGTTAGTGTTTCTTTCCGAGAAATTGCACCAGCGACACCAATCGTCCCAATTGATACAGCTGATTTATTCATCTGGTTGCATAGTTGTTGTATAAAATAAGTTACACTCGTTTTTCCCGAAGTTCCTGTAACGGCAAAAATATAACGTGGTTGTTTAGAATAAAAAATTGCCGCACATCGTGCGATATCAGCACGTGTATTTTTTACCGGAATGATTGGAACGTTGTGTGGAATATTTTGAGAAAAATCTGATGTATTCGTATCTTCTGGCACAATAATTGCAACACATCCGGCCATGATGGCAGATGATATAAATGAGAGTCCATTTTTTTTAGATCCTGAATGTGCAAAAAAAATGGCACCGGGTATCGCACGTCGTGAATCTTCACACAACGCGGTTATGGTGATGTTTGTGCCACCGGGCGTATCAGGGTATAGATCTGCAAGACGCAATTTTTATAGCCTTTGTATGTGTATCAGGAGTAGGGTTTGGGTCGCAAAATTCGCTCAAATATGGGGTCAACATGTCGGAGGGGTCATTCGTTTGATTTTCAGGCGCAATAGCCAGAACAGCGCTCATGCTTTCGATAATTCGTCCAACAGCAGGTGCCGCGGTCCAACCGGCGGTTGCATAGCCATAGCTAGATTTATTGGGTTTTGGTTCATCGATCGTGACCAGCACAACATATCGCGGGTCATTCATAGGAAATGCAGCAACAAAGGAAGATACAAGGGCATTATGAATGTATTTACCATCGATATTTTTTTCGGCTGTACCGGTTTTCCCACCCACCATCATACCTGTAACATCGGCCTTGGTCGCCGTGCCGTGCCGTACAACAAGCCTCATGAGGGCGCGCATTTTCTGAACGGTATCTTTTGAAATGACACGTGTAGCGGTTGGTTTGTATTTTTCATCTTTTGGGGCAATTAGGCGAGGATGTACAACTGTTCCGTCTCCAATGATCGTTGCTGTTGCAGCGGCCAGATGAAGAGGTGTGATTGCAATTCCGTGCCCGTAACTTGCGGTCAGGGTACTAATATCCCGCCAAGGTTTTGGGACGATTGGGCGTCCATTTTCTGGTATATCAAATGATATTGGTTCAAAAAATCCTACCTGTTCAAAAAAACTTTTAAGACCTAGTGTGCCAATTTGTTGGGCGATCATCGCTGTTCCGATATTTGATGAATGCATAAAAACTTCAGGTATACTTTGGATACGGTTTTCGGGATGGAAATCTGAAATTGTGAATCGTCCAACTTTGATGGGTTGTCTTGTGTCATAGCTTTGAGATAAAGGAAGGTTTAATTGTTCAAATGCCGCGGCAGTTGTAAAAATTTTAAACGTAGACCCTAGCTCGTATGTCGCAAGGGTCGCACGATTAAATTTTTGAGTGTCCTTCGCGCTGCTTATTTGATGTGGATCATAGTCTGGTAGCGATGCAAGTGCTAAAACATCGCCAGAGTGCGCATCCATAATAATGCCAGCGGCGCCGGATGCTGTAAATTCATGGAGTGTTTTTTCCATTTCTCGCCGTAAAATATGCTGTAGTCTTAAATCGATTGTAAGTTGAATGGGTTCATCTTTTTTGGATAGAATACTATTTAACCCACGTTCAAGTCCTGCAATACCTTTCGAGTCAATGTCATCATAACCGATAATATGTGCGGTAATAGGGCCTTGAGGATATACACGGCGATATTCTTCTTGGAAATTTAAACCTGGCTGACCTAGTTCTAGGATATCAACCTGTTCATCTGGGGTCATGTTTCGTTTAATCCAAACAAATCGTTTATCATTTGAAAGTTTCTGAAGTAGATCTCCATAATTTTGGTCCGGAAAAATTTTGGCTAATGCCTGCGCTGTTGTCTCTACATCTAAAATATGTTGCGGATCAGCATAGAGAGATGCCGTTTTTATAGAGGTTGCGAGCAATAATCCATTACGGTCAATAATGTCGCGGCGTGGGATTGATGTTGTCGATGTGAGTGGCGTATTTAACCCAACATGGGCACGAAACTCTGAAAATTCTCCTTGTATAATCATGATATCAAAAGCGCGGATGGCAAGTCCAAGATAAGCGAATGTGAAAAATAAACTGATTAAGACCAAGCGTCCGTGTGCGAGTGATAGTGTTGTTTGGCGTGATCCAATCAGTTCAAATTTCCCGGTCGATGGGGTATGGACGGGATGGGACGTTTCGAGAAGTGGTAAGGGATACTCAATCATTTACCCCTCGCATTCGGAGATAATAAGGTTGGTTGGTTCATATATTGATAAAATGTTACAGCTGCAGTCGATTTATTCCGATTGATTGTGTTCAATTTTTGTTTCGAAACAAATTGTTTTTTGGTTAGATTTATGTTTGTTTTGTTAGATATTTTTAAAATTTTTGTATTTATATGGCGAGTTGAATCGGGTGTATGCGCTGCTGATTCAATTGTATTTATTGTTGAAGGAGATTTTGGGATCATAGCAACAGAATGAGCAGAGACTTGAAGAATAGGTAGTGATAGGGTTGATGTTAAAGTTGTTTCTGGTTTAAGAGGGGTTAATTTTAAATGCGTTGCCGTTAATTCTTCCAATCGATCTGGTCGGTTTAAATATGTCCATTCGGTTTGTAAAATATGATAAGATTCAATTTCAGTTACGAGTTTTTCTTGTATTTCATTATACAAACGTTCTGCGCGTTGCACGCGTTCAGATGTTAAAAACAAGGCAACTCCTAATAAAACTGCAAGTGCATAAGTTAAGAGTGCATATGATTTTTTTTTCATGACCACTCTTCCAAATTATTTTTGTTAAAATTAACGGGAAGAGGAGTGTTCGTACGGATGGCTACACGCATTTTTGCCGAGCGTGCTCGGGGATTTTCATGGGTTTCTGATTCAGATGCCAAAACTGCTTGCCGCATCATAAGGTGAAGGAGGGGAAGGCCTTTTGGGGTTGGGTCAATTGTTAAGACATTAGGCGCATGACGTGATGGGTTTGCGCCAAGGCCGCTAAGTTTTATGAATATTTGTTTGACAATGCGATCTTCGAGAGAATGAAAACTGACAACGATTAGTCGTCCGTTTGGTTTTAACACTGAAATTGCGCTGCGTAGCCCATTTTTTAATTCATCGAGTTCTCTATTTACCGCAATGCGTAATGCCTGGAATGTCCGCGTACAGGGATCTGTTGTATCTTTTGGAGAGGGTCGGATCACACGACGAATGACGGTTGCAAGGTTTTCTGTCGTGGTTATGGGGCCGACAGTTTTGCGTTCTTCAATAATGGCGCGTGCGATGGAGCGTGATTTACGTTCTTCACCATAAAGATAAATTAGATCTGCAAGCTCTCGTTCGGATAATGTGTTTACTAAATCAGCGGCACTTTGACCGCAACGTGGATCCATACGCATATCAAGTGGGCCATTCAGGCGAAATGAAAACCCACGTTCAGCGGTGTCAATTTGGGGTGACGATACACCTAAATCAAACATAACACCGTCGACACCGTTGGGGTAAGCGGATATGTTGGCAGGTGCATCCATTGCAGAGAAGGGAGAGTCAATAAATGTCATGCGGGCGCGTAAATTTTCGGGCATCGCTTTAAATCGTTCATGTGCATCCGGGTCACGATCAAAGGCGATGACGTGGGTATCCGAGCATGCATTTAGCAGAGCCGTTGTATACCCTCCTGCCCCGAATGTTGCATCGATATAGGTTTCGCCTGCTGTGGGCCTAAGTGCCCCAATGACATCGTCGCGCATAACCGGAATATGAACGGTTGAGAAGGAAAAAGAGGGCGGGCGGGTCATGGAGCCTCCCCTTCTTTTGAAATTTTTGCGTGTGGGATCGCCGTTGCTGAGGGTAGAGTTAGTCCTTTAGTTCGAATATTATTAAATGCCTGATAGCGCCGAGCGTTCAATAGACGTGGCGACCAGATTTGGAATTTTTGTCCCATGCCGACGAACGCAGCTTCATCTGTTAGTTCTGCATGGGAGGCAAGTATGTCGGGCAGGCCAATGCGACCATCGCCGTCAAAGGGAAGTTGAACGCTGTCCCCAAAAATAGCCGCAGCTAGATCATCTTGATCATCTGAAAATAGGTCAAATTGGTCTAATCGCCGAGCGAGGTCCGCCATTGTGTCATAATCAAACCCCTCGAGGCACGGATGCTTGGTGGATCGAAATAATACAATGCCTTGAAAGGGTTGGGTGGCAAGCGCCGCGCGAAACGTTGCGGGGACAGACACGCGGCCTTTCTTATCGATCTTGTTCTGGTGGGTGGACAGAAATAGGGGCATAATCTCGAAATTTTTGCTAAGGCTTTGAAAATATTTTATTTTTATGGGTAAATTGGGCGAAATGTCTTTTGGTCAACCATCGAATCAGAAGCGAGAATCTCGCGATGGCATGGTCCTATATGGGATACCATGGGATGGTATGGGAAGTCAATGAAACAAGGGGGAGATTTAGATTGTTTCGTTGATGTTTCTGTGGATAATTTTGTGGATAAAATAATGGATTGAGAGTGGATAGGATGGGATATGAGCCTGATTTCTAATGTTCTCAGGCATGTTGTTAAAATATAGGGTTTAAATGGGCACGAAGCGGTGAATTTGAGGGCATTAAATCTTTTTCCTTGCATCAGGTCCCCGAGTGCGATACAAGAAGGCACATTTTAGAAGATTTTTGAAGTTTCCTTCTGAATTGATTTATCTTTTTCTGGTTCTTTCCGGATTTTTGATGGTGGCGCGGGGTGGAGCAGCCCGGTAGCTCGTCAGGCTCATAACCTGAAGGTCGTAGGTTCAAATCCTACTCCCGCAACCAATCACACCAAAATAAACTTTGCTAAAGCCGCCTTCGGGCGGTTTTTGCATTTCAAAAACCCCATATTCTGCGGGCTTTTGCGCGATACCTGTTCACAAACCTCTGCACAGACTCCTCCTTATTTTTGACCTTTTGGGGGTATTTGGGCGCATTCTGCTCAAAACCTCACGGCTTTTTCAAAACGACCTTCAGGTTGTCATGTGCTTGATTATCAAGGCTTTGATTGTCCGAACATTTTTTGAGTTTTTAAGCATCACATGGTTACCCAATCGGCAAAAAAACTCCTCTCTCGTCGTCGTTTTTCCCGCCCTTCGCATACCAGTCATTTGAGCATTTTTTCGCTGGACTATTCGGCCAGCCGAAGCATGTATGCGAAACGTGAGGAAAACCGATGCAAAACAATGGATTAGAGCAACAAATCGCGGGACTGCCCCATCAGGACATGAAGGAACTGAAGGCCTTGTGGCAGAGCTATTTCAACCAGCCAGCGCCCGTCTTTAACAAAGCCACCCTGGTACAAAAGCTGGCCTACCGGATGCAGGAAGTTGAATATGGCGGTCTGAAGCCAGAGGTGCACCAGCAGCTGAAGGATCTCGCCGCTGGCGCCAAGCTGAAACCCAAGCGCAGCTTCCGCATGAAGAACCGCCCGCCGGTCGGCACCCGCTTGATGCGGGAATATGATGGTGTGGCGCACTATGTGACCGTGGTGACCAGCGGGTTTGAGTATCAAGGCAGGGTTTACAGAAGTTTGAGCGGCATCGCCTCCGAGATTGTGGGCGTAAACCGCAGCGGTGCAGAATTCTTTGGCCTTAACGGTGGGAGCAAGCGATGAGATCCCGCCCGTCGTTAAAGCCCGCCGCTGATAGATCAGAGCTCAAACGCTGCGCCATTTACACCCGTAAATCGAATGAAGAAGGCCTGAACAAAGAACACAACACACTACAAGCCCAGCGCGAGCGGGCGGAGAATTACATTCTCTCCCAAGCTGACAGCGGCTGGCGTGTCATTCCTGAAAATTACGACGATGGTGGGTTTTCAGGGGGGAACATTGAGCGCCCTGCGCTCAAGCGCATGATGGACGACATCCAGAACGGGCGCATCGATATTGTGGTCGTCTATAAGGTGGATCGCATCAGCCGCTCGCTGATGGATTTTTACGATCTGCTCAAGGTGTTTGAAAAACACGGCGTTGAGTTCGTCAGCGTCACCCAGAATTTTGATACCAGTCAGCCCATGGGCAAGCTGATGCTCAACATGCTGCTCAGCTTTGCACAGTTTGAACGCGAAGTGATCCGTGAGCGCATTCTCGACAAGTTCGAGCTTTCCAAACAAAAAGGCATCTTCATGGGCGGCGCCTTGCCGCTGGGTTATCGCGTTGAAAGCCGCAAACTTTATATCGTGCCAGAGGAAGCCAAAACCGTGCAGCACATTTTTGAACGGTTTGTGACGATCAAATCCATCACCAGGCTGCTTGAAGAACTGACTATCGCAGGCATCCGCACAAAATATTATATCAGCGGGTCAGGCAATGAGCGCGGCGGGCAGGAAATGGATAAGCAATATCTCTACCGCATTCTTAAAAACCCCATCTATATCGGCAAGATACAGCATAAGGGTAAAATCTATGAAGGTCAGCACGAGGCGATTATTCCGCAAGAGCTGTTTGATAAAGTGCAAGAGACATTTAAGGAATGTCCCGTTGCGCGGGGTAATTACACCAAGAATAAAAATCCAGCTCTGTTGCGCGGGTTGGTCAAATGCACCTGCTGTGATGCGGCGATGACGGCAACCGCTGCCAAGAAAGATAATCGTCTGTATCGCTATTACACATCTACCACCGCCAACCGTAAATCTTATGATGTTTGCCGTGTGGGTAGCGTGCCGATGGCCGAACTTGATGCGCTGGTGGTGGCGCAGCTGCGATCCCTTATCCAGTCCCCTGAAATCCTCACCCGTATTCAAAAACTGATGACAGATACCAATATCACGGACTTCGGATTTGAAGAACTACGCCAACAACTCAAAGATTTTGATGGATTTTGGAAGGCGATGACCGCGCTGGAGCAGCAGCGCATTGCCGAATTACTGGTCAAAAAAGTGGATGTCAGCACCGATGAGGTCAGGATTGATCTGCGGCTTGATGGGTTCATGACCTTGATCAGCCAGCACAAGGAAGGAGGAAATGATGCGCCTACAATTCAGCGAAGAAGAAAATATTCTGACCATCCGGCTGCCGGTTCACTTCAAGCGGCGTAGCGGACGCAAGATGATCATCGCCCCGCGCGGCATGCTGGCCTTGCCGCATGAGGAAGATTTACGTGCGTCAAAGCCCGATCAATCTTTTGTCAATGCGCTGGTGAAAGCCTTTCAGTGGCAGGAACTGATTGATCAGGGCATTTGCGCCAGCCCCAAAGATGTCGCCAAGCGTGAGAATGCTGAAGTCACGCATGTTTATCGCCTAATGCGCCTCACCATGCTCGCCCCTGATATTGTGGAAGCCATATTGGATGGTAAGCAACCACGCACGCTGACGCTTCAGAATGTTGTGCGCGGGTTTCCGATTTCATGGAAAGAGCAGCGCGCACAATTTGGGTTTAATGAACCTGCCTAAATTGTTCGAACACTCGTCGTCTTCTTAAATCTTTGCATACCAGATCATCAAGCCAACAAGGAGGGCTTGATGATGGATGCCAAAAACAACGCAGACGAGATGCCAACCGATGAGCGGATCAATGAAGTTGCGCAGATAGTGCTGAAAATTTTAATCCGTTTGCTATCACGTCAACATCAATATGAATAACGCAACGGAATTCATTCTTTGCTAGCTTCAGTCATCGCAAAAATTCTATCGGTAAAAACACCTGTAAGGTATTCGGCATGTCCGAGCTGGCTAAAACTCCCTTTCATTTGGCTGAGCCGCCATACGCTGCCTTCCTCCGCCCAAGTGATCGCGCGGAGCTGTTCGCCGGAGACGGCATCAAGCAATTCGGCCTCACCACTTAGTCCGCCGTTAAAAAAAGGAGCGGCTAAACCAACTGTAGTGATTGTATTCAACACCGGCTTGGCTTTTGTGACATCCGTAATTGCAGCGCGCACGATAAGGGTATTGGGTGCTGGTTGGTTAGTCAGTGCAAATCGCTTAGAGAATTTGTCTTGTAATTGCCGCTGCATCAGTTGCGACAGCCTCTGAAAATCTGTGCCCTCATCACCGCTTGTGTTTTTTCCTGCGTAAACAACCGGCATAATCATCGCATGGGTATATTGCGAAAGATTGGCGGTTGAATTGACAGCGATGGCTTCTTTTCGATCTTCGTCTTTCTTTTGCAAGCCAGCGTAATTTGTCAAATACCCAGAGCGCGTCATGTCTTGGCTGGCGCAGGCTGAAAGGAAAAATATTGTTATCATTCCGCAGAAGAATGAACAAATTCTCATACTTTTATAATCCATGGCCAATCTTTCATTTGTGACAAGTTTAGAAACCAGAAAAAGATCATTTTTAGCCTTTACTTAACAGTATGTACGGTATAGTATAAATATCGGTTAAACGCAATCCCTCTTTTTAAAGGTGCAAAAATAATGGCCAGACATAAGGATAATGCGCGGGAACGGCTGATGGGCTGCATGATGGATATCGTGCGGGATGAAGGGGCTGGGGCGCTGACCTACGATAATCTTGTTGCCAAGTCAGGACTCACGCGCGGAGGCATTCTTTACCACTTCCCCAGCAAGGAATCGATGCTGCAGGGTCTTGTCGATCATTATATGCGCCAGGAGCTTGGCAAAGTTGAAGAGCGCTGGGAAAAGCATGGCAAAACGCCTGATGGCTTACTGAAGGCCGAGATTGAATGTGCGCTTGAAGCGGATGATAAGGATCAACAGATCAGCGTCTCGCTGTTGCCTGTTGTGATCCAAAATCCCGCCATGATGAAAGAGATCCAACAGATTGTTGAAGAGCGTTACAAAAATCTGGATCAGACATCGGTCGGGTTTGAAAAGGCTGCCCTTACGCTTTTGGTGATCGACGCTTTTGAAATGTCAAAGGCGTTCGGATTTACCTTGCTTACCGAAAAAAAGAGAAAACAAATTCTTAAACTTTTGTACGCGCTGGTTGAGGGTAAAAAATCATTGTGATGATGGATGTTTTAACACTGATTGGCTTTGGCATTACAG
>CAZLPZ010000001.1:39829-105783 GCA_964561535.1 uncultured Pseudobdellovibrionaceae bacterium | reverse complement strand
ATAGCCTAACTGAATCTATGCAAATTCTGGCTGGAAATTACGGATACCAGCCCGCGTGTACGCAGGAAGAGCTCACCGAGTTTGTTCAAAAACACCAAAATCAAGAATATAAACCAGAAAATAAAAAATATGCCTGGTATCTTCATGTCTTTAACGCCATGGAACGCCTTGAATCAACACCTCAGATTGATTTGCATAGCTTATTATTAGCCCTACGTAGAATAAAAGAAGAGAGCCAAAGCAGTTATGGCGCAGATGTTGCTGACTTAACAATGGCACGTTATCAGAATTACCATCGCCTACTGAAAGAAAGTAATTTGGTTACTCTTTTTTCAAAAGCTATTGAGTACCCGGAAAATTATGCAGGACTACCCTTTGATCAAAACCTTAGGGTTGCTGATTTATTAATTAGCGTTAGAACGCAAATGGCATCAGCCTTAGTAAAAATCGGGGATTACGACTATGGCAGTGGAGAAAGGAAAGCTTCGTTTGAACCCCAGCACGAGGCTTTCCTAGGATTGATTTATCAGAAAATCGACGAGGTTCTTAAATTGGCGGAATCTCAGACATTAGATAACCCAAATCCATTAATGAAAATACAAAATTTATATCGGCTGTATAACCCTGAAAAGGATGATTACTATTCTTCAGAAAAACGCCGAAGAGGATACCTTGAGGCTGCCAACAAAGAAGAAAATCGATTAGGGCGTATATCCGATCTTTCTCAGGACGCAAGCTTTTGGCCCATCGATGCATTGGATCACATCAAGGCCTTTGTCTTTGCCAAACATACATTCCTGGATGATAAAGAACTTGAAAATAGACTTCTGGGAGATATTCTTAATAAGGTTGAACAACTTCCGTCTGGTCGAAAGAAAAATGAATGCCTCTATATTCTTCTCGACAAAAGCTTACGCGCTGCGTACCCAGAAACCAGAGACCGCGTCTTCAATATCTATGTCAGTGACGCCGCGGCAAGACTCGGGAAAGATGATGGGTCAGAAAAATACCAGCGTCGGCTATCTGTCTATTTAAAGTCTTTAGAAGATGACACCAAGAAGCCTTGGGATATCGGGGCTCAGCATGGGGCCAGAGGCGGGTTACTTTCCAATATGATCTCGTCGGCCGATAAATATTTACTGTTACGACGCCTTTCGGATCGAATTGTTTCTCAAGAACAAACCTCTCAGATGATAAAGGAGAGCTGTCAAATTTCACTTGGGTCGGATGATATGATTCAAAGTTATCTTTATGGCGTTGGCGTCGACTACTTGACTGAAGAAATGGACAGGGACGCGGATGTCGCAAATAACTTTATTCAATTTCTAAATTCAAAAGGTGAAAAAAGGGATTGTAAGAAAGTTAGTACGTATATTAAGCGGACAATGACTAAAAAATACAAAGACCACGAGTCTCGTTTAGATAACGTTTTAAAATTTACCCAACCCACAGATTGCAAAGTTTTTTATGAAAATTTTTGGTCCGCTCCTTTAGAAGCACGTGCCTTTATCATCGCACGTATGCTTAAAAGTGCGGTGAATACCAAGAAGGAAGTCACACAAAATCCTAAAGAACATTCATGGGAACGTGTCTTTGATGTTGTTATGAGCAACATCATTCGTCCAGACGACCAATCAATCGAGGCACAATATGCTCGTGAAATTATGCACTCTTACATTAAGGCAAGAAGTGATTACGAACGGGTGCTTATATTATCTGCCATGATGGTTGCAAACCGAAATATTGGGTTAGATATTGGTAATGTTGGTAAGGCATTAAGGTTTTTCCTCGAAAATATGGGGCCGGCAGAAATTAAATTGGGTCAAGCAATTTCTTCACATCCTAAAACACCAGAAAAAATTAAAAAAGAACTCCAGCATTTAAAAAGCTCCGCCAATATCCCGCCCAGATGGGTGGTTTACGATTGGATTAGAGCAGAAAACATTCCCGAAGAATTGTGGAAAGAGCAATATCTGGGTGAGGTGATGGGGTCTGCTTCTTACTATACTAGTATCGCGCTTGGTGAGGATGGTGTCTTAAGGATTTTACGGCCCGAGGCCAGGGAAAAAGCCGCCAAAGGGTTTCGGATTATTCATTGTACTGTCGCGGATCTTGAAACAAAAGAAGGGACATCAGATTTAAGTTATCGAGAACTGACTCGTTCTGTTGCCGAAATGATTATTCAGGCTGCTCGTATGTCGGAAATCGAAACAGACCATGAGGCTGGGCAGCAACAATATGAACACGCCAAAAAGCTTTATAATAGCGTGACCTTGAGTAATGGAAGCCATTCGTTTCCTCTTAAAGTGATGGATTGGCGCGCCAAGGGTAAGAATTGGATCATCATGGACCGAGCAAAGGGGCCAATGTTTAATGATTTGCCTGAAAAAACACCAAAACAGATCAGTTATAAGAAAAGCTTTGCCAAAGGATATGTTTTATTCGAATTGACTAATACTCTCTCTGGCCGAAAATTTGACCATGACCGACATGGAGCACAATTATCAATTGATCCAGAAACGAACTTGGCAGGGATATATGATACGGGTGCTATGGCCTTGGACGATCCATCAATTGAAGAGCAGAAAATGCTTGGTAAGGTCATTTATGCTGTTCTGAAATCTATAACAAATGGAGATAATATTGTTGATGCTTTTGGAAAAGTAACTGGTGATAAAATTGAAGAGCTTCACCAAACCGGCCAAGACACACAATATTTGGTTGAGGTAAAAAAAGGGATCTTAGCATTAGGGGATTTTTTTAAGGTTCTTAATCAAGATGATATTCGGGAAATATTATTATCTATGAACATTCTGGCTGATTGGTCTCTAGATCTCCAAAATGGAATTACAGAAGAGATGTCGCCTGCAGAAAGGGAAGAATGGCAAGGTTCTCTGTTCCTGCAGGCGAAAATGCAATCTCGAGATATTGTTGTCTATAGACCGAGTAACCTGATAGAATCTACATCCTCAGTCAAAAGATTTACGGTTGCCCCAAGCATAAGAGATAAAGCCACTTGGCTACAGGATGTATTTAGGACAACATCAGAAGATGATGGTATGCCAAGTGCATATCCAATCATCCGAAAGCCAGCCAATATAAGTAAGCGGGGAATATCAGTTGCAATGGCGATATAATAACCGTGAGTTTAAAAATCAATTCTTGTTCTTCTTTTATTATGCTCAAGACTATCATGAAAATGAGTTATAAATAATTTGTGCACCAGCGTTGTATTATTCCCCGCACTCCTGTTTAGGTGATGATGGGAGGATCTAATGTACAAACTCCCCCATCTCGGGCACGCGGTTGAATGCGATCTTGGTGCCGAGGTACCCGGCAAGGGTCGCGGGGGTCTGACCCAACCGGACGGCTTCACGTCCGTTTTTGATATTAATCTGGTCGATCACCCCCGATAATTTTTCGTGACGCGTGACCAATCTTTGATACGCCGGGGATGCCTGTTCAAACAAATCCGGTGTGATCTCACCCCGTTGGCACAGGCCATATAAACTGACCGAAATCTTTTTGATGTGTGTGGGGTTGAGTTCGGCCCGCATCGCGGACCACAGGGCCTGCACGCCTTGGATAAACCCAAAATCATCCTGGGCCGGGGGCAGGCGGATTTCACGTGCCCATCGGTCATTACCGGATGTTCGCACCGACAGTGCAAACCGCGTGGCGTAATAATCATCGCGGCGCAGGCGTGACGCCGCCTTGACCGTCAACCGATGCGCAACATTCCACGCGGCGGCCACGGGCCGCAGATCCGGGTCCAGAATGCGCGAATGCCCCACCATCGATTTATGCGTGATCCGGTCGGGGATTTCATGGCCGTGCAGATTGTACCAAAACCGTTCTCCTTCCACACTGCCCCAGGCCGCCCGCGCCTGTTTGGGGCTCGACCGCCACAAATCCTCGACCGTGCGGATCCGCGCGCGCCACAGGCGTTGTTCCATCCGGGTATTGATTCCCGGCAAGTCGGTCAGTTTCAGGGGGAAGAGTTCATGGGTAAGTTCCGTCCCCCGCAACACGACCAACCCATCGGGTTTCATCATGTCGGTCGCGACTTTTGCCAAAAAACTGTTGGGCGCGATGCCGATCGAACACCGAATATGGTCGCCCACGTTGGTTTTTAGACCCGCCTTAATCGCGTGGGCCAATTCAACCGCTCGGTCTTCGGTTTGGTTGAGGGGCGAGAGGCGGGACGAGAGTTCATCGACCGAACACACCTTGGTAATGGGCACATGGCGGTGAATCTCGGCCAGAATTTTATGATGGTATTCAACATATTTGTGATGGCGGGCGAGAACGCAAATAAGCCCGGGGCATTTGCGCCGCGCGTCCCCAATGATCGTGCCGGTTTTAATGCCGTAAGCCTTGGCCTCATATGATGCCGCAATCGCGCACGTGCTATCTGATTGGACCGGCACGACGGCCACAGGTTTCCCGCGCAAGGCCGGGCGGTCCTGTTGTTCGACACTGGCAAAGTAACTGTTCATATCGACGAACATCCAGCGCGGATGATGGGGCGGCGGGGTAAAGAAGGACATGAGGGTATAGAGCGCAGAGTAAAATGTTTATGATATGTTCTTATATAGCAGGTCATAAAGAACATATAAAGAACATTTTTAGAGGGGTTTTTCTATATAAAATATTGCATATTTATGAATTTATACCGATATAAAGCAGAGCCATGTATATCCATATTAATATATTGCGATTTTCCGGAAAATGAATTAAACACAGGGCCAGTCCGCCCGTTCTAATACAAAGAGTAATGCGCCGTGCATAGAATTCTTGTCGTCGATGATAATGTAAATGAGGTATCGACACGCACGCTTATGCGTCTAGGCACGTCCATACCGGGGGTAGAATTCAAGGGATATCGTTTTTTCGATGAGATTGATCTGGATGATGATTTTGTAGTGCCCCATGCCGTTGTTCTGGACTGTGTTGGAGCCCATGGTGGTAGGGAAAATGCCTTTGCTGGCACCCTGGAGATGTTCGATAGGTTTCAAGCAGAGCAACTTCCTAAAGCCATCCTGATTCTATCGGCCGACGATACCTTTGTCTTACGTACAAAACAGAGAATCGAGGACCTGATCCAACGAAGAGTCAAAGAGGGGCAAACTCATCTGGCCGATATCAAAGTCTACGCGGTGGATCGTTCAGAAATACGGCTTGTTAAGGTACTAACGAGTGAACAGTTTATTTACCGGGACCTGACAAGATGTCCGACTAACGGTCTTCGTACTTACTTAAACGAAACATTTGAGACAACGTTTCTCTTAAACCCAAATGACTTCGTCCCCCTTATTTTGCAACAGGACAATATTACCCCAGGTGATATATGGGGTTTCCATGCCGATGGGAGCATATCCTTCGAAGAGGCCATTCGAAGAATGAGAGAGCACGCTGATCGGCTCTGGACATCAGGTTTGTCACCAACCGTTTATACGCCGGGTGATTTTGATTTTGAAAAAGCCATTCGATTTGCGCGGTTCTCTGGTGAGGCGACCAAGGGGCCCGCTGTCTTTACAGTCGATGAAGTTGAATCTCATTTCAAACAGGGCCATAAACCTGTGCTGATTGTCAAAGATTATGATCCTGCACAGGTTCCCCAGATACTGGGCAAGATTGCAGGGATTATATTATTGAAGGAAAGCGACCCTGCGCACATGGCCTCTCTTTTCGGAACCCATAATATTACCGGTCTCTACGCATGTTCGAGCGGTTACGATATAGAAGAAATCGAAAATAATGTTCACCAGGCTCGGTTCGGTAATGGTTCAATTATAAAATCCGGAGATGTCGTTACAATTGATACGGACATCAACTCATTATTGCCCCAAGACATTCAAATTAAGCCATCGACAGCAGATAGGAATAGTTATCAATGGGTGAGTGAACTTTATCACGTGATGCAAGAAAAACTAAGAGAAAATGGGATTGGGCTTCCAACACTTAAAAAATCAATTGGCAGTGTGAATGGGTTTGGGCACTTCATCGATACCGACTTTGGCCTTATTCGAACAGAATATCTTCTTGCAGAGGACCAGAGGGCTACGGCAGCATTTCGTCAAGCGGTGCTAAAGTGTGATACCACTGGACGAAGGAAGTTTGAGGCGACACAAAGGGCCATATTTAAGCGGCTCTTTAACGAAACCAGTTTGCACGTTCGTAACCGGGTTCGCCTATTGGATGTTGTACCCGAAGATGTCTTTTCTACATCAGAACAACAGGAAATTGAAGCACGTTTTGGGACTGTCAATACACGTGGCATTCAATTGGCACGTAAACTGCCATCCATGTATCGTCGCCAAGTAAGAGCGTTATTCCAGGCATTTAAAGAAGCTGTTGATGAAGGTCTTACCCCATTAGAATGTGAACCCATTGAAATCATGATCCCATTGGTCCGTACTGGGGATGATGTATTGTTTGCCAAGCATATAATTAAGAAACTATCGGGAGAATTTGGTCTATCAACCGGTCAGTATCGGTTTGGATGTATGGTCGAAACACTTGAAGCGGGTCAAAATATCGAACCTATCGTTAAGGTATGCGACTTTGTTAGCATTGGTTCAAACGACTATACATCGGAATTTTTCGGATGTGGCCGTTCTGATTGGGCTAAGCGCCGTCAATTGACCAAGGATTTGGGAGGATTAGACCCCTTTATTACCCTCGAGCCTAGAGTTGCGGCCTCCTTAAAAGATGTAATGACACGTGCACGCACTGCAAACCCCATCTTAAAGATCGATGCCTGCGGCGACCACGTAATGGATCCAGCATCTCTCGCTCAATTTGCTTCAATGGGTGTCGACGCCGTTTCTTTGAAACCCGGGTACAAAAACATGGACGTTTTGCCACTTATGGCGGCTTACATGCTTAATGACAGCTTGCCTGCCCCACAGGCATAGGCTTCGGGAGTAGTATCTCCTGCATAGAAAGAGAATGGTGCGCTTTCTCCTAAAGCTTCAGGCAATTTTTTGATGTGGGTGCATAAATGGGGGCTTAATCGAAATTCATTTCGAAATAAATATAATTAATTCAAATAGTTATATCATAAATATGAAGACCATCAGTTTCCATTTTTTGTTTATTTTATCAGATCCGGCCGCATTTTGGTGGTCCAGGCGCGGGATTCGGTGTCGCGCCAGTTGCGGACTTTTCCGTGATCCCCCGATGTTAAGATTGGAGGCACGGTATGTTCGACCCCGTTTGAATCGGTCCAGATCGCTGGGCGGGTGTAATGTGGATATTCGAGTAACTGGGGGTCGGTGAAACTTTCATCCCCAGCTGTATCGATATTCCCCATCACACCGGGCAGCAACCGGATGCAGGCATCCATTAATGTTAAAGCGGCGACCTCGCCACCGGACAGGACGTAATCGCCGATACAAATCTCGTCAAAGCCGTGGGCGTCCAAAACGCGCTGGTCCACACCTTCGTAGCGTCCGCACAGTAATGTAATGGCGGGCAGCGTGGCGATGTTGGTGATGATGGATTGGGTCAATTTCCGCCCCCGGGCCGATAGATAGATCAATTTGCCAGGGGTGGGAATCGACCGGATGGCGCGGTCAAGAATATCAGGTTTTAAGACCATGCCTGCTCCGCCGCCAAAGGGTGTATCATCGACCGTTTTATGGGGGTCGGTCGCAAAATCGCGGGGGTTTACGGCTGTAAAATCCCATATTTTATTTTGGTGCGCTTTTCCCGATAAAGCATGGGCGAGGGGCCCTGGGAACATATCCGGGAATAGGGTAATGATGTTCGCATGCCAAAGGGATGTCATTGTTTTTCGGTTGTGTCCTGATTGTGATCATCATGGCCATCATCCTGGACCGCGGGGCCAGAAAAAAGATCGGCGTTGACCAAAGCGATGGTCCCTGCTGCTAAATCAACTGCACGGACGTAATCATCGGTGAACGGCACGTAAAATGTCGCGCCGTCACCGGTGGGTTTGATATCCAACAAATCAGACGCCCCGAAATTATCAACGGATAATACGGTCCCGATCGCGGCGTTTGTATCGGCATCCACCGCCGTCAGGTCGATCAGATCAGTGATGTAATAGGACCCTAAATCACCTGAGGCATCGTCTGTATCATTGTCATGATCCAAATTTGGCAGGGCCGCGCGGGTCGCATAGAGTTTTATACCGCGCCATTTTTCGGCCGTTGTCCGGTCGGCAACGCCGTCAATCCGGCCAATCCAGCCCGATTTCCCGGCGTCCTGCATCAGGGTCAGTTTTGTGGTTTTATCCCCATTTTCACCAATAAACAGGGGGTTTAGGGTGGACAACAGGTCGGGATTGTCCAAAAAAAGACGTAATTTGACCGCCCCCTTTATGCCATGGGCGGGGCCGATATCGGCGATCAGAAGGCGATCAGAAGGCATCATAAAAACCTAACTCATTTCTTGCCGCCTATCAAAACGATTGGCAAGGTGCGTGTCAAATAAATAAGGAAAAGCGGGGCCTTACCAAACGTGTTCCACCGTTGCATAGGCGCAGGCATTGCTTGGCAGACCTTCTGTCAAGTCATTGATCATTTCTTCTAAACAACCAGTCATATTAAATCCTTGGAGATTCGCGTTCTCGATGTAACACCATGCGGTTTCATGAAAAGAAATTTTCAAACCCATTCCCCATTTTTCAATATTATTATCACTTTCGGCGATAACAATAACGTGATTATATTCTATTGTCGGGCCATTTTCGCTCACGTAGGATGATACTTCGGAACGAATGGCTTCTGGCAAAGTTGTAACACTGCACCCCAGTTTCAAACAGACATATGGGATTGCTGCTGCGTTGAAATCAATTTGGAAATAATCACGGGGAGATTGTCGTATTCCAAAATCGAGGGGAGATGAATATACGTTTATCATGGGTTTCCTTTTTAATGAGGAATAAACAACAGAATATATTATATGTCAATATTATTTTATGACATATTCGTCAAAACCATCTCCATCCGCCGTTTGACCTCCGCAGGCCCCAGGATTTCGGCGGTTTCATAGACGGGGGGGGATTTTTCCTTGCCCGTGATGGCCAATCGTATCGTCATAAAGACGGCTTTCGGTTTATCGGCGATTTTTTCGCCAATGGCGCGCAGGCGCAAATCCCATTCTTCATGTGTCTCGCCACCGTTATGACCAACGCCCAGATAATCAGTTAGGATCGTTTTGGCCTTGTCCACCGACCCTGCGTTTTTCAGAATCTGTTCGACTGTAGGGGGGGTATACAGGGGTTTGAACAGGAACCCATATTGTTCAATCACATCACCCAAACGCCGGATGCGTTCAGGCTCCAACGCAAAAACGCGTTTTGAAAAGTCTGGGTCGGCCCGAAATGCCTTGGAAAATGCGGTTAAAGTATCATGTGAATATTCAATCGTATCCCGTTGTTCACCATTATAAATTTCAAGGGTTAGCCCTTCGCCGCGCTCGATCAATTTATTGAAATAATGACACATGGCATCGTACCGCGCATCCACCGTCATATCGGTAATATATTTGCCGTTGATGAACCCCAACAGGGCGAAATCGGCTACCGGTCCGGTCGCGGGCAGGTCGGACGTTTTCATTAAATCAATAAATTCTTGATACGGATATACGTCTTTTTCCCCCGGGTGCGCCCACATCACGCGGGTGATGAAATTACGGAACCCATCGGGCAGGTATCCTTGATGTTCAAACCACCGGATGGATGTATCACCCAATCGTTTCGATAGTTTCCGTTTTTGTGTGTCGCGGAGGAGTACTGTATGCAATAATTTTGGCATATCCCATCCAAAATATTGGTACAACAACACGTGTTTGGGGGCGGATGAAATCCATTCTTCACCCCGGACAATCGTGGTCACGCGCATAAAATGGTCATCAACCATGGCGGCCAAGTGATAGGTAGGAAACCGGCCATCCGATTTCATTAAAATTTCATCCGTTAACGTATCGGTGTCGAACGAAATGGGTCCGCGGACCAAATCATGGACTTGAATTGTTGTTTTTTCGGGGATTTTCATGCGAATGGTAAAAGGTTGTCCTTCGGACAGTTTACGTGCGATCGTATCCGCCGAAAGATTACGGCAATGACCGTCATAGCCGGGAAGAAGGCCTTGTTGTTGTTGGTTTTTGCGCAAAAGGTCAATACGTTCTTTTGAACAAAAACAACGGTATGCATGGCCTTTTTCAAGTAAAGAATCAGCTGCAAGCTTATAAAGCGGTAATCGTTCGCTTTGGGTATAGGGACCGTAATTGCCGCCATATCCCACACCTTCATCGGGCACAATGCCCATCCATTTAATGCCGTCTTGGATCGCCGTGACGGCGTCGTCGACCAAACGTGTTTGGTCCGTATCCTCAATCCGTAAAATAAAAACACCGCCCGTTTGGTTGGCGAGTGCGCGGTCAATCGTCACCTGCATCGCGGTACCCAAATGGGGTAGGCCGGTGGGGGACGGTGCCACGCGCACGACTTCAGCACCTGCGGGCAATTTCCGGGGCGGATACAGCTTTTCGGCCTCATCCAAAGATTTTAGGGCGGCAAGGTCGGCGGTCGTGATGGGCATTATCAAATTATTCCACATATAAGGAGGTCAATAGGACCCTCTATATACCCGAATTGTCGGAAAACGCCAAGGGTAGATGAAAGGGGCGATTAAAATTTCCCTTTTGAACGAGGTTTTCCAGATGGTTTCCCACGCGATGGGCCGGAAGAGGGCCGTCCGCCAGGCCGTCCCCCACGATCATCACGCCCGCGGCCCTGGGACGGCCCAGACCGTCCGCCGCGCGGCAATCCTTTGCCGTCACGGTGCGCGCGCGCCGCGGTTTGGTTACGGGCAATGGCGTCGAGTTCTTGGGGATCAACCGTTAATTCAAACCCGGGGATATCCGCACCCATATCCCCCACGGCGCGGAACATCAAGGCGCCAGCAAGCGGTGCCGCCTCGATCAATTCAACCGAAATTTTTGCGCCCAGTCGGTATATAACACCCGTGCGTCGACCGATTAATGCGTGGCGACGTTCATCATGGATAAAGAAATCGCCCTCGAGCATGCGCATGGGGATAAGGCCATCGGCACCCGTATCAGCCAGGCGTACGAACAGACCAAATCGTGTGACCCCTGAAATTGTTGCTGGAAATGTTTGACCAATTTTATCAGCCAGAAAATGTGCGGTAAACCGATCAACCGTGTTGCGTTCGGCCTCCATGCTCGCGCGTTCGGTGATCGAAATATGTTCACACATGACGGGCATTTTAATCCGTGTTTCGTCATCTAATGCGCCCGGGCCGAACCCATACGCGTTGATCAGCGATCGATGCACCAGTAAATCAGCATAACGGCGAATAGGCGAGGTAAAGTGGGCATAGTGATTGAGGGCCAACCCAAAATGTCCAATATTATCTGTTGAATAGTGGGCTTGCATTTGGGATCTGAGCATAGATTCGCTGATCAATTGGGCGAATGGTTTCCCCTTGGCTTGACGCAGGATTTGCGCTAGTTGTTCGGGTTCGTCCACGTTACCTTTCGGGACGGATACGCCAAATGTGTCAAGATATGTGCGCAAATTTTGTATTTTTTCAAATGACGGACGGTCATGCACACGGTACACACATGGTGCTTTTTTCTTTTGCAGGGCAACAGCTGCTGCGACGTTTGCGAGCACCATAAATTCCTCGATCAATTTATGGCTGTCAAATCGTTCGCGGATTGCAACGCCCGACATTGCGCCATTGTCGTCAACAACGATTTTGCGTTCGGGCATTTCAAGTTCCAACGTGCCGCGTGCAAGACGGGCCTTTTGCAGTAATTTAAATGCATCATACAGCGGGAAGATAATGGGGCGCAGCAAGGGTTCGGTTGTATCATCGGGTTTGCCATTATAGGCGTTTTGTACTTGGGTGTATGTCAACCGTGCAACGGATCGCATCAATCCGCGCATAAATTTGTGGTTGGTCATCACGCCGTTTTTATCGATCCATAAATGAACAGCCAGGCAATACCGATCTTCTTTCGGTTTCAATGAACACAAATCATTCGAAATGGATTCAGGGAGCATCGGTAACACGCGGTCGGGGAAGTAGGTGGAATTGCCACGTTTGTATGCTTCGTCGTCCAATGCCGACCCCGCGCGCACATAATAGGACACGTCTGCAATCGCGACAATTAAATGGTATCCACCTGGATTTTCGGGATTTTCGTCGAGTTCGGCAAAAACAGCATCATCAAAATCGCGGGCATCTTCGCCATCAATCGTCACAAGTGATATTTTGCGCAAATCAATGCGCTCATCCCCCATCGTGGGACGCGGTAATTTTTCGGATTCTTTTAAAACTTGCGCCGGGAATTCTGTGCGCAAGCCCAGCTCATGTGCGGCAACCAATGACATGACACGCGGGTCGGATGCCGATCCGATCACCGTTTCGATGCGCACATGCGGAGTTTCCTCGCCCGGTGTGTGGGACAAATGTGCGCGGACCAGGTCATGAATTTTCGCCCCATTTAAATTGGATTCCAAAACATCATGCGTATCGGAATTACGTTTCTGTAGTGTGCGGACCGCGTATCCTGTTTTTGTTTTAATAACTTCACCGATAATCATTGTGGTGTCGGCATCAATCCGGCGGATGATTTTTGCCGTGTAGGTCGGGAGAATTATAATATTTTCAGAATCGTCTTCAGATTCCGTATCGTCGTCTGCATCTTGTGATTTTTGGCTTAATGCCAATGGGATATCTTTGGATGGGTTTGTATCGGGTTTAACCCGCGCAAGAATGCGGTCACCCTCGGTCAGTGTACCGTGATCTTTTGAATCGGCATCGACCAAAACTTTTGGGCGGGGGCCTTGACGGTCGGTGTCCCATTCCATGGGTTCTGCGATTAAGTCGCCGTCAAGGGTGATGGTTACGATACGTAATGGGCAGACATCAGGTAGTCCTTCTGGAATTGTATAACGTTGTCCGCCGACCTTGATGATTTGGCCGCTATCATCCATCTCGCGCAGAATGTCTTTTAATGCAATGCGCACATCACCCTTGATTTTAAAAGCAGCGGCGATGTCATTTTTAGATACCGCGCCGGCCGTTTGCATAAACGCCAACAAGGTTTCTTGCGTCAGTTCGTGTTCCATATTTATTTATTTCTTTTCTATTTAACGCTTTTCTCGGTAGGAGAGGGGTGAAAGCGTTTAGGGTGTTTTAGTTACTTTGGATAGTTTTTTTACGGCTGTTTTTTTGGTAGAGGATTTTTTTGCCGCCGCCTTTTTCGCGGGTGATTTTTTTATCTTAACGGATTTTTCTGCGCTTTCTTTTTTATCCTCTGTGCTCTCGGGTTTCTTTTTCCCCCAACGACCTTTCGGCAGGTTTAATAATTTTTGCGTGATCAAATCAACCGCGCGGTTCATACCGATTGAGAGTACATCTTCTCCTTTGGGGATTGATGCAAACGTCGTCTCATGTTTCACAAATGGCCCAAATCGGCCAATGCCGGCGGTGATCATTTTGCCGGTTTCGGGGTGAGGCCCGATATTGCGTGGCAGTTCCAGCAATTTTAGAGCGGCTGCCAAATCAATATCGTTGACACTTAAACCGCGGGGCAAACCTTGCCGTTTCGGTTTGTCTTTTGATTCAGGTGGCGCATCAATTTGTACATATGGGCCATACGGCCCTTTGCGTAAACTGACCGTGCGACCCGATAAGGGATCGGTTCCCAGTTCCTTTGGGCCGGCAGCCAGGACGTCAACGCCACCGTTGGCATGGCCGTCTGTCCCTTCGGTGCCTTGACCATCGGCACCGTCATCGACAACCAACGGCCGCGTAAATTTGCATTCGGGGTAATCGGAACACCCGATGAATGCGCCAAATTTTCCAAGCCGCAGGGATAATCCGCCCTTGCCACATACCGGGCACGTACGGGGGTCGCCTTTACCTGGAATTTGTGGGAATAAATGATCCCCGAGTTCAGCGTTCAGCATATCAAGAACATCACGGATTTTTAAATCTTTGGTGCCATCAATCGCGCCCGAAAAATCGGTCCAGAATTGGCGCAACGCTTCCTTCCAAAAGACGTGTCCCGCCGAAATCGCATCGAGTTCAGATTCAAGGTTTGCGGTAAAATCATAGTCCACATATTTGGTGAAATATTTAACCAAGAACGTTGTGACCAGTCGCCCCCGATCATCCGGTGTAAATCGTTTCCGGTCCAGCGTTACATATTTTCGATCTTGTAAAACTTGAATTATGGACGCATAGGTTGAGGGGCGGCCAATACCTAATTCCTCCATTCTTTTCACAAGTGAGGCTTCGGAATAACGGGGTGGTGGTTCGGTAAAATGTTGGTCGGGGGTTACGTCCACCGTTTTAACGGGGTCATCTTGGTTTAGCGGTGGTAGACGGCGTTCTTTTTCGTCGTCGTCATCGTCGTCTTTGGGTTTGTCGTCGCGGTCTTCGGAATACAGTTTTAAGAACCCATCAAATTGGATAGTCGAACCATTTGCGCGTAAAATGACATCATCAGTACCGTCCGACAAATCGGCCGCGACTTGATCAAGAATGGCACTTTCCATTTGGCACGCCATGGTGCGTTTCCAAATGAGGTCATAGAGTTTGGCCAAGCGATCGTCTGAGAGTTGTTTGGCGACGTCCCACGGTTTGCGCGACATATCGGTCGGACGAATGGCCTCGTGTGCTTCTTGGGCATTTTTTGCTTTGGATTTATAGGCGCGGGGGCTGTCGGGCACATATTTTTTGCCGTAAATGGCTTCGATTGTCGCGCGGGTTTGGCCGATCGCCTCGCCAGACAGGGTGATACCGTCGGTTCGCATATAGGTGATTAGACCGACGGTTTCGCCATTATAATCGATTCCTTCATACAGTTGTTGGGCAAGGCGCATCGTGGTTGCCGCACCGAATCCCAACTTGCGCGATGCCTCCATCTGTAAGGAAGATGTGATAAAGGGAGGATAAGGGTTGCGGCGGACTTGTTTTTTTTCGATCTTTGTTACACGGAGTTTTTTGGCGTTGATCCGATCAACCGCGTGGCGCGCGCTGTCCTCGTTCGGGATGTCCAGCTTGTCCAGTTTATTTCCCGACAGGTGCGTCAGACGCGCAAAGAAAGGCACGCCGTCCGGTGTATGCAGTTTGGCGGCGATCGTCCAATATTCATCGGCGCGAAATTTTTCAATTTCAGATTCGCGTTCACATATCAGGCGCAGGGCGACAGATTGTACCCGTCCGGCCGATCGTGAACCCGGTAATTTTCGCCACAAAACGGGCGACAGAGTAAAACCGACCAGATAATCAAGCGCGCGTCGCGCGAGGTATGCGTCAACGAGATCTTGATCAACATCGCGGGCATGGGTGAATGCCTCTTTGATCGCCGTTTTGGTAATTTCATTGAACGTGACGCGACGGACGGTTTTGCCGGCCAATAATTTTCGGTCCTGAAGCATTTCTTGGACATGCCATGAAATCGCCTCGCCCTCACGGTCAGGATCTGTTGCGAGATAAAGGGTGTCGGCTTTTTTCAGGGCTTTTTCAATGGCTGAGAATGGTTTTGCCGCGCGTTCGCCTAATTCCCACGCCATTCTAAAATCATCATCCGGCAGGACCGATCCATTTTTAGGGGGCAAATCGCGGACATGACCATAGGACGCCAAAACGGTATAACCGCCACCCAGATATTTCTCGATGGTTTTGGCTTTGGCCGGGGATTCAACGATCACAAGCGCGGGAGAGGTCAAGTAAAAAATCCTTATCTATCAAAGCAATACGGTTACCCGGCAGGCGTTCGACCCACCCGCCCAGTTCAAGTTCCAACAAGGCGACCTGAACCAGTTCGATATTCAATTGACATGTCCGAGCGATCTCGTCAATCCGTATTGGTGTATATGACAAACATTCGATCATTTTCGTGCGCGCGGCGGTTACCCGTGCGTCGTCGAATGTGGGGACAGGAGATGTATAATCATTTGCTGATATATCACATAATGTTTGAATACGTGGGGGCGGGGATAAGGCCGATATAATATGTTCGGCGCGTTCAACGAGCACCGCGCCGTCGCGGATCAATTGGTTTGGCCCGCCCGCTCGCGGATCCATCGGGCTTCCGGGCACCGCAAATACATCGCGGCCCTGTTCCAAGGCATAGCGCGTGGTGATGAGGGATCCAGAATTGACAGTCGCCTCGACGAGCACGACGCCCGCGGATAGGCCGGAAATGATCCGGTTACGGCGTGGGAAATAGGGTGCTTTCGGTTCGGTGCCGCACGGGTGTTCTGAAATAACGACGCCTGTTGCACAAACGTCATCATATAGTTTTTGATTTTCGGGCGGGTATATGATGTCAACGCCGCCGGCAACGACCGCCATGGTACCGGTTTTCATCGATCCTTCGTGGGCTGCCGCGTCAATGCCACGGGCGAGGCCCGATACAATGATATAGCCCCGTGCCCCTAAATCGCGTGCTAATGTCATTGCCATTTTGCGGCCCGGCAGGGACGCATTACGCGCGCCAACCATACCAATACAGGTTTTATCGCTCCATATTTCGGGATTGCCTTTGATCACCAAAAAAGGTGGTGCGTCGTCAATATTTCGCAATAGAGGGGGGTAATGGGGCTCGCAAGATGCAATCATGCGTCCGTGGGCTTTGATCATGGTGGCGATTTCGTCTTCGGCTTGACCACGCGAAAAAGCGATCAGTGGTGTTTTGCGCCCCCCGCGTTTGGAGAGATCGGGCAAAGACTCGATCGCGCGCGCTGCCGTCCCGTATCGTTCGATTAAACGAAAGAACGTGATGGGCCCAATACCCTCGGTTCGTGACAATTGCCACCAATCGCGGCGTTCAGTGTCGGTTAAGAGGCGTAGCGGGATCATGCAGAAATCTTGTGGTTCAGATTAATTTTAGGTTCGGTCCCAGCGATCAGCCGTTTGATATTTTCACGATGTTGGTAAAAGATCAATCCGGCGAGCGCGACGGTTCCCATTAAGGGGCCCATGGATTCAGATGAATAAGGTGTGGGGTGATTTGAAAATAACGTTAGAATTTCTTCCATTAAAAAAACGGACATGAAAACAGGGGTTAAGGCCACAGATACCAGGGCGGCAACCGATGATCGTTTGGTAATAATGGCCACAACGAACCATGTTGCCATGGTCAATAATCCAGCCATCATCATGAACCCCAGGGTAACGCCAAAGAATGTTGCGACACCTTTGCCGCCTTTATAGTTCAACCAAATTGGAAACATATGGCCGATGACCGCTGCAGCGCCAGATAAGAACAGGACATATTCCATCAGTCCTGCTGAATATCCGCATGGGTCGTAAAAGAAATTTAAAACATGAATATCGGGGGCACATTTAGGGTCAGTTTCGGTCGCAAAGGGCATCAAAAATTGGATAATGTGTATGGATAGAGCGATCGTTATAACTCCTTTGGCGATATCGAAGATCAGGGTGAGGGCGGCGAGTTTTGTATGTCCTGTACGTAACACATTTGTTGCACCAATATTACCGGATCCAATATTGCGGATGTCTGCGGTTCCTGCAAATCGCGTCAAAAGTAATCCAAAGGGAACTGACCCAATTAAATATCCCATTAAACAACAAAGGAGGATGGTTAAAATCATGGCAAATTTCTCCGGGTCATGGTTTTTGTCAGAACAGTGTCATCCTGGCTTGGGCCGGGATGTAGATATTACGGGCCCACAGCTTGCACCGAGGCGACATGCGTTATCATAACGGTTTACGAATGCCACGTCACGCCCTCTTTTATCGATTCTCCTTGATTTTTAGGGGGAGGGGGGGCAAGAATAGGGCTCTCTTTTTACAGATAGATGGGTTCTTTTGAATGGTAAATACAACAATTAATGAGAAAGAAATTGAGCAATTTCAAAAGGATTCAATGGCCTGGTGGGATACAGAAGGCCCGTTTGCGCCGCTTCATGTTTTGAACCCGGTGCGGATGGCCTTTATGGTCGATGTTTTGAAAGAGGTCCCTGTTTTTAAAAATTGGACCCATCTGGATGTTGGGTGTGGCGGTGGGTTGGTTTCTGAACCTTTCGCGCGGCTTGGGGCACACGTGACGGGTTTGGATGCCGATGATCAGGCAATTTCTGTGGCGCGTGTGCACGCTCAGGGCGCCGAACTTGATATTACGTATCATGCCCAATCGATTGAGGTGTTTCGGAAGGGTCATAAACAAGAATTATTTGACACGGTGAGCGCACTTGAAATTATTGAGCATGTGGACGCGCCGGATGTGTTTTTGGATGAATTGACCGCTTGTGTGCGCCCCGGGGGAATTGTGTTTCTCTCGACCTTGAACCGGACGATCAAATCGTTTGCTTTGGGGGTGATTGCTGCTGAATATATTTTGGGATGGGTACCTCGCGGCACGCATGATTGGCGGAAATTTATGCGGCCGTCGGATTTAACGGCAAGGATGCGCGCGCGGGGGTGTGACGTGGTTGCGGCGAGTGGCATCATGTATCGTCCCGTTGCCCGCGAATTTGCTCTTGCCCCGCATGATCTCGACGTCAATTACATTATGGCGTTTCAAAGAGCGGGGTAGGGGGGATGATAAAGTTTGTTATGTCGGATAGAAGTTATTTTATATAATTTTAAAAGATATACTTCTGGGTTCGTGATCTGATTATATGAATTTACTGAATCTTATAAGATGGGAAGTCTTGCGTTACGCAATGAATTCCCCCCCCACGCATATAAAATAATCCCGGCGGTGCATTAAAGTTTTGGGCGGTTACAACTGTATAGCCTCGACCTTCTAAGGTAGCTTTCAATGCTGAACTGCAGGTCGGCATCAATAATTGATTGCCAACAGCCACAAGATTGGCAGTGTAGTTGGGTACCTGACCAGTTCCGACAGGTCCCGTTGTCGTCGTCGGATTTTCTGGACCAATAACGATCAGATTTTCTCCATAAAGTCCTTTAAGAACCTCAAGCGATTTAGGCGTTGTATATCGCGGATCGACCAATAATTCACCTTTTGGCAACAAAGCCATAAAGCAATCAAGATGGAAACGCTCGCCATCATCACGACCTTTACCATCTAAACTATAGGGGCGTTCAATAGTAATGGGACGTTTGCCTGTAATTTCTGTGAACGCAGTACTCAGCCTTTGGTTATGTTCGACAAGGCCGCGAGTTCGATCATTAGTGCGTTGATCATCTCCGACAAGAATTATGCCTTTTCGTGGGTCCACAAAAATATCGCCACCTTCAAAAAAGGCATCAATTGTGCGAGTTTCTAATGATTTTCCGGCAATATTAAAAGCTCGGGCAACGTTATATCCAAATCGTGGTTTTAATCCTGCCATAAGCTGTGCCAATTTCTGTGCTCGTGATGACAGTTGAGCGGCAGGACCAGCTGCAGAACGCATTGCCTTCATGCTGATATCGTAAATAGCCTCTTCACTTGCGATGAAATAATCATCACCAATCATAACACCTGAATCTCTTGTGAAGATTTGTTGCACGGGTTGCATGGCTCCATCAGGAGCGCGCATAACAATCCCAACTTCTGAATAGATATCTTGCGAAACCATAACCTCTGCACCCATTTGGGTTAATGCTTGTCGTGTCATCTCCCAACCCACAGCAAGGATCTGATTAGAAATGGCGATTGCATGATCATTGGCGTCCAGTAAATTGTATGTGGTCGGTGTATGCCCGGCGGTTGGCCCCATCACGATAATTGGGTGATCTGACGGTTTTGATATTGAAGCATCAAGTTCTACTTTAGGGACGATAACGGGCTGAAAAACAAGCTTGATAAGAGGGATAAGCGCGTTATCGTCCTGCATCGGTACATCAACCAACCGTGCAAAACGTTTCATTTTGTCTTGTGCATCAATAGGTGTCCCAGTTACCGGGAGACCAGACAGCAAAAGACAATGCGCATCATGATCAAATTGAATCTCACTGGTAATAAACTCGTTGCCGTGCATATATTTCCCCTCCAGTACTTATGTATTATAGGTAAGGGGTATAATCACATTATGGCAATAATTCAAGATTTTTTTATTTATTAGGCAATATAATTATGGCACAGAAATTGAAAATTATTATGTAAAATTTTTTCTAAATTATTATACTTCTATATCGTAACTATATTATTTAAAAATGAACCGCCCGACCATACGCCGACAACACCGATTCATGCATCATTTCCGATAATGTCGGATGCGGGAAAATGGTGTGCATAAAATCTTCTTCGGTCAGTTCGGCGGTTTTACCGATGACGTATCCTTGGATCAGTTCAGTGACCTCGGCTCCAATCATGTGGGCGCCCAGCAATTCCCCAGTTTTGGCATCGAACACGGTTTTGACCAACCCCTCGGGTTCGCCCAACGCGATGGCCTTGCCATTACCCATAAACGGGAAGCGCCCGACCTTGACCGTGTGGCCCGCGGCGATCGCCTTTTCTTCTGTCAACCCGACAGATGCGATTTGCGGATGGCAATAGGTGCATCCGGGGATATTGCCCCGGTTGATGGGGTGGGGGTGCAGACCCGCGATTTTTTCAATACAAATAATGGCTTCGTGGGACGCCTTGTGCGCCAACCACGGTCCCGGGGTCACATCCCCAATGGCATAAATGCCGGGTTCGCCGGTCGCACAGAATGGATCGATTCCGATGCACCCGCGGTCCAGTTTTACACGCGGCACGGTATCCAGGCCGATATTTTCGGTGTTCGCCACGACGCCCACGGCAGAAATGACATGGGTAACTTTGATTTGTTCTATCTTTCCCGCGATGTCGATATGCGCGGTGACATGCGCGGCAGCGCGGTCCAATTTTGTCACTTTAGCATTCGTGATAATACGAATACCTTGTTTTTCAAATGATTGACGCGCCAGGGTTGAAATTTCGGGGTCTTCGGCGGGGAGGATACGATCGATGACCTCGACGACCGTCACATTGGCACCCAAGGCGTTATAAAAGCTAGCAAATTCAATACCGATGGCGCCGGATCCAACGACCAAAACAGATTGGGGCATTTCGGAGGGGGTCATGGCTTCGCGGTAGGACCAGACGCGTTTCCCGTCAGGTTCTAATCCGGGAAGGACTCGGGCCCGGGCCCCCGTGGCAATGATAATATTTTTTGCGGTGAGATCGGCGATTTTCTTGCCATCTTTCTCGACCAGGACTCGACCTGGGCCCGCAATTTTCCCATAACCATCAATGATGGTGACTTTATTTTTTTTGAGGAGATGCCCGATCCCGCCCGAGAGTTGTTTAGCGACCCCGCGGCTGCGTTCAACTATTTTTTGAATATCGATCGATATATCTTTGATTTTGATCCCAAATTCGGCGGCGTGCTGGGCTGTACGTAGGATCTCGGCGGATCGGAGGAGGGCCTTGGTGGGAATGCAGCCCCAATTTAAACATATGCCGCCCAAATGATTGGCCTCGACGAGCGTGACATTCATCCCCAGTTGGGCAGCCCGAATGGCGGCGACATAGCCGCCGGGCCCGGCGCCTATAATAATGAGGTCTGAGGATGGGGGGGGCATTTGTAATGTCCTTTTTATCTGAAAAAGTTGTTTAGGATGTTGCCAGGGTCATAAATGACGAATTTATCAGCAGTTCGCTCTCCTGTCGGCATTTCTTGTATACTTAAGGGTGTTTGTTGACCTGTTATGTCAGTAATAAAGTTATGGAGCATTTTTTGTATTGGGTGTATTAGGGGAGGGTAAGTATATATTCCATCGATTGGTGAAAGTTGGCTGAAAAAACCCATGTTTTGAGGTGTCATCAACCAATCACGAACCTGCCTAATATTTTCTGCCGTTGCGTTTACTTTGGTACAATGTTCTTGTGCACGTTCCCATAAAATTTCACGACGTGCCATTCCGATAGGATGGCACACGGTTAACCATATGCCCTTTAAAAAGGGATCGCCGAGTTTTGGAATAGAAATAATAGTTTCCTCTCTTATACGATGACGTAGAATTTAAGGGTTTTGGTCGAATTGTCACAATCTATCCAATGAACCAATCCAATTGGATCAGACTATACACATTTCTACCCATTTTGCATCCCCATAGACCCAAAAAATCCGCGTAATTTTGTTGCTGCATTGCACTCCTATGATGCGGTGCATTATGGATAATATGTCGCAAGATCCCCCTTTTTGGTGAAACTATGTTACAATAGTAAATGTAGAGACTGTATCTCCTTGAGGGAAAATCAAATGTCTGATTCGCTTGTTTCTTTGGCTCAATGCCCCGCCCTTGTCCTGAATGCGGATTATAGGCCTTTATCATATTTCCCTTTATCTATTTGGTCCTGGCAGGACGCGGTCAAGGCTCTGGTTCGTGATCATGTCACTGTATTATCGGAATATAATCAGGTTGTGCGATCACCCAGTCAAGAGATGCGGTTGCCGGCTGTGTTGGTATTAAAGGAATATGTGCCTGAACGTCGAACTCCGGCTTTTACACGTATGAATGTGTTCTTACGCGATCGATGGACATGCCAGTATTGTGGCCATCGGTTTTCAACACCGGAATTAACATTTGATCATGTTCTTCCAAGGTCAAAAGGTGGCCGTACAGAATGGAATAATATTGTAACGGCATGTTATGATTGTAATCTTATGAAGGGGGATCGATTACCGCGTCAATCGGGGATGATTCCTCGTACGGAACCGGTCACGCCAACTATTCATGCGCTGCAACGCCGCGCCCAGGAATTCCCGCCGCATTTTCGTCACGAAAGTTGGCGGGATTACATGTACTGGAACACCGATTTGGTGGATCAGGACGAAGACCAAACCAACCAACAACAAGGGAGTGTGTCATGATTGGTAAGTTATTGGATTCAACGCTAAAAACAGTTGTCGATACTATTGGTATTTTGATCGTTGCATCGATTTTGGTTGTCGGAACGACAACTGTGCTGGTTCATGTACTTGGACTTATGAATGTGGTTCAAGGCACCGATTCAATTCTGTCGGGCGGTAAAGTATCGACGTTGATTGGAACTGGGATCACCTTGATTTTAGGGACGTTAATCGTTCATGAGCGCAAATTATCGAACGATTTATTATCGATCCTGTTGGTCGCGGGCGGTGTCTGGTTGGCGCACACCACAGGTGTGTTGCTGGGTCTGGTGCCGATTGCGCTATTGACAACCATTCATACGACAACGACCAAGAAATAATATCGATTGATCTGAAACGATAAGATCGGGCCCTTGAGGTAACTCTTAAGGGCCCTTTTCTTTTGTGTATTGTCGAAAAAGCTTGTTTTTGTATATTGTTTTGACGTAAGACAGGGGGATCATTAATTTGGAACCCTTGGATACATCATGTTTAAAGACCTATTTAATTTTAAAGTCAAAAAAACTTTGCCCCAGGCGGCATTATTTTATGGCGTATGTGTGGCGGCCTATTTTATCCTCACAACCGCTGCCGAAAATTGGGTTACGCGCGGGTTTTGATTAATCCGAGAGTCAAGGCGACCCCCAGACTCAGGGCCCAGACCGCATTCATGCCTGCCATCGATATACCAAATATAGAAAATTGAACGATATCGCATCGTACGATGGGAGCTGATTCGAGTGCAGCTAGATATTCAGCGGTGGTCATTGTTTCTGGATCAGGACCCGAACATCCCGTAAAGCCCCGCCACCAATGATATTCGACGCCCACTTGGTAAAAGGCGAGAGCAGATTCGATCAGGAATAATAAGACACATAAGGCCAGCACGGCGTAGGCCGTTTGTTTTTGACGTGGCAGAAGGATCAGGGCGAGGATGGCCAGCGCTGCGGCCAAAAAATAAGGTGGGCGTTGATAGAGGCACAGAATACAGGGTTGAAACCCAAACCCATATTGCATGGTATAAGCAAAGGCGAGCGAAAAGAGGGACGAAGCCAACGTAAGAGCTGCGAGAATTTGAAATGAGAAGGGGAAGGGGACACGATACATATCGCTATATTGATCTTTTTTCAACGGTTTGTCCAATCATGGCGAGACCCGCGCTGACAGATGTGAATTCATCACCGGATGCCAATTTTTCAGGCCCAAATATTGATCCCATCATTTTTTGAATAGCAGGTACAAAAGATGTTCCGCCGGTCATGAAGACATGGTCGATATCGCTGGGCTTTAATTTTGTTTTTGTTAAAAGATCCTGGATACAGGTTCTGATTTTCTCTATATCCTCTGAAATCCATTTTTCAAAATCGCTGCGACGTACAGTGCTCTTTAACAATACTCCATTGGCCTCGAATACAAAATCGGCACGGTCATGTTGAGAAAGCGCCGATTTTGTTGTTGATATTGACCGATAGAGCAAAAATCCAAGTTCGTTATGGATGATGTGAAGCAACATCTCAAGGGCCTTTGGATCGGATGATGTGCGTAAAACATCTTGAATTTCACGGATTGTTTTTGGCGTTTTAAGTAATGATAGTAAATGCCATGACGCAAAGGTACGATATACGCTTATCGGCATATCCATTGTTTTACCATAGGATTGATAGGTGCTGCCTTTGCCCAATTTGGGGGCCACGATTTGGTCGATAAGACGATAATCAAAATTATCACCCGCAATTCCGATACCTGAATGGGCGATGGGCGAAACCGTTTGATTTGCGATGTGGACAATTGAAAAATCGCTGGTTCCACCACCGAAATCAGCGACTAAAACATAGGATGGTTTGATGGTACGTTGTGCGAACCAAAATGCGGCCCCTTCGGGTTCATAGGCGAGTGTCACGGGGCCAAATCCGGCGCGGGCGTATGATTCAATTAACCGTGTCGTTGCCAGGAGTTCATCGGGGTCAGCGCCTGCAAATTTTACGGGCCGGCCTGATGTCACGCTGTATTTTGATGGGTCTGGGTCGAGGGTCAAACTTGTTGCTGCTCGTGCCCATAAATCTTTTAAAAAGAGCGCGATGAGATCTTCCAGTTCAAAACGTCGACCAAATAAACGTGTTTCGGTGAACAAGGGTGATCCCAAATATGTTTTGATCGATTGGATAAACCGAGATCCTTCGGTATCTTTTAAATATTCATCAATCGCGGTTTGACCGCAAGCGGTGTGAAGGTGACGTTGATGTTCCCAAAAGCACAAGATAGTACGGAAAGTTTCCGATGCGCCGGTGGCCCACGGAAAGATGGCTGTGCGTGTTTGACCGTCGGGCATTGCGACCGACACGACACTGTTTGTGGTTCCAAAATCGATACCGATGGTTTGGGGCATAATCGCCTCGTGTTTTTCTGTAGAGGCGCGGACGGTACAATATATTTTTTATCGAAACAAGAGGGGGCCTGTTTTTACGCCTGGGTATCTACGCTGTGTTGGGCCGGGCCGTTTGATCCATCGGCTTTGGCGATACCGACGCGCGCGGGGCGTAACAAGCGGTCGTGGATCATATAACCATCTTCGATTACTTGGATCACGGTGCCGGGGGTGACACCCGCTGCGGGGCCTTCAAACATGACTTCGTGTTGATGAGCGTTAAAATTTTGGCCCATGGCATTGATTCGTTTGATTCCAACGCGATCAAAGGCAGACATCAGATCGCGTTCTGTGGCCTCGATGCCTGTAACCAAATTTGCAATTTGGGGGTCAGATGTTTTTAAGGTATCAGGGATGGCCGCGAGAGCACGACGCAAATTATCCGATACGGTCAGTAATCCGCGCGCAAAATTTGATATTGCATATTTCATTGTATCGTCACGGTCCCGATCTGATCGGCGGCGTGTGTTTTCGGATTCGGCCATTGCGCGTAATAATTGATCTTTTAATTTTTTATTTTCGTCGAGTGCGGTTGTTAGGGGCGAAGTAATATCGGCGGGTTTTGGTTTTTCGGCCTGTTCTAGGATATCTTCGTCCATTTCAAGATGGACATCTGCAGGGTCTGGAAAGGTGGGGCGTTCTGGACGGGTCGCGGTTGGTTCTGGGGGAAGAATGTCTTCCGGTTCAAGTTCTGGGATATTATTGTCTGTCATTTTTTGAATCCTTTATTGGTTTTGACTGGCCAGGCGTTTAAACGAGTCTGGGACTTGTAATAAATAGTTTCCCAATTTAAAAAAACGAGCGCCAGGAATTTGGGACAATGTTAGATGAGAGTCATCATTGGTTATTAGAAATGTATCCAAATTTGTCCCAGACCACAGTCGGATGCGGTTTATTTTTTTGGATTCAAGATCGGCAAGAGGAATGGCAACGCGTGCGATTGACATTTTATAGGTGGGGCCGCATGCGGGGCCATGTACATTATATTTTGCAGGTGTAAAAGTATAGGCCCCGACTTGAAGATCAATCGCATTCGTATCAAACCCACCTCCAATAGGTAAGTTCGATATCTTCCCGCATCCAGATATCGGGGGACGGGTTGACAGCATCAGGATCAGTTCTTTATTTTGGACCGCATAATTAACCAGAATGGATTGGGGAGTTTGGGGAATACCGGGGCGGGCATGCGCCGCAACGGGCCCAAGAAAAGTAAATCCCAAGATCAGGACGCGGATAAAAAAGTAAAATTGGTCTTGTTTTAATAGAGGCATGGGGATCCCTGGGGGATAAGATTCTCTTCAGCCTTAGTTTAGAGAGAAAATATTAGATTTCAAGCGTCGTCATAAAGGGGCAGAGGGATAGACCTTAATTATTATAACGGTTCCGTGGTTTTGTGTCGTGGGCAGGAGAATAAACGCCGTCAACGATTGGGTTTTCGGTGGCCGGAGGAGGTTCGGGTTCATTTTCTTTTTTATTCCACCACCAAAATCCTTTATCCGATTCGCTGTCTCTGGGATTGCCGTCATAGGCTGTGTCGGCGGAAGTTTCATTGTTTCCAGCTGGATAGGATAGGACACGATCGAGTAACCCTCCAAAGGCCCCGTCATTCGAGACCGGTACATGGTCAGGGGCGGGGGTTGGATCACTTAGGGCGGCGTTCATGGTGTCACGCCAAATGATTGCGGGAATCGACCCGCCGGTGACGCGTTTCATTGAGCTGTTGTTATCATTGCCAACCCAAACGGTCGCGACATAAGATTCTGTAAACCCTGAAAACCAGGCATCCCGGTAATCTTGGGATGTGCCAGTTTTCCCGGCGGCAAAGATATCTGGTCCCAAGCTGGCGCCTTGACCTGTTCCGATTTGGACGGTTCCTTGCATTAAAATTGTTAGATTGCGTATTGCGCTTTGCGATGCGACGCGGGGAAAGTCGGTTAAAGGCGATTGTTCATACAAGATATTTTTGTCGCCGTCTGTGACTTTTAAAATGCCATAGGGTGTGATCCCTAACCCACCGTTTGCAATACTGGTATAGGCCGAGATCATTTCAATTTGGGGAACGCCGTTGGCCCCCAAGGCAGTTGACAAGTTCGGGACAAGATCAGCGGTAATTCCTAAACGCCGTGCCGTATCAATAACGGCGCCTGTTCCCACTTGCTGCATCAACTGAATGGCGATGGTGTTCAGGGAATAAGCAAAGGCCAGGCGAAGCGGAATTTCCCCGTAATATTTATCATCAAAGTTTGTCGGCTTATATATTCCTTCTGTAATGGGCACATCCATGACGAGGGTATCGGGTGTATATCCATTTTCAAGAGCGGTTAGATACACAATGGGCTTAAATGATGATCCTGGCGGGCGCAAGGCATGAGTTGCGCGGTTGAATTGCGATTGTGCGTAATCTTTGCCTCCAATCAGGGCGAGGATCGCGCCGTCACGGCGCGTGACGATAATCGATCCTTGAGTCACGCGTTTGGCCGCCATGTTTTCTTGGATAAGGCGGTTGAGGGATTCGGTTCCGGCGCGTTGGATATCGGGGTCGAATGTTGTCTCAACAATAATATCTCGAATTTGAAGCCCAATGAGATCATCAAGTTGTTCGACGATATAATCTCCAAAATATTGATTACTGTCGTTTGCAACGGGTTTGTGTCGTGGAAGAGGTTTATTTTTGCTATTTTTTGAACCGTCGTCTTTAAGATATCCGGCGTCTTTCATATTTGCAATGACAACATTGGCACGTTCATCCGCGAGGCGTGGGTTGGACCGAGGCGAAAATTTAGAGGGGGCTTTTAAAAGTCCGGCTAAAATTGCCGATTCGCGCAGGCTGAGGTCACGTGCCGATTTTTTGAAATAAATTTGGGCGGCAGCGTCCACGCCATAGGCCCCCGCCCCCATATAGACCCGATTTAAATAGGCGGATAAGATTTCATCTTTTGATAACTCACGTTCCAACCACAGGGCTAATAACGCTTCTTGGATTTTGCGTTTTAAGGTTCGTTCTTGGGTCAAGAATAAATTTTTTGCGAGCTGTTGGGTAATGGTAGATCCGCCCTGAACCACACCTTTACGTGTGATGTTCACCACAAGGGCGCGCAAAACCCCGATGGGGTCTAAGCCGAAATGGTAATAGAATCGACGATCTTCGGTGGCGAGAACGGCATGAATTAAATCGGATGGCATATCATTGATTGACAGGCTGTCTCCTTTGATGTCGCCATAGCGCGCTACAACAGATCCGTCGTTTGCTAAAATTGTGATTGATGGTTTACGTTCGATATTTGGGGCGCGTGTAATTTCGGGTAATTCACGGGCATACCATGCGGCGACTCCCAGGATGATCAAGGTTCCCCAGATGGCGGTGACAAAACCCCATTTCAGGCAAAAGAAAAACACGCGTACGAATACCCCTCGACGGGGATGGCTATCTCCGTGGTGTTTTGGGTTTTTTCCCGATTTTTTAGGATGTTTCTGGTCAGCGCGTAAGGTCATGATAATGGTTTGAATTTATTAACCATTATTTGCGGCGTCGACAAGCAGTAAACTGTTCTGACGAAAAGAAATATTTTTAACATATTGCTTATTCTTCACCTGTTTCTTTGGGGGCGTATTTGGCGAGAATCCGTTGTAACGTCCGGCGGTGCATTTGTAGGCGTCGCGCGGTTTCCGACACGTTCCGCCCGCATTGTTCATAAATGCGCAAAATATGTTCCCATTTAATCCGGTCCGCAGGCATGGGGTTTGATGGGGGCGGGGGCAATTTTGTGCCCGCGTGGGCCAGCAACGCGGCTTCGATCGCATCGGCATCGGCGGGTTTCGGTAAATAATCAACCGCCCCTTGTTTAATCGCGGATACAGCGGTTGCGATATTGCCATAGGCCGTCATCATAACAATCCGACAATCGGGGACGGCCTTTTTAACCAATGCCACCAGGTCCAATCCTGACCCATCGGCGAGGCGTAAATCGAACAGGGCGTAATCGGGGCGCATGGTCCGCGCGGTATCCAGGCCCGTATCTACCGTATGTGCAACCGCCACAACAAAATCTCGTTTTTCCATGGCTTTGCCCAACCGTTGGGCCAGAACCACATCGTCATCGACGATCAGGAGTTTTCCTTTAGTCATATGATATATTCCTTTTAATGGACATCCGTGGGGCTGGCCTTGCCGCCGGATTTGTTGAATTTCCCGATATTGCCAATCATTTGTTGAACGGCGTTTAAATCATTGCCCGATGTGGGGGTTACCCGTTTTTCTAAGGGGATATCGTTGCGTTTGGTATCCAGCGGCGCAATTTCGGCAACGATCCGCGTTTTGGGGTCAAAGGTTATTCGGATGATGCGTTCGTCGGTGACTTTTGGATCCAAAATCCCCTTTTTCTCGGTTTTTTGGCCGATATAGTACCAAATATTTGGGTCAAAGGGGTCGGCTGTCGTGGGGGATCCGATGGTGTTCATGACATCGGATTGGGTGGACACCCCGGGTGTCACGCGGGCTAGGCGAAAATCGTCGACAATATTCCCCCGTACGGTTCGGGTCGGTGTACAAGCCGATATTGTAAAGGCTGAAAGAGATAAAAAGAAGGTGAGGATCAGAAAAGACTTCATTTTTGAATACGGTTTCCCTAAAGTGGGGTTGGATCCCCACCTTCGCGGGGATGACAAGGGAAGAGTAGTCGGTAATGTTTGGGTATTTCAAGAGGAAAGCGGCGCAAGGGCCTGCCGTGCGGCTTTATGACCAGGCGGTTTCGGCGGCGCGTGTGCCTGTTTTTTATGTGGAATGGGGCGTTCCGGATACGTTGGACGGTCGCTTCGAGATGATCGCGCTGCATGTGTTTATGTTGTTATTCAGGATTAAAAACGAAAGCGGGCAAGGCGCAGGCGGTTCTGGGGCTGCGCCCGATATTCTGGCTCAGGCGATTTTCGATGCGATGTTTCGGGATATGGATCGGTCGTTGCGTGAAATGGGGGTCGGGGATTTGGGCGTGCCAAAACGGGTAAAATCGATGATGCGCGCGATGAACGGGCGGTGCTTGACCTATACCCGGGCCCTGCATCCCGATGCGCCAGCGGGCGCGTTGCATGAGGCCGTGTGCCGGAATATCTACGGCACCGTGCCCGGTGTGCAGGATGATCAGGTGGATAAGATGGTTGATTATGTAACAGCGCGATTGAAAGAATTAATGTCGGTCTCGTATACGAATTTGATGGCCAGGGATTTACCCCTCTCCCAACGGGAGAGAGATGAACCAAAGGTCCAACGGGCCTTGGTCGGATGAGGAAAAAATGAATCATAAACATATTTTGATTACAACAACGACAGAGTCTCGCGAGCATGCGGGCGAGATGGCCCGCACACTAATTGATGAAAATTTAGCGGCGTGTATTGAAATTCATACAGTTGACAGCTTATACCGCTGGAAAGGGGCAGTATGCGATACAGTCGAGTATGTACTGCTCATTAAAACTCGAGTTGATTTATATGATCAGGTCGAAAGTCGGATTCAAGCGTTACATACCTATGACCTCCCACAAATTATTGCAATTCCAATTATTGCTGGATTGCCTGGATATTTAAATTGGATTGATCACGAAACAGGAAAACAAGCATCATGAAATTCAAAAAACCCGAATGGAGCTTTACGGTTCAGGTCGATGATCTCTCGACGGCGCCTGCGCATTATAAAATAACGGCGGATGAAGATACGTGCCGGGGTCTCGCCGAACGCTATGGCATCGTTGCTGTTGATGCGGCGTCTGCTCATCTGACCCTGATGCGTGAACGTGGCGGGTCGGTCATTCATATTACGGGCACCGTGAGCGCGGATGTCGTTCAGGAATGTGTTGTGACATTGGACCCTATTGCGGCGCATGTGACAGATGATATCGAAGCCTATTTCACCGATCGACGGGATGTTGTGCCGTTTGCCCGGGCGAAGGCCCAACGCGCCGCCCAAAAGGGTACCCCGATTGAGGTCGAATTGATCGATGAAGCCGCCGAGCCGGAACAGGTGGTGGGCGGTCTGATCGATTTAGGAGAAGTTGCGGCGCAATTTTTATCTCTCGCCCTTGACCCGTACCCCCGGCGCGTGAATTTGGTCGAGGCTTTGCCGATTTTGGGGATCGCTGATCGTGAAGGGGTGGTTTTTGGGACCGATGAGGATCATGGCGTTGAAGATGGGAATGCACCATCGCGTACACCGGGGGAGGATAGTCCATTCGCGGCCTTAAAAGGATGGAAGGATAGTCTTTAATAAAAGTGTCATCCTATAAGATTATAAACATAATATATTTTTTCTTTTATGTGTCTTGGGCTTGCATTTTGGGGAGATTTTCGTTAAAGGTATCGCCAGTTCATATTATTCGGCAAGAAAAAGGATTATTATCATGGCTGTTCCTAAAAAGAAAACTTCGGTACATCGCAAGGGGATTCGTCGGTCTCATCATGCTTTGAAGGCGTTTAACTGGGTTGAAGATAAAACATCCGGTGAAGCTGTCCGTCGCCATCATGTCGATACCAAAACCGGCATGTATCGTGGTAAACAAATTATCGAATCCAAGGAATAATTTAAGATCGTTACCCCCCGCTATTCCCTCATTTTGTTTTTGTAAAATAAACAAAATGAGGTGTCTTTCGGGGATTGCGTGTGTTTTCGGATATTCCTTTTTCCTCACTTTGTATTGTCTTTATGAAGCATCCCATTACCATTGCCCTTGATGTTATGGGCGGCGATCAAGGTCCGCGTGCGGCGATAGCTGGCGCGGCGCGTGCGCTGTCACTTAACCCACGTCTTCGGTTTATGTTGTTTGGGCGTGCCCATGAGATTGAGGCTGAACTGGCCCATACACCGGCATTACGGGATGTATCGACCATTCATCATACGGATGTCATGATTGCTGCCCATGAAAAACCGTCTGTCGCTTTGCGTCAGGGGCGCGACAGCAGTATGCGTAAGGCGATTGAATCGGTATCACGTGGTGAAGCCGATTGTATCGTATCGTCGGGAAATACCGGCGCATTAATGGCGACCGCGAAAATTATTTTAAAAACGCTTCCGGGTATTCACCGTCCCGCAATTGCCAGTATTTTCCCAACAGTTAAAAAGGATCCGGCGATTATTTTGGATCTGGGGGCAAATGTTGAATGTGATTCCGAAATGTTGGTTCAATTTGCGGTCTTGGGCGCCGTATATGCGCGAACATTGCACGGATGCGAAAATCCAACCGTGGGGTTGTTGAATATTGGATCTGAAGAAATGAAGGGGCATGATGAGTTGCGTCAGACGGCTCGTATTTTGTCGACGATTAAATTTCCAGGAAAATTTTATGGCTTTATTGAAGGTAATGATATTCCGATGGGTACAACGGATGTTGTGGTTACAGATGGGTTTTCGGGTAATGTTGTCATTAAGGTAACTGAAGGCGTTGGTAAAATGGTCGGGACATATATCCGGCAGGCATTTCGGTTATCATTTCTGGCAACTTTGGGGGGATTGTTTGCGTATCGCAGTTTACAAAAATTGAAAACTCAATTTGATCCGCGTTTATATAATGGGGGGATGTTTTTGGGCTTGAACGGGATATGTGTCAAAAGCCATGGGGGATCGGATTTTGTTGGCGTTGCGAATGCCATTTTACGGGCGGCTGAATTGGTTGCGACGGATTTTAACCGGCGCGTTGCCGCTGAAATTGATGCAGTGATGGGGCAGGAATCATTTTTAACATCCGTGACGGCCGAGGCAGGATGATGGTAATACGCGCGGTGATCACCGGAACTGGATCGTACTTGCCCCGCGCGTGCGTGACAAATGATGATTTGGTGACACGGGGTGTCGATACGTCCGATGAATGGATTATTCAACGCACAGGAATTCATGAGCGGCACATTGCGGATGATACCGAACCGACCTCTTTTATGGCGATGCGGGCCGCTGAACGCGCCATGGCGGCCGCCGGTTTAAGTGCGACTGATATTGACGGTATTATTGTCGCAACCACCACCCCCGACCGAACGTTTCCATCGGTTGCTGTGATGGTTCAGGCCGGGTTGGGGATTGCGCCGTGTATGGCATTTGATGTGCAGGCGGTATGTTCAGGATTTATCTATGCCTTGTCGGTCGCCTCGAGCCTTATGGCCGTGGGCGGGGCCAAAAATATATTGGTGATTGGCGCTGAACGGTTCACGAATTTGATTGATTGGAATGACCGTACGACGTGTGTCTTGTTCGGCGACGGGGCAGGGGCGGTTGTTTTACAGGCGCAAAATGGGGCGGGCACAATGGCTGATCGCGGGGTGCTTGCGTCGCATCTGTATGCGGATGGGCGGCAGGCAGGCATTTTATGTGCAACGGGTGGTCCTGGGACCACGCGCACGGCAGGCGTGACCCATATGGACGGAAAAGAAGTGTTTAAACATGCGGTGACGCATATGGCCAGCATTGTGGATGAGGCGTTGATCAAAAATGACCTGACGCCCGCTGATATTGATTGGTTGATCCCACATCAGGCGAATTTACGGATTATAAAGGCGACCGCTGACCGTTTGGGGATGGGTATGGATCGTGTGGTGGTGACGGTGGATCAGCACGGGAATACATCGGCGGCGTCCATTCCGCTGGCCTTGGACGTTGCGGTGCGTGATGGGCGCGTGAAACCCGGACAACTCGTGCTGCTTGAGGCGTTGGGTGCGGGTCTCACCTGGGGCGCGCTAGTTGTTCGGTTTTAAAAATGGTACTTACCTGAACCTCACCCCCCATCCCCTTGATCGCTTTGGGGAAAACATATTTCCCCCTATTGACTCATGCCTAAAAACGGCGTTAGGGTCGTTTTATCCAATTTTATTCAAAAAACACACGAGGTGTCATGATGACCGAACGTACCATTACCCGCGCGGATTTGGCCGAAGCTGTTTATGAACAGGTGGGCCTGTCGCGGAATGAAAGCTCTAATCTCGTCAAATCAGTGTTCATTGAAATCAGTAATCGATTGATCGGGGGCGACGATGTGAAATTGTCGGGTTTTGGCGCGTTTAATGTTCGGCAAAAGGGGGAACGTATTGGCCGTAATCCCAAAACCGGCGTTGAAGTGGCGATTAAACCGCGCAAAGTTTTAACCTTCCGCGCCTCGCATGTTTTAAAAGATCGCATTAACGGCGTTGTGTCGACAACGACGGATGATTGAGATGCAGGGCGTTTTTTGAAGGTCTGTCATTCCCGCGTATGCGGGAATCCAGAGTCTTTATGATCAACTGGATCCCCGCTTGCGCGGGGATGACAAATTGAATTTTATAAAAGGGGATGTTACCATGACCGCACTGTCCACGAAAACGAGCCATTCAGTCAAAACGTCTGAATTATCGACGGCGTCTGTCTCCCAAAAGGCAGCTGGGGCGTTTCGAACCATTTCAGAAGTGGGTGATGAATTGAATGTCCCACAACATGTGTTGCGGTTTTGGGAGACAAAATTTTTTCAAGTACGTCCCGTGAAACGCAGTGGGGGGCGGCGGTATTATCGCCCTGAAGATGTGGCGTTATTGAAACACATCCATCATTTATTGTATGCCGAAGGATATACCATTCGGGGCGTCCAAAAATTATTAAAAGGTGTTACGAAATCATCCCTTATGAAAGATTCTGGCGCGGATCATGGGACGAGCGCGATGCATGCCGCGGCATCGGGGGATGTAATGGCGGCCAATTCTGATGCCCGTATTCAGGAAGTTGTTTTGAACGTCGATATCATGGATACCCAGTTGAATGTGGGCCTGACGGTCGACCAACGGGCAACATTGCAGGCGGCGTTGGTTGAATTAAAGGCATTACAAGCCTTACTTTAAATCAGGTCTTTTGGTTAAAGTATATTGGATCTCTTTATACCTGCGGATTATCCTGCACGAGAGGGTCGTTTATAACGATGATATCGTGATACGGGGTTGTTTCGGTAACGATGTTACTTGATATAGCGGCCGTATCCGTGCCAGTTAAAATCAAAAATTCGTGAATGGCAGCGTCGATATCGCTTGTCTGATCGGATGATAATTGTCCCACCAACGTTTCAGAAATGGCGGCGTCAATAGCTGATGTTGATACAGACATATTATCGGTCTTTGTTCCATCAATGACTTGGTAATACGCATCAACAATATCCATCGATGACCCATCATTTAAGGTGATATTACCGTCCCAATAAATATGATTTTCGGCAACAGTTTCGTTCACGCGAACGGCATCAGTACTGATCGAGGCGATGTCGTATTCGGTAACGGACTTCATTTCGTTAACTTGGGAAATACCGTCTTGATTCAAATCTTGCCACACGATCAGTTTTGACCACACACTGTCCATCGCGTCGACTTTTCCGTCGTGGGTGTTGTCAAATGTTGAGAGATCTGTAAAGCCATTGATATCGAGGGACGTTCCCATGGGTTGTCCAAATAATTCATGTTGATTATCAATGATACCATTGCCGTTCAAATCCACCGCCAGTTGTCCATCACTGGCCGCGACCCACCCCGTGATATCGCGGATACCGTCATTCGTCATGTCAAACCGGATACCCTGATGGATTGAGATTAATTCAATGCCATTGTGGTTAAGATCGAGAACAAGGGGCCCCGAATTTCCATCTCCATTACTGTCGACATCCCCTGAACCACCAAGTGTACCACCAGAACCTGTGCCAATTGCGGCTCCAGAACTATCTGTTACACCACCGGCGCCTGTTCCAGGAGCTCCACCACCAGCACCACCAACTCCAGGGGCTCCATTACCTCCAGTGGCAGGAAGAACAATAGCGATATTTTCATTAACATCGCCGACATTAATACGGACGGTTTGGGTTCCACTTCTCAAGCCACCTGTATCATATGCTTCAATTGTGAGAACATATGTATTGATAGCTTCGAAATTCAGAACAGCCGCTGTGGTAATTGCCCCCGTGCTGGCATTAATGGTGAATGCATTGCCTGTATTTCCGGCCATAATTTCGAAACGAGGTGGGGGACTGTCAATATCGGTGGCGGATATTATGAGTCCTGAAACGACAGTGCCCGCTACAACATTTTCTGAAACAGATCCCGGGCCTGTCGCCACAAGCGTTGGTGCTTCATTGACGTTACCAATATCAATATGAACGGTGTGAGGCAATGAACTGGATAAACCATCTGGATCAACGACATGGATCTCTATGTCATATGCTGATATTGATTCATAATCGAGAGAGGCGGTTGTTGTGATAACACCCGTGATGGCATTAATGGTGAATGCATTATTTATGTTGCCACCAACAATTCCAAAACGCAGGTCGATACTGTCGATATCAGTTGCCGATATAACGATCCCCGGAACAGTTGTTCCGGTCCCCGTTACCCCCGCGACAACCGTCCCTGCCGCGACATTTTCAGAGACAAATCCAAAGGGGGTTGTCACAAGTATCGGCGCTTCATTGACGTTCCCAACATCAATATGGACAGTTTGGGCCACTAAACTAGACAGGCCTTCTGAATCAACGGCGCGGATAATCAGGTCATAAGATGAAATTAACTCACGGTCCAGCATTGTATTGGTTATAATATTGCCAGTGATGGGGTCAATCGAAAACGCATTATTGGTATTTCCGCCAAAGATAACCGAACGTACATTCAGACTATCGATATCTGCAGGGGATAAAGTGACCCCGGAAACAACGGTACCGGCTGCGACATTTTCAGAAACAAGTCCCGGGCCCGTTGCAGCGATGGTCGGGGCATCATTAACCGGGGTGACGGTAACAGCGGCGACGGCGCTGATTGTACTTGAAACGGCATCGCCATTGATTTCCGTTGATATGGCGCTGACACCTAAATTTAAAGATCCGTTCCAATCTGCAGGTGATTTTAAAACAGGCCCTGTATTACTTAAACTTTCGCCTACACTCAGTTCTCGTGTCCAGGTACCATTTGTAAATGTTCCCCCCGCAAGATCTGTGATCGTCCAACCGATTGGAATACCTGTAACACGGATCGTTAATCTTTCTGAATTTGTATCTTGGTTCGTGATGTTTAAAATCAAACGTCCGGATGAATCTTCATCGAATGTCAGGGTATTCGCGCTGACTAGCGGTGCTGTTGCAGATGTTTCGGCGTTATGAACGGTCAGAACATGCCCGACGGTTGCAATATCCCCATCTTGGTCCGATATCACGAATGTAGGGGTAAAATTTGTAAAATAGGCGCCTGTTGCACCAATTAATGTATAGTTTCCATTCGAGTGAACAGTAAGCGAGATAATGCCTGTATCCCCTAAATCAGCACCGTTGAGAGTGATGGATGATCCCACTGGGACTGTATGGCCCGCGTAAGATGATACTTTTAATGTTCCGTCGCCTCCACGGGCATCGGCTAAAAGATTACCGGATAGACTGACCGTTGTAAAAGTATCGCCGCTAACAGATCCTATAATATTTCCAGATGTGGGGGTCGCATCACTGGCGTTTAAGGTCAGGGTTGTGCTCGATTTATCTCCATCGCGATCCATAATCGTATACGTAAATGTGTCGGTTCCATTTCGGTCATCAAAGCCACGATAGGCATAAGACCCGTCCGAGTTTAAAATAAGCCGGCCATTCGTCCCATCAAGGATAACCCCCGTCCCAACTATTACAGGGGCTCCAGAACCAAGTCTTACATCAACAACACGTAATTGGCCGTCACCGAGTTGATCGGCACCTGGTCCAGTTGTAATGACGTTCCCATTGACGGTTGATTCGGCGGTTGATGCATTCGTATCTGCGTTTGCAAGAGGGAGTTGATTTGTCGTTGACCAGGTGCCGTCAGGTGAAATTCCGATCGATAAGGTTGCGGTCGAGGTATCGCCATCGGCGTCGCGCATCGTATAGGAAAAAGATTCGGATGGTGACCCTTGAAGGGCTAACTTTGAGGCATTTAAATTATACGTATACGAGCCATCTGCACTTAAGGTCAGGGTGCCAAATGTTCCAATCACGGTCGTTGTGACAACTGTTTTGATGCCGTCGCCATCTGTATCGTTGGCCAGAACGCCGTTTGCAGCCGTAACCGTTAATGTTCTTGTGACCATTTGTGTATCAATATTAAGTGTTCCTTGAACGCTTGCCGTATCAGCAACGGCTGTTGGGGCGTGGTCATGCGCGGCGAGAGTTAGGATACCGGTATCGGTATCGCCATCGGCATCGCGGACGGTATAGGTTATTGTTTCGGGGCCAACTAAATCGTCTTTACCCACATAACGATAAGTGCCGTCGCCCCGAATGGTCAGGCGACCAAAAGTTCCCTCGTGGGTCGTGTCTGTGGCCGATACGGTCAGCGCAGGCCCACCGTTGATATTGATGCTTGTAATTGTTTTTACGCCGTTGCCGCTTGTGACTAAACTGGAAATAATATTTCCGGAAATAGCTACCTCTCCAATAGACGTGCCGCCGGGACCATCCGCCGCAATGGGAAGGAGATTAGCCACTTCCCATGTTCCGTCAGATCCAATCCGGACAGAGATATTCGATGTTGATGTATCGCCATCCGCATCTGTGACGGTATAGGTAAAATTTTCGACAAGTTCAACGCCGCTTGTTAATAGGGTTTTACTTGCATTCAGGGCATAACTCCAGGTGCCATTTTCATTGAGGGTGATTGACCCAAATGATCCGACAGCCGAAGAGTCTAGTGTAAATCTTTCAATGGCGTCGCCATGAGAAGTAAGATTAATGGCGCCTGTATAATTTCCAGAAATCATTTGTGTGGCGATATCGAGATGTCCTTGAAGATCGATTCCAGAAGCCACAGCTATGGGAAGCGCGTCGGCAACACTTAAAGTAATGTTGACGGTGTTTGATAAATCACCGTCACTGTCGGCGATTGTAAAGGGGATTGTCACGTTCGTCGTCGTGTGGCCGTTTTTACCTTCCAATCGGAAATGACCGCTTTCAGATACGGTGAGGGTATAATCAACTGTATCCATGATCCATGATCCACTGGGAGGAAGGGTAACGCCGCCCAGTATCGCGATGTGGGCGCCTCCGTCTGGAATGACATCGGCCCCGGTAATTAATTCGCCCTCGCTGACCAAATTCATATTTGTGGAGGAAATAATTTTTGAAGTGACGATGGGCGCCGTATCGCTGAAGTTGAGGGCGATTGTTGCGGTACCTGACGGATCCCCATCTCGATCAACTGTCGTGTATGTTAGGGTGTCTGTGCCTGTCCGTAAATTATCGGCGGTTAAAGTATATGATCCATCGGTTTGGATTATTAATTGGTATCCCAACGCAGGGTTATCTATGGTCAATCCATTGATTGGGATCGGTTGGCCATTGATCGTCGCGATATGCAGGGGGCCGTTACCACCTTGATCACCCGATATTAAATTCCCTGAACGCACTAAATTCATATGATCCGCTGTAATGATATCATCTAGGGCAACGGGGATGCTGTCTTGAACGGTAATCGCCAAAGTTGCGGTCGAGGTAAGCCCTGCAGCATCACTGGCTGTATAGGTAAATAAATCAACGCCGCTAATATCTGTGCCAATATCTGAAGCATTCAAGGGGGTATAAGTATAATCCCCCGTCGCAAGGATACTTAAAACTCCCATGGTTCCGACAATTTCTAAAGGTCCTGTACTTGGAACGTCATGGATAACATTATTGAACAGGATTGTTTTTAAAACTAAACCGCCAGATGTTGTCGTGTCATTATCCAGGATATTTCCTTGACCAGATACGCCAATAAATCCATCAAATAAATCGGTGTCATTGATCGAAGTTAATTCAGGGATGTTTCTTAAATTGAGATCCGATTCAAATCGGCGATCTGATTCACCGTCCAGGCCATAAAGACCCGCGGTTGCAAGAATAGCACCCAACCGGTCCAGGCCCAGTAAAATAGCAGGGTCAACGTTGCTGTTAAACCCCGAACTGTTTTTAGGGCCAGAAGAACCGCTGTCTCCTGAAGCTGGCTCCATATTCGCAAGAATATCTTGAAGGGCGAGCATATCTGCCGCATTCGGGGAATCGACCACAATACCAGTCCCGGCGGCAGGGGTGATGTTGGGTGTGAGGGATGTTAGATTTTCTAAAATATCATCGAGATTGGAGGGGATATCACCGGCAATTTTTAGGGCTGTGATAAGTGTCAGAGGGTCTGAGTGATCACGGAGCTGGATATCCGTGATGTCTATTTTAGGGGTATTTGCGATTTTTGCATCAATCCATAAATTTTGCCCGTCCTGAAGGGCGTCGGTCCGGGAGGTTGATAAGATAAGCGTATTATTTTGTTCAAGGATCCGGTCTTCGCTTAAGAGGGTTATGGGTGTAATGGATTGAGAAAGTTCAGATTTTTCATTATTTTTTCCCTCAAAAACACGCCCGTCATGAGAGGAGGCACCGGAAGTCGACACCGATACTGAAGCGGGAGTAGAAGAGGATATAGTCATATTATGTCCAATCTTTAAAGGTATTCAATATGGTGGTATTTTCTTTGGGGTTGCCACCATTAAATCCTATTATCCTTAATATTCTGCGAATGTGTATTTCTATATTAATATGAATAACCATAAAAATTAGTTAAATATTGAAATATCTCATTTTGTCTCTTTTTTATTCCTGTATGATCGGGTCTGGTATTCCTTCTGTTCTGCCTTTATATATAGTATGTCCTTGACTTAAGATAATTATCTTAAGTATAAAGACCTAATAACTATGCTCTTATTGAAAGTAAAAAAATGCTCGATAAAACATTTGAACCATCCCACATCGAACAAAAGCATTATGAAGCATGGGAAAAGTCCGGCGCATTTACGGCCAATCCGGCGGGCAATGCCGCGCCGCATGTGATTATGATGCCACCCCCGAATGTGACGGGGTCGTTGCATATCGGTCATGCCTTGACCATGACGATTCAAGATACGTTAACCCGCTATCATCGTATGACGGGGCGCGATGCATTGTGGTTGCCGGGGACGGATCATGCCGGCATTGCGACCCAATTAGTTGTTGAGCGCAAGCTGCGTGAGAATGGCCAAACGCGTACCGATTTCACGCGTGACGATTTCATTAAGAAAGTGTGGGAATGGAAGGCTGAATCTGGCGGAAATATTTTTAAACAATTGCGGCGGTTAGGCGCGACGTGCGATTGGTCACGCGAAGCATTTACGATGGATGATGGATTGTCGCGTGCGGTCCGTAAAGTTTTCGTGACGTTGCACCAACAGGGATTACTGTACCGCGCGCAACGACTGGTTAATTGGGATCCGAAAATGCATACGGCGCTCTCGGATTTGGAAGTTGTACTCCGTGAACAAAAAGGCCATATGTGGTATATCAAATACCCGGTCGAGGGGACTACCGAACGCTTTATCACAATAGCCACGACACGCCCCGAAACGATGCTGGGGGACACCGCGATCATCGTGCATCCGGAAGATGAGCGCTATGCGGATGTGATTGGAAAATTTGCGGTGTTGCCGATTGTGGGGCGGTTGATCCCGATTATTGCCGACGAATATGTCGACCGTGAATTTGGCACTGGCGCGATGAAGGTGACGCCGGCCCATGATTTTAATGATTTTGATATTGGGAAACGCCATAAATTAGCGATGATCAACGTGTTTGATAAAAACGCGTGTATTAACGAAAACGGCCCTGATGATTATGTGGGGCTTGACCGGTTTGACGCGCGCAAGAAAATCCTGGCCGCGTTGGAACAGGATGATTTATTGGTCAAAACCGATGATATCACCCACAGCGTCCCTTATGATGAGAAAACAAAATCGGTAGTCCTTGAACCTTGGATGACGGATCAATGGTATGTAGACGCGGCGACGTTGGCCAAACCTGTGATTGATGCGGTGAAAACCGGACGCACAAAATTGGTGCCGCAATATGCCGAAAACACATTCTTTGAATGGATGAATAATATTCAACCGTGGTGTGTCTCGCGTCAAATTTGGTGGGGGCATCAAATTCCGGCGTGGTACGGTGAAGGCACAGACGTGTTCGTGGCCGAAAGTGAAGCCGAAGCGCAAGCCCAGGCCGATAAACATTATGGTCGTCGCGTGACGTTGACGCGCGATCCGGATGTTCTGGATACGTGGTTTTCGTCGGCCCTGTGGCCGTTCTCGACCCTCGGGTGGCCCGATCAAACGCCGGATCTTGAAAAATATTATCCGGGCGATGTTCTCGTTACGGGGTTTGATATTATTTTTTTCTGGGTGGCCCGGATGATGATGATGGGTCTTCATTTTATGGATGATGTTCCCTTTAAAACAGTTTATTTTAACGGTATGGTGCGCGATGCTCAAGGGCAGAAAATGTCCAAGACCAAGGGCAACGTCGTTGATCCGCTGGATATCGTCGATCAATATGGCACGGACGCATTGCGCTTTACCTTGCTGGCTTATACCGCCCAAGGCCGCGATATTAAATTGGCCCCAGAACGCGTAGAAGGGTACCGCAATTTTGCGACAAAATTGTGGAACGCGGCGCGATATTGCCAGATGAATGAATGTAACGTCGTCTCGGGTTTTGACCCTCAAACGGTCACGCATACCTTGAATAAATGGGTTCTCTCGGCCCTTTCTGACACAGCGCGTGATACGGCGGCGGCGCTTGAAACCTATCGGTTCAATGACGCCACATCGATTGTGTACGGTTTTGTATGGGGGACGTTCTGTGATTGGTATCTGGAATTCACGAAACCTGTGTTGATGGGCGAGGGTGACGTGGCCGCCAAGACCGAGGTGCGGGTGACCACCGCCTATGTGCTCGATCAGATCTTGCATATCCTTAATCCGTTTATGCCCTATATCACGGAAGAATTGTACGCGCAGTTATCGCCCCGCCCGGCGGGGGAATTGTTAATGACGAACCGGTGGATCGATGCGTCCGCCTTGCCGCATGATTCAAATGCGCGGGCCGAGATCGAGGGGTTGAAAAACTTGATCACTGAAATTCGTTCGGTGCGGATGGATATGAATGTGCCGGCGTCCGCCAAGACACGGTTGGCGGTGCGGGACCCATCCATCGATACGCGCGACTTCCTTAATCGTTATGCTGAATTATTGGCACGTATGGCGCGGGTTGAGGCTGTCGAATATGTGGATGTAATGCCCAAGGGGGCTGTTCAAATGGTTGTTAACGGTGTGACGTACGCCTTGCCGATTGCCGATATCATTGACCTTGATCGTGAACGTGCGCGCCTGAAAAAGGAAATCGCCCGGTTGGAAGGGGATGTTCGCAAAATTGATCAAAAATTATCAAATGACGAATTTGTGAAAAAAGCCCCTGAAGATGTAATCGCCGAACAACATGCGCGTCGAGCGGAAGCGCAGGCGACGGCGCAAAAATTATCGGCAGCGTTAAAGGGATTTCTCATGGCGTGAGTGATATGATAGAATTGCAGTGTATTAAAATAGAAAGGAACTTTTTTGATGCCGAAAAAAATACCTAGTCTGAGGGTTTCGATTATACTTTCATCGATCTCTGATTTGATGGATAAAATTTCAAAAATATTCGATGAAACGAAATCACCAGTATTGGAGTTAAAGACAGAACTTCCAAAGCATATTTATTGTGTGATGTCGCCGGAGTTAATTATAGGTTTCTTTAATGATCCGATTGTTGGAATTAGCAAGCCACCAGGCTTGATGCCCCGTGAAGATTGGTTAATGCGCGATAGTCTAATTGCTGACGTTGGTAATCATTGGAAAAACAAGCGCACAGTCATGAGTCCACCATTTTTAACGAAAAATTATAGCGCTTTTCTTGATCATATTCTCCCAGCGGTAAAGCGACTCCTTAAAAAAGTTGAGCATTACAAGGACACGGATACGCGATTTGACATTCATTTGGAAATGCGCCGATGCACGATCGATTTTTCTTTGCGGATGTTTTTCTCTGAACAGCTTAGCGATAAGGATCTTGATACTGTAACCGAAAATGTTACGCATTTAGAAAATGGGATGCCTGAGCAAATACCACTATGGATACCTACTCCAAGTAATCTCAATTTTAAATTTGAGTCTAAAAAATTAAGAGATTTCTGCGCAAGTTTAATTGCTAAACGTCGTGGCAACCAGGCTAAACCCGGAGATTACCTCGATCATTTACTTGCTGTGGAGGATATTGAATCGCTCCGTCCTTGGAGTGAAAAAGAAATTACTGACCAGATGTTAGCCGTATTTTTGGGTGCCAGTGCCATCGCCACACCATTAACATGGACAGCCTACCAATTGTCTTGTCATCCTGATGTTTGCCGAAAAATGATTACAGAACTTAGTTTGGTTGCGCCAGATGAAGAAATGGTTGGGTATGAAGCATCAAAATCTCTGATCTATTTTGAATCCATTATTAAAGAAACTATGCGCCTTTATCCAACATTCTGGGGTAATATTCGCTATAATCAACAGCCTTTTGAAATAGATGATTACGCGTTTCCTAAGAAATCGACATTTCTGCTGTTACGCTATTTCGCCAATCGCCATCCACAATTTTGGCCAAATCCTCAAGCATTTGATCCCTTACGATTTGATCCGGAAAACCCAGAAAAAACAAAATCAAAATACCATCTTCCCTTTGGGGGGGGGCCGCGCACTTGTTTAGGAATTCATTTGTCGGTTCCGATCATTAAAATGATACTTGGGGCGCTCTTTAGCAAATATGAATTGTTTGACACGGCAACTACGCCAAACGGGCAAACTAAAATTGTGTTCAACTATGGTGTCTATCCTGCAAAACCAATTTTGCTGCACGCAAAAGCTCGCGTGAAAGTAAATTAAAGGAAAAACCACATGACGCTTGAGCAACAAACCTGTTCGAGGTTATTCAAGAAAAAATTCAAAATGGCCTTGCTCTTTTAGGTGTTTTATTCAAAACTCGAAAATCCGGGTCCTTTCTGAAGGTCTCCCATCTTCTCCCTTACAGGGGGGCTCGCGGCGTCTTTTGTTCTCTAGTAGAATTACTATAAAATTTTTAAAGTAAATATTTAAAACTCAAACGAGTATTTCATGTTATCAACTAGGCGACATCGACGTGATTTTGGATTTTCAGGCGAAGCGTCCCAAATGACGGCGCTTGCGCTGTTTGTTATTCTGCTCTCATTTTTTATGATGCTGTCCGGGATGGCGGGTGTTTTTTTAAAAAACAGCGACGCTGTATTTGAAAGTGTACGCGAGGCGTTTGGTGTGCCGGATGTTGTTGTCTTGGAGGGGTCGGGTGCCTCCTTTATTAAATCCCCTATTAGTCGTGCTGGGCAGGGGACATCATTACAAGATATCGCCGGTTCATTTCAGAATGAAGTCCCCGGAATTCGCGCGGTTTTAGTTCGCAATACGGGTCAGCTGCAAATTGATATCCCAATTAATGAAATGAACAGCATGACGGGGCTATCTGGAACGGATGGCATAAGTCCAGTGATTCAAACGCTTATTTCCTTTTTGGCGGACCCGACACGGAAATCATATCAGGTGACGATTCAGGTGAATGAGCGGCCTGAAACGGATGACAGGCTATCTGGTAAATCATCAACAATATCATCGATATATGATCTTTTTTTATTAAAATGGGCCAGCGTCTTTATACAATCGGGACTTCCCAGTGATCGCCTGCAAGTGGGCGTGGGAGTGGGGCATCCCGGTGTTGTGACTTTGATGATTCGACCATTGGATCAGGGGAATAAATAATGCCCGCCCCTTGGAAAGTTAAATCAAAATTTAAGGCTGTTCAGGCGCCACCGCCTCCGCCCCCCTTATTTGTTTCTCACCGGTCACTTGGTGGAACGTATGGCAGCAATAAGACATGGATGGTATCTTTTACAGATATTATGGCATTAATGCTGACATTTTTTGTAATGATGTTTGCGATGTCAGACCATGGTATTCCAAAGGCAAAGAAACTGGGTGGGCTTGAAGGGCAACAAGGAAAATCTTTTGATGGGGCTGTTTCCAAAATGGGCGATTCGGATTCCTTGCCATTGCCTCGGACGCGGTATAGCCAAGGCTTGGATGTTGGGTATTTAACACAAATTATTGAATCAAAGCGAGAAAGTATTCCAGGTCTTAAAAAATTATCTGTCATTTTAAAAAACGATTCGGTTCTGTTGGCGTTGCCGTTGTCGGTTATTCCTTTTAACAATGGCCGGCTTGAATTTTCTGAAAACACTCAAGATATTCTCCGAAATATAACAAGTATTTTCGAGGCGGTCCCGAATGATATTGAAATTCAGGTTGAATGGCGGGCTCAAGATGGGTTTTCTGAAAGTGTTATGTCGGCCTTACAATATGCACGCCAAATTCGGGATATTTTGGCTATTCAAAATTCAAACAAAAATATGAAAATATATATTGCGGCTCAAGGATTGGGGGATCGAGAGGGGGATCCACGATTATTGTGGCGAATTGTACCGCTTAAACCATTAAAGCCTTAGAAAAGAGTGTCATCCCGGCGCTAGGGATTTTTGATTCATCTGGTTGTCACAACCCAGAGTTCAGGGTAACCTGATACGAATGATGTTTCGTCTTTTTCTCTTATCTCTTTTCGCTCTGATTATTTCGTCGGTCGCGGCGGTAGCTGCGGACGAAGTTCAGGTGCGCGTTGGCGATCAGGGTGATCGTGTCCGGTTGGTGATCGAATGGCCACATGAGCCGCTGCCGCTATATCATGTGCGTCAGATTGATGATCAAACGACAGAAGTCACGTTTGCAGGAACGGCGTCTGGTTCTTCTTATAGTCCTGTACCAATGATTCCGGAAATTGTTGATGTGCGCCGTGTCTCCGATCCGGGTGCGCCGTTGCGCTTGTGGGTTATTCAAAGTTCAAAATTATTTAAACGTGAGGTGAGTGTTGGGCGTCGAATTATTCTTGATTTTGGGCATGATGAAAAATTAAGAGCTCAAAAAAATCAAACAGATTTACCATCTGAAAAGAAAGTTGATCAAATTGAGGATAAAGAAAATTATAAAATTAAAAAAGAACCTCAAGTCGAATTAAAAAAACAAGATGTTTTGAAACCTGAGCAAGAGGTAAATAAAGCCGGAGTCGCGACACTTTCTGTTCAGCCAACAGATAAAAAATCCGGTCTTACACCAGAAATAAAACCAGAAATACAAGTTGTTTCGGCCACGTCAAAATTACCAGCGATGATGCCAGATCTAGATGATCGCCCGATTGTTGTTGATAAAATACAGCCGCCGCTTTTGGCGATTTCATCGCTGAATAAATTTGGAATGGCGTCATTTATCAAAAATCGTACATTGTGGGTTGTTGTAGATACGCCCAATTTTGAAGGTGCTCCAAAATTATCGGGGGTGGGGTCTGAAAGATTTGGTCCTGTGACGCGGATTGGAACGTCAGACGCGACTATTTTTAAATGGAAATTGCCAGGGCCTGTTCTTTTTATTCGGGGCGAGGGCGGTGATTTATTCTGGCGAGTTGTGATTGCTCCGGTGGATTCAAAATTATTACCCGCCACGGATTTGCGGCGGTTGGATGGTGATAATGATCGCGGTGTTTTGTGGCCATCCGATGTTACAAAACTTATTAAATTGAATGATCCCGATACGGGTGAGACAATCGTGGTGGGGACTGTTTCAAAATCAGACCAATATGCGGGACCCATGCATGATTTTACGGAATTTTATACAGCACATTCTCCGATTGGCATTGCTGTTGTCTCCAAGGTGGATGATTTAGATGTGAAAATTATTCATGATGGCGTTTTGATATCACGTCCCAGTGGGGTGTCCGTTACAACATCGCTTCAGGCTGAAACATATGTCTCTGAAGATGATCATAAGGGGGATCCCACGCTTACGGCCCCACCGACGCGACATGAATCAGATCATGAAGTGAAAGCGATTGTGAGTTCGGATGCCGAAAATTCAGACGATTCTAAAATTATCGATGCTACAGGAGCTCAGAAAAATATTTTATATCGGTTTGATCGTTGGGCAATGGGGGGGGTATCGTCACTTTTATCGAATGAAACCGCATTGATTTCAGATTTATCTGAGAAAAAAGAAGATGACCGCGCGAGCGGGTATATGAATATTGGGAAAATGTTTTTGGCAAGTGGTCGGGGGGCCGAAGCTGTTGGATATTTTCGTCTTGCCCTTGAATCGTCCCCGCCATTAATCGATAACCCTGAATTTTTGGGCGTGCGTGGTGCGGCATATGCCATTAATGGCCAGTATGATTTGGCCATTGACGATTTAAATAATCCTGGTCTTGATGCGTATGTGGATATACCGCTGTGGCGTGCGGTTATGATTGGAAAATTACAAGACTGGTCGCGCGCGGCAACGGTACCAGAGGTTGATACAAAATTGGCGGCGCATTACCCATGGTCTTTTGGCCCCGATATGATTTTGACAATTGGAGAAAGTGTTTTACGTGCCGGAAAATCGATAGAGGCGCAAAAGATTTTATCAACGGCCGATAATGCGATGTCGGATAAAAAAACCCAGAAATTGGATAATCCTTTACATCGTTTGTCTGTTTTGGCATATGCGGATTATTTAAAGGGAGAGGTTGCGCGACAACAAGGTAAAAAAGATGTCGCAGCAAGTATTTGGGAGAAATTATCAAAAAGTAAGGATGATAAATATCGCGCACGTGCACGTCTTGCCTTGGCCATTATGAATTTTGAAAGTGGAAAGATAACACCAGATCAAGCTGTAGATCGATTAGAGACTCTGCGGTTCAGTTGGCGAGGTGATGATTTTGAAATGGCAATCGGCACTCGTTTGGGCGAAACATATTTGGCGGGTGGGGATTATATACGCGGGCTTTCGATGTTGCGGGATACGGTGTCACTTGCACCTGAATCGGAAAGCGGACGACGTGTAACAGCATTGATGATTGAACAATTTAAATCAGTTTTTACGCCGGAAAACATAAAAAAAATTGACCCGATTGACGCAATTACCGTGTTTGAAAAATTTGGAGAACTCGCGCCAGTGGGGGTTGACGCCAATCAAATGATGATGAATTTGGTGGATCGGTTACTTGAAGTTGATTTACTTGATCGGGCAGTTCGTGTTTTGCAAGATCTTGTGGATCATAAATTGGTCGACAACGAACGGGTTGATGGAGCTTTACGATTGGCTGCCGTTCATTTGATGAATAAGCGCGCTGATTTAGCACTTGGTGTTTTAAATCGTACTGACGCCATGATTGAAGTGTTGCCTAAAGATGATCTTCAGAAACGTAAATTATTAGATTTAGGGTTACTTCGTGCACGGGCTTTATCACAATCAGATCGTGTTGATCAGGCATTATCGGTTCTTTCTGAACTTCCTCAAGATGATCCGAATGTTTTACGGGCTGGAGCAGATATTGCATGGCAGACGGCCCGGTGGGGTGATGTTGCTGCTGCACTTTCAAAATTGCTTGCGCTTGATCCTATTTTGCCGACAAAGCCTCCAACAGATATTCAAGCTGATAATGTTCAAAATTTGGCGGTTGCCGTAAATTTGGGTGGCGATCGGATTGAACTTGCCCGTATTCGTTCCTTGTATATGACGGCGATGACTCAAACCAAGCGGGCAGATGAGTTTGATATTGTGACGCGTGAACGTCAGGTGCCGACATTGGCGGATCGAGACACGCTGAATAAGTTGGTTGAAGAAGTGGATCTTTTTGGTAAATTTTTGGATTCATTCCGAAAAACGTCTCCTTTATTACCGAAATCAACAGGGGGGGGCCCGGTTTCTCTGCCTGCGGCTGCCGTTACGGATGGACCTCTTGCAGATCCGGCGGCAAAAGTAACGCCACCGAAAACGGTTGCTGGGGAATAATTTTCGAATAATTCGCCGTAGTTTGGGATCATTTTTCTTTTATTTTGGGATCGTTTTATGCATGCCCAACGATATCTGAAAGCATTGCAGGGTTAACACCCATGTGGTTGAGTGCCACATCCCATTTATTCGTTGCCGGGATTTGAAAAACGAGATGGGGTGTGGCGGGCATCGTTAACCAGGTATTTCCTTTTAATTCATTTTCGATTTGTTTGGTTTGCCATCCGGCATATCCCAAAATAAAAAGATAATCTCGCGGGCCATTACCATTTGCAATATCTTTTAAGACTTCAATTGTTGCTGTTACATGAAAGTCATCGTTTACGGTAATTGTTTCTTTGCGATGATAATCGGGGCTGTGCAATATGAAACCACGTTCTTGGTCAACTGGGCCCCCATTCATCACAGGGGTGCGGGAAAATTCGAATTCATGATGATGAATGTTAAGTTGCTCCATCATGTTATCGAGCATCATATCCGTACGTGGAATAGTCAGGTTAAACCCCATTGCACCGCCGTGATCATGGGCGGCGATAAAGACAACGCTGCGATGAAAACGCGGGTCGCCAATTAAAGGCATTGCAATTAACAAATGCCCAGCGGTAGAAAAAAAGTCAGTGGGTGAGGTCATGGGGTAATTATAACGAACCCTTTTTCAAAAAGAAATCTTATTTTACATCAGATAATTTTTTGATGATTTCGCTGGAAATATACTCTGGCGTTAACCCAAAATGGGCATAAATATCTTTATATTTGCCAGATGCACCAAATGTATTTAGGCCAAAAAACAGCCCATTGGATCCAATAATTTCGTCCCATCCCTGTCGTATGCCGGCTTCGATTCCAACGTGTAAAGTATTAATAGGAATAAGGGTCGATCGGATATCGTGGGGTATGGACATAAATAATTCAAAACAGGGGACCGATAGAACGCGCGTCGCAATTTTATATTTGGTTGTTAATAAATGCGCTGTTTGAATGGCGATATCCACTTCGGTGCCTGTGGCGCATAAAACGACAGAAGGGGAAGGGGTATCAATCATCACATATCCACCATTTTTAATTTCGGATAGGTCTAGAATGGGCAGGGGGGGGATGTTTTGGCGTGACAAGGCGATGACACTGGGGCCGGTTTTGTGGGCGAGGGCGATGTCCCAACATACAGCGGTTTCTTGGGCGTCGGCTGGACGCAGGACGAGCATATTTGGGATTGCCCGTAAGGATGCCAAATGTTCAATGGGTTGATGTGTCGGACCATCCTCGCCCAGGCCGATTGAATCGTGTGTCATCACGTATATTACTTGGGTTCCCATGAGCGCGGCCAGTCGCATGGCTGGACGCATATAATCGGCAAAGCATAAAAATGTTCCCCCATAGGGAACCATACCTCCATGTAAAGATAATCCATTCATAATTGCGGCCATACCATGTTCGCGTATTCCGTAATGGATGTAGGGGTGTTCCGGAAGGGAATGTGCGGTGACTTTTGTTAGATTTGATCCAGTTAAATCGGCAGATCCGCCGATTAAATTCGGTAAAGCAGAGACCAGATGTTCTAAAACCATTTGCGATGCCTTACGGGTTGCAATGGTTTGTTTTTGGGTATTGATTTGTGCGAGGGCTAAATTGATGGCTGTTGTCCGCGCAAGGGGAGAGATGCCGGATTGTGCCGTGATAAAATCTTGACGCATTTGATCAGGGACAGCAGATAGACGCTTTTCCCAAGATGTATATTCTGTGCGTCCTTGCATGCCAATGGCACGCCATGTTGATAAAATATCATCCGGGATAATAAAGGGTTCCTGGGGCCACTTCATGGCCGTCCGGGCGGCGGCGATGCCATCGGGCCCCAGGGGAGATCCGTGGCAGTCCGCCGTGCCTTCTTTTTTACCTGCAAATTTTCCAATGATTGTTTTGCATGCAATAAGGACGGGGCGGTTTTGGATTTTGGCCCACGTCAATGCATCATCAATTGCCGTCATATCATGTCCATCAATTTGGCGGGTTATAAACCCATATGCCGTATAGCGTTTACAGACATCTTCGGTAAAGGATAAATGTGTGGGGCCATCAATTGTGATTCCGTTATCATCATAAAGAACGATAAGTTTATTTAAATTCCAGTGTCCGGCTAGGGCACAGGCCTCGTGGTTAATGCCTTCTTGCATATCGCCATCCCCGGCCATGACATAGGTGTGATGATTGACAAGATCAGATCCGAAACGTTCGGCGTTTAATTTTTCGGCGCGTGCAAATCCAACTGAGGTGGCAATTCCTTGGCCCAGGGGGCCCGTTGTCATTTCAATGCCAACATCAACATCATGTTCTGGATGGCCGGGGGTACGTGACCCTAGTTGCCGAAATTTTTTAATCTGTTCCATCGTCATCCCCTCATATCCGGTGAGGTATGAAAGGGCATAGAGCAACATGGATCCATGCCCGGCCGATAGAATAAACCGATCGCGATCGGGCCAGTGCGGATTATGAGCCCAAAATTTTAAATGGCGGGCATATAAAACAGTCGCTACGTCGGCCATGCCCATCGGCATGCCCGGATGGCCGGATTGTGCCTGTTCTACGGCATCCATGGCCAAGGTGCGGATGGCATGCGCAAGAGAGGGAAGGGTGGTTAAGAGGGGGAGGTTCGGGTTCATGAAGTAAACTATATCTTTTTTGTAGAAAGAAGGAAGGGAGGGATCCGAAACTGTGCACAAATCTGTGGATAACTTGATATGAAGTGAGAGGTCAGAGTAGTCGCCTAAGTTCTTGTCTTGCCGTGTCTTATTGTTTTTGGTAAGTATAGTGTACTTCCAAAATATTTTTGAAAATAGAAGGAGCCTGCGTCATGTCCAGTTCCCCCATCCTCGAGGCCCTTGATCGTTTAAATATGGGTATTAGTACGCTAGAATCCGCGGTGACGTCTGTTGAATCACGGATCAAAGCAGCCGGGGCACGGGGTAAAAAACGGACGGATCAAATGGATTTATTTGGCGGAGCCGGCGTGGCACCAACGGTCGTGACCAATGGTAAAAACATTGATACTGAAGATATGGCACGTCGGATGGCACGCGTGATTGATCAAATTGAACATGTGTTGGCACAAGCCGCGTAAGGAGAACTTAAAATGAGCACTGTTAATCTGATTATTCATGGCCGGACATATGGCGTTGGATGTGATGAGGGGCAAGAACGTCGTGTACGCGATTTAGGTCAATATATTGATCGTCGTGTGCGTGATATTGCCCAGGCTACGGGGGGGTCGGCAGCGGCAGAATCGCATTTGTTGGTTCTTGCGTGTCTTGTGATGGCGGATGAACTTTTTGATACGCGGGATGGTCAAACGAACGTGCGGTCGCAATCCATGACGCATAATCGTGAAATGGAATTATTACAGGTCGAGATTGAAAAATTACAACGTCAAGTCGAATCACAAGTCGATGAGACCGAAGCTATGCGGCAATTATCCGATGATCGTGCAGAACAAATTAATCGGATGCAAGGTCAAATGTCGTCACTTGAAGATCAGATTGAAAAAATGGAATCTGAAATTTCAGAATTAGAAGATCAATTAACGGCACCAACCCCTATGGGAAGTGTTGGATTTTTGCAAGCGGGCGGCCCCGCAGCCAATAGCGTAACTCCGGATATTGAAGAAAAAATTGCAGGCACAATCGAAGCATTGGCCGGACGTTTAGAAGGCATCGCCAAAAAATTACAGGCGGCATAGGGCTTGTTCTTTGACAGTGTTGTCAAGAATTATGTTTTATTTTCATTTCCGCTCCTCTTTGTACTCTTTTTTTGCTCGATAACGATTACCCTTTCCGGTGCGTTGCGTGCACCATTTCCTTCCTTCAGGGGGAGGGAAAACCCTCATGTTCTTTTCCTTCTTCTCTGATTCTCTCTTTTAACAAAAACCGGCGCGCCGTTTTGGTATGCTGTGGATCTGCCCGTGGGTCGTTTAGACAAAGGGCTTGTCAGACCCTGTATGCCCGCAACCGGGGATTGACGATCAAAGGGCCAGAACCACGCGGCCCTTTGAAAGAATGGATTTTCTCGAGAACTCGGTGCATTTGTTCTCGACTCTAAGAGTAAGGACGTATCCCCCCTTGACCAATTCCGATGTGTACATCATCGTTGATATGATATATATCCTAAATACAGGAATATAGTCAAGGAATAAATGCGGTAATATTGTTGCGTATTTCAGTCAGGGGAAATCTCCCCCTCCTTAAGAGGGGGAGGGCCTTTTTACGCGGCGTTTGCCAGATTGCGGCCAGATTTTGCTTCGCGCCCAGTGACCGTGCACAGCGTGTGGTACAAGCGACCAATATCAGAGGACAAGAATGTTGCCGCCAAGAGTTCGCCGTGATCGTTTGAAATGGCCTGATCGAACATGTCTTCGAATTGGCGAATGAATCGTTGAACATATCCGCGGAACTCGCTGTCGCCTGCAAATTTCGCACGCACTTTGTCTTGGGGAAGTTGATCCAGATTTTGAACCAACCGCCGTGTGAACGCCGCAACATCGCCTTTTTGGAATGATTTCCATGTTTTATCTTCGACTCCACCTTCCAAAACACGGACAAAATCAACTGAGAGGGAGTGGAGGGATTCGATGACGAACTTCGCCGATGACAAGAATGCATCGCGTTGTGCGCGGCCCTGAACATCTTTGATTTTGTCAATTTGAGCAACGGCATCCTGGGCCGCCTTGAACAAGACATTTGATTGGCGGGCATAACTGGAGGATGCCTCTTCGGCCGCATCCACCGCTTGTTTTGCGGTATTCATGAACCGGACGGCTTCGGTTTCCAAACGTCCCCGAACTTGTTCGATTTTTTCGCCGACCGTTGTGGCCGCACGTTCCACGTCCGTGACTTTTCCGGTCATTTGGGTAATGGCGCGTGCGATCTTGTCGGCGGTATCGACCGAGCTTTCGGCAATCATACCGGCCTGGGTTTTTAGATCTCGTCCATATGTTTGCGCGGTCGAGAGCGATGATTTCATATGTTCTTCAACTTCATGGGCACGCAAAGCAAAGCCATCCGAAATTTTCTTAATCTCAAGTAATGTGTCGCCCGCGGATTGCAACATGAGTTTCGATTCAGATTGCAGGGATGAAATCATGTCTTGTGTTGTCCGGATAACGGATGCCGCAGCACCTTGTAAGACATTGCTTTCGTCAACCGTTTCGCGTGCGGCCGTTTGCATTTTGCGAACCGATCCATCAACCGAACTGTCCAAGGTGCGCGCGGCACCAGTAAATTGATTTTGTGCGCCTTCCAGTTCAGATACCGCCTTACCGACGGCCACGTTCAGTTCGTGGAATTGGTTTTCAATCGCTTTTTGAACGTTTTCGATTTTCAGCAAAGATTGATCGGTCAGCAGGTGAATGTCCGAGATTTGGTTATTTAATGTTCCGCTGACGGTATTCATGCGGTCACTGGCCGACATGCTTGCACTTTCAATATCATCGACGCGTTGGCGCAAATCATCGCCGGATGACCGAAGAATTTGCGCAGCCTCTTGAACACCGGTACGCAATTGCGACAGCCGGTCATCAAAAATACCGCCGATTTGTTGTAAGCGTTCCAGATTACTGGTGGCGGTTGTGTCAAAGCTGCGGTTCAAGAGTTCAAAGCGATCTTGTGTGGCCGTGGCCTGATCCAGAACACGCCGATAAATTGGTTCCGCATGATCAATGGTTGAATCGATCGTAGCGGCCGCCACATCGGCGTTATCACGGAGTTTTGACGTGAGTTCGGATAATTTAGATGAAGACGATGACATTTTTTCATCGAGTTCATACAGGCGCGTTGTCAGACCTTCGGCATCTGATCTTAAAATTCCGGTGCGGTCATTCATTCGGTCATGCAGACGTGACATGTCATTATTCATATCGGACGCCACTTGCGACAGACTTTCGGCCTGGCGTGCAATGGCTGCGCGCACATGATCAAGATCTTGAACAGTCCGTTCGACTTGGGTTCCCAATAAATCTTTTTGTTGTCCGATTTGATCGCCGATTGATCGTACTTGACCCGAGATTTGACCCGATAGAATGGATAAATCCTGTGCTTGAGTCCGCAAGATGTTTTGAATATGTTCGGCGGCTTCTCGCGCTTTATCCGATGTGCGTGATAAATCATCTACGCGGCGCATTAATGTTTGCTCAAGGGCATCATGGCGACGATCCGCTTCATTGACGGCTTGTTCAACGGCCCGTAAAGGCGATTGGATTCCTAATGCTGCGGATGTTAATTTTTCGGATAATTGGGTGACGGCCAGGCCCATCGATATGGTTTGTTCATCATAGAGTTTCAAGACATCACGCGCTTGCTCTTCGGCTTTGCGGGCACTATCGATTAAAAGATCGCGGTGCGATTGTAATGTTTGATCTATTTGCTCGGCACGTTGCATTTGCGCCGATCCTGTTTGTTGTAAATTATCAATGCTGGTGTTTGTAACGCGCAGAATGTCAGCGGCCTGGGCACGGCTTTCGCTTGCCGCATTTTGCAATGATTCAACAGCCTTGCGCACAGATGTCGAGAGAGTTTCTGATCCAGATAGTGCGACCGCGAGCGATTCAGATAGACGTTCAGCGATATTGTCACCGGTATGTTCAACGGTGCGTGTTTGTGATTCAAGTTGATAGAGAATTGTTTTTAAGGAATCGGCTTGACGTGAGATACGATCTTCGATGTCACCGGCGCGGGTTTCAACATCGCGTGCGGCTTCGGCCAGATAATCGGTGCTGGATTTGATTTTTCCGGCGATTTCTTCCGTGTGGCGGGCGAGCGCCACAGCGCCAGCGTCTAATGTATTGCTTTGTTCTTTGACCATGGCGGATGATTTTGCGACGGCCTCGAATACGCCCGTTGACATCCCTTCAAGATCGCTGATTTGCGATTGGATCATCATTCCCAATCGTTTTGTTTCATCCACAACGCGTTCCGAGGCGCGGGACAGGTTGCCGCCATGATCGTCAAATTGGGATGATAGGGTTGTCATGCGACCAGCGACGGTATCAATCGAGGTGCTTAGGTTTTCAACGGTATTGTTCAGTTGTGTTTCAATGTCGGTTGCCTTGGTTTGTGCCATTTCCGCGGCATCTGTAATTTTGACCGCACCACGCCCCAGGGCCGTTTCGATTTCTTCGGCTTTGACCAGAATATGGGCGGCTGTTTCGTCCCAAACTTTCACCCCTTCTTGGGTGCGGGCATCAATATTATGGGTGCGGCGTTCGACGTCGTCTGTAATGGTTTGTAATTTTTGAACCCGATCGTGCAGGTTTTCCGCCAGCTTATCGATATGAACTTCGGCTTTGCGCGACAGCAAAACGAATTCACGTGTTTCTTGGTGCAGGGCTTGACGTGATTTTTGGATGGCCTTGAGCACGGTGCGGGACGACCCGGCGAGTTCCGCGGCCTGTTCGCATAATTTTTCAATGTCATGCGAAATACGTTGTTGCCGATCTTCGGACGGGAAAATCAGGGCGTGCAGTTCGGCGCGCAGGGCCTCGCCATACCGTTGGGCATCGTATGTCCGGGTGATGTGGGTGAGGGCGAGCCATAATAATGCAACGGGGGCCAGGACACCGGCCAAAACGCCGCCAATTTCCTGGGGCATCATGCCGGGAAGGGCAGGTCCCAGGCGCGTGATGATCAAAACGAGCGATAGAGTGATCCACACGGCCGAGAACACAACGGCCGCGGTTTGAACATAATCGACCCATTTCGGGAAGCGCATGGCCGATAGCGGGACGCCCGAGCCCGTGAATAATCCATCGTCATCGGCGTCGGATGTTGCGGCGCGTGCGGTTGCGGGGGTGGCCAGGGCCGCCATTTCGGCATCCAGGGCGGTTTCTTCGGCGATTTTCAGGGCGTCTTTATCATCAAAATCACGTAAGGAGAAACCCGATTTGCTGCTTTCGCCGCGTAAAGATCCAGCAGAGAGGGACATAGAGGGTTCCGATTTTTCGAGGCCGTCGGCCAATGTTGTTTTGCGCAGGTCTGATGTGACAGGGGGGGTGGTTGAACCATCCGGCAAGGCAATCGCCGCCCCATCCGCAATGATTGCTTCTTCTTCTGTGATGGACGAAAAACGTGATGACGCGGACGTAGAAGTCATGCCAACATTCCCCCTGAACGAGACGGTTTTTTGAAAAACGCGAGATAAATTTTTGAAAGCCAGGATATAGAACCATGTGCAACCCCTTTATTCAACGGGGTTTTTAAGGTTATCAACAGGATTTGATTCGGGAAGGGAGGATTCAAAGAAAGCGTCATTCCCGTCGGCACTGAGATGACGCTGCCTCTCTTATTCTTTTTTATCTTTTGCTTAAGTCTGGTTTATTCGTTTCAGGATGATTAGGTGCCGCGATATCCTGATTAAAAGTTACAATTTTAGTATCTGGACCTTTTAAACTGACAGTCATTGCGGCCCGAATAAAATCCCTGGCCATCATGGTGTGAGGATTCTGCGTAATTTGTTGTACGGTTGAGTTGATAACTTGCTCTTTTACATCTTCTGGGGCATCAGAATGATTAAGTCTGCGGATCCATTTTAATATTTCCGCTCCATTGTTTGCTAATGTGCCGCGATTGTTTAATCCAGCATAAATAATGTTAGTTATTCCGCGCCAATCTTTAGATTGTGCACCCAAAAGGTCAAGTTCATGGGCACGTGTAGGATTATGATAACGAATAAAATCAGCATAGGGGGCAATTGCTTTTATATAGAGATTATCTAACGCACATTGAAACCAGGATTCAGTTGCGCCACCAATATCTGGAGATATTTCATTACCAATTTGTTTTGAAAATGGACGGCCACAATAATAGGAACGGCACATCAGAGCCAATTGATATGCGGCCTCTCCAGCATGAGAAGGGGCGTATAGGACAATTTTTTTGTAACGAGAAAATACGGCGCTTTCTTTTGCATCGTCTAGCTGATTTGTCGTTCCATAATGTAATTCTGCTTCTGCCTGAAGTCGTTTTGTTTCCGCCATATAGTCGGCGGGATGAACATTGGAACCTGGCATTAGAGCATTTGTCATTTTATATCCCTTGTGGGTCAGTTTTTATTTTTTAATGATTTGTTTTAAATATGTCAATGGCGATAAAATTAATGCCCTGCTAATCCTTGTTTAACCCTTATGGGGGTATCCTGACGGGAACTATGTCTTTGTGTCCTTTCGTTCACCAGGGTTTTTGTCGATGTCATCCACAAAATTTTGCCAAGGGATTTCTGATTTATCCGATAGCTATGCCGGGTTTATTCTGGATCAATATGGTGTCCTGCATAATGGTGAAAAACCGTTTGACGGGGTGATCGACTGTTTAACCGAACTGAAAAATCGACGGAAAACCGTTATTTTATTGTCGAATTCATCGAAACGCGCGGCGGAAAACCGGGCACGTTTGACCCAAATTGGGATCCCGGCGGATTTGTATGATCATCTGGTGACCTCATCCGAGATGGTCTGGCAAGGGTTGCATGATCATTCGGGCGCGTTTAAGGGGTTGGGGACCAAATGTTTTCTGATTTCTCATGGCGGCGACCATTCGATTGTGGACGGATTGGATGATATTACGGTGGTGGGCACCCCCGATGAGGCCGATTTTATGGTGATTGCCGGGTGCGATGCCCCTGAAAAATCACTCGAAGATTATGATATTATCTTAAAAGAAGCCGCGAAAAAGCGCTTAAAGGCGATTTGTTCCAACCCGGAAATGCGGGGGTTGGTGGGGGGGCACCCCGTGATGGGCACCGGGGCGATTGCAAGGCGCTATCAAGATTTTGGCGGCGTTGTGACGTATATTGGGAAACCGTTCGAGCCGATTTTCCGGTCCTGTATGGATTTTTTACGGAAAAAAGAGATTTTCCCGGGCCAATGTGTGATGATTGGCGATGCGATGGATCAGGATATTTTGGGCGGTGTCACGGCCGAAATGGACACGTGCTTGATTGCGGCGACGGGCCTGCATTCTGGGAATTTTAAAGGGTTGTCGACGTTAAGTGATTTGGAAAAATCGTTGAATAATTTGGTGATGGCGCACCATAATGTGCGGCCAAACTATATCGTGCCCAAATTTGTCTGGGGCCGGCCGTTACCGGACCGCAAACATAAGAAACGGACGCCAAGGGTGGGGTAGAGTTTAAAGGGCGTCATCCCGGATGACATGATTATTTCTTGGAATTTTTCTTTGCTTCCCGCGCTTTTTCGCGTTCGGCGCAGAGGATTCGCACGGCTTTAATCCCATGTTTTTGAACATTATAACGATCGGGTTTCAGATCAGGGATCAGCTTTAAATCGCTCGCCGGCACCGGGTCGGCTTTTGTCTTGTCCATATCGCGAATGAAATGTCGGATCCGCGGCATGATTTGTTCCCGCCACCGCCGCCCGTTGAAAATACCATAGTGTCCGACATCCAGTTGGAAATGATGAAACTGCATATTGTCGGGGATTCCCGTGCAAATATCGTGCGCGGCGGTCGTTTGCCCGTGGGCGGAAATATCGTCTAGTTCCCCCTCGATCGTTAATAAAGCGGTTTTTGTAATTTTGGCTGGCAAAATATCATGGAGCTCTTCTGTTTCCGGATCACGCCATTTCATCTGACTTTTTGGTAACAAAAACCGTTGGAACACAACATCGACCGTTTGTAAGTAAAATTCCGCGGGTAAATCCATGACCGCCATATATTCATTATAGAATTTTCGGTGTTGTTCCGCCCCTTCACCGTCGCCTTCGACAAGGTGGTTATAGAAATCCATGTGGGCCGAGACGTGGCGTTCCATATTCATGGACATAAAACTGGAAAGCTGGAGGAACCCGGGGTAAACCCGCCGATGGGCGCCAGGGTAATAAAACGGCACCTCGCTGACCAGCATTTTTTCAAACCATTTCATGGGTTTTTTCTCGGCCAGTTGCGTAACTTCCGTGGGGGTAATGCGGGCATCAATGGGACCTCCCATCAATGTCATGGACCTCGGGGCGGTGGGGTCTTTTTCATTATTCATTAGGGCCGTAACAGCCACCACGGGGACGGCGGGTTGACACACCGCAATGACGTGGACATCGGGACCTAAAAAATTTAAGAAATCACGTAAATAATTGATATAATCATCTAGATTAAATCGACCGTCCTTTAACGGAATTTGGCGGGCGTCTTCCCAATTAGTGATATATACATCATGGTGGGGCAATAACGCTTCGACCGTGCCGCGTAATAAAGTGGCCCAGTGGCCCGACATGGGGGCCACAACCAGGACCTTTGGGTCCTTGCGGGGGGTGGCGCGTTTAAAATGCAACAAGTCACAAAATGGTTTAACCATCACGTCTTCTTCGGTGATTTTGATCTTTTTGCCGTCAATGATTGTGGTGGGCAGGTCAAAAGAAGGACGACCAAACCGCCGTGTCATGCGTTCAAAAAGTTCGGCGCCGGCCGCCATTTTACGACCACCGTCGGTATGGGTGAGAGGGTTAAATGGGTTTTGCAGGGCCGCCTTCATCCCTTCCATCGCCGCGCGGGCGGGGGTCAAAAGGGCATGTTGCAAGTCATAAAGATGGTAAATCATGGGGGATAATCCTCATCCGCGGGGATCGGTGACCCGTGCACGGGGCCGATATCATTCTGAACAAAGTTAGTATAGCAGAGATTTCTGAATGAAAGGTAGAAATTGACAGGGAGGGGTAAATATATTATAGAAATAAAAAAAGGGGGGCGTTATGGGTTTAGAAAATAATAAGAAAATTGGTGTGTCGGGGCCCTGGGTAGGTGGGCTTGACGATTATTCTGATGCGCACACTGTATTAGTATGCCGTTTTATACAAATGGGTCATCGTGTTGTTGGTGACTGGTCCGAGAAAAGGGTTAGTGATTTAGGGTCTCATTCTTTTAATTCCAACCTTTCAGGTTCTTTTAATGGAGAGGCTCTTTCACTTCTTGAAAACAGAAATGATACAAGACTATTTCGTATACATTTGAATCTTGTATCGAAAGGCCGAAGATTAGAGGGGGAGTGGCAAGCTCTGGGTCGTAAAGAATGGTTTCCTATAAAACTCACTCGTTTAGGGAGCGGGGGGGGATTAGAGATTATTCAGGAAAATAAAAAACATCCCCAGCCCCTCCCTCTTGAACATTATATTTAAAAATATTTGTATCGCATTATCCCTTAAACTCGTCATATGCGCGTAATGCATCGGCGGCGTACATGAGTGACGGACCGCCGCCCATGTAAATGGCCATGGCGAGGGTCTCGCCGATCTCTTCTCGTGTTGCCCCCAGCCGCGCCAGCGTTTTGGTATGGAACCCTAAACATCCATCGCATCGTGCGGCAACCCCCAGAGCAAGGGCAATCAGTTCTTTTGTTTTTTCATCCAATACTTTGGTTGTGGTTGCGGCCTTGGCCATCGCTGAAAATCCAGACATCGTATCGGGGATCAGGCCGTGGAGTTCTTTCGCATATGCGCCAATATCGGCGATGATTTCTTTATAAATTTTTGTCATGGGGATCCTCTTTTTTGGTTGGGGTTAAAAATTATTGTTTATTCCACGGGGCGTGGGCGAGCATTAACGCCATGCCGCATCGGTCAGTCAGGCCTGCATAAACCAATCCCGCACCCACAAAAATGGTCAGGCCGATGAAAATGGGGTGGATAAATAGTGAAAGAATGAATCCGATTAATATAAGTGACCCCGCGGCGATCCGAACCTGGCGTTCTAATGTAATGGGGCGACGAATTGTGAGTAGGTCTGGCGCCGTTATTGTCGATGTGCCAGAAGAGGGGATTGTTGACCCAACAACATCATGGCCGCACGCCTCGCAGGCCATGATTCCGCCTTCGATCACCGTGACATTGGGGTATCCGGCGGCCATAAATTGTGCGGCGGCTTGGGTTGCACGTCCCCCACTGCGACACAGTAGGTAAACAGGTGTATCGGCGTTTAAGTTATTTTGGTTCATAAATGCACGGGGATTTAACGTATCCAAAGGGATATGCGCGTGGGCGCATGTCAGGCGCTTTTCGTTATGTTCGACACCTGTGCGGACATCAATGATAACGCCGTGAGATATGTCAACTTTTGGAAGATCGGAGGCCGGGATAGTTAAGGGCATGGTGTTTTTCCTGTTGTGAGGTTGTTTATAAGTATGTTATAATATACTATATTAGATTACTTTAATATACATGTCAAGGTCTATATAACAAGGGGCATATAATATGGCGACTTCTTTTAAGAAATTAGAACAGGCGGTCGATTTATTAAAATCGTTGGCGCATCCGGTGCGCTTGTTTATTTTATGTCATCTATTAGAGCATGGTGAAACGTGTGTGGGTGATCTCGTCAATGTAGCCGGGAAAAAGGCCAGCCAATCCCATATTTCACAATTTTTGTCCGTGATGAAACGTGATGGGTTGGTGAAATCCCGTAAAGATGCCCAAACGGTTTATTATCGTCTTGACTCGATCCGCGCCGAGCAAGTTGTGCGGGCCCTGGCCAAAATTTATTGCGCGCATTAAAAATATGGTTCTCGTTTAGGGTGTTTTAATAGACATATTTTATTTTTGGTGGTTTCTTTATATTCAGTTAGGATTTATGCGGCACACTGGATAGATCTGATGCCTTCAAATTTCGAGGCATGCAGCACAAAAGATGATGACATAAATTATGACTCAATTTGATTGTACAATTTTGCGCGAGCGTTTTACGATTGCGTCCGATGAGATGGGGCGAGAGCCGATCATCGCGTTGTCAAACCGTGTCCGTGTTGATTTGGTGGATGGTGCGGGAAAAATCGTTGAAACATATATTGTTCGGGGTCAGATGTTGCACGCCGTTGTTCGGTTTGCAGGAACGATTATCAATACATTCGATCGTACGGGGCCATTGTTAGTGCGTGCCGAACCCGTGGATTGGGATCAGTTGTGGGATTTATCGGCGGGCGGATTTGAACGTGAGCATAATCCTGAATTATGGGTTGCTGTCTATACAAAAGGCAAACCCATTTTTAAAGATGGATCCCATCATACTTTATTGGATGTTATTGAACAATGTGCGGAACGAGCGGGACGCCCGTATGAAAATGCGGTGATGATTGCCGAGGAATTGTTTGAACAAGCTGGTAAAAATGTAACCATTCATCACGACGGTAATATCGCTTGTACATTTCAGATTGGGGTCGAACATGGGCGGGTGGCGTTGGTTTTGCGCGATCCTCAAAAAACACGGACGTTTAATTTTACAGGGGATAAAAAAGATCCCGGTATACCGCGTTTAAACCCTGTCCACTTTATTAATTCGGCAGCGGCGTTTCTCGAAGGGATACAATTGTCCTATGTCATTGGGTCCGGGAATGAGAAATTACGTCAAGAGATGTTTACGCCGGGGTCAGAAGAAGGATTGAGGTTAATTTCGGCGCGGTCACGTTTGGCGGAATTAAATGCCTCAATACGGTCATTTGAGAATTTACACACGGTTCATTATCGTCCTGAAAAACCTGAATTTCCGGCTTTGATTTTGAACGCCGAAGAAATAACCGCACATCGATTGGCAGAGGATCGGGAGTCGGCGCTATAATATAGAAGATATATTTTTATTTATGTAGAAATCTCAATGTTCCCCTTCCCTTTCTTTTTAGCAGTAGAAAGGGCATCATTTGCTTTTTTGATGAAGTCGTCGATTGTACTTGCATCGTAAGGAATGATACTTGTAGCCCCAAGGCTTAGGCTTAAAGGAATTGGCCCGACGGATGTAAACACCGGATGGTTCCCAAAGGTGCGTTGAATTTTCTTGAGACATAAAAAAAGTTCGCCATGACTGCATCCGGGAATAATAATGATAAATTCATCGCCGCCCCAGCGACCAACGGCATCATGTGAACGTAGTGAGGACAATAGCATGCGAGCTCCGGCGCGGATGATTTCGTCACCCACAGGATACCCATGGGTGTCATTTATTGTTTTAAAATTATCGAAATTAACCATTGCGACACCGAGCGAAAATTTTTTACGTTTTGCAAAATCCCATTCGCGTTTTATTAAATTTTCAATTCCTGAGCGGTTCCACAATCGTGTGAGGGGATCGATTTTAAGTTCACGATGTGCATGATCAAGTTCTTCGATGAGTTTGGTTTGTGCTTCGGATAAAGCAACTAATGCCAGTTCAGATTCAACAATACTTGCGAGATCGCGCATTAATTCTGATTCCGCCGGTGATAATTCACGTGGTTTATTGTCAATCGCGCAAAGTGTTCCTAGTCGAATATTCTGATCCAAAGATAATGGTTGGCCGGCATAAAATCGAATGGAAGGAGATTCGGTCACCAGGGGGTTTTTTGAAAAGCGGTCATCTTTAGTGGCATCATTCACCACAAGAATTTCATCTTTTAAAATCGCATGAGCGCAAAAGGCGATACTGCGGGGGGTTTCTGCGGCGTTAATACCTTGGATCGATTTGAACCATTGTCTTTTGTCATCAATCAGAGAAATCGCGGCAATCGGAACATTGAGGGCGTTACACAAAATACGTGTGATACGTTCAAATCGTTCTTCGATGGGGGTGTCTAGAATATTGATTTTGTGCAGGGCCAACAGGCGTGCATCTTCGTTTTCAGGGAGATCTGCTTCGATCATTGTATACTCTTTTTTCTAGATTTTAGGGGAATTGGACAGATCCAGGGGTGGATTCGTATGGAGATAGGTCAGATGATTTCCCGCCACCGATGGTTTCGGGTGTCAAATCGCCCGCACTGTTTGTTTTTGGACCTTGTGGTTTTTTGGGGGTGGTTGATGCATTTGCCCCGGTCGAGTTTGTTTTTTTAAGGGGTAATAAAAAAAATAATATAAATTAAAATTAAATTAAATAAA
>CAZLPZ010000001.1:21243-39819 GCA_964561535.1 uncultured Pseudobdellovibrionaceae bacterium | reverse complement strand
AGCGGTTGATGCATTTGCCCCGGTCTTTTTTGTTTGTTTATCGTGTAATAAAATAATAGATAAACGACGATTGCGGGGATCAAGAGGGTTCTCTTTCACGAAATGATCTGTGTCAGCCTTGCCCACAACGTTTGCGATCCGAGTCACAGGGATACCACTGCGCATTAATTCCATGCGGCTGGCGTTCGCACGATCAGATGAGAGTTCCCAATTGGTATAGTTAGGGTCTTCTCCCTTATATTGGACGCCGTCTGTATGTCCACGGATAGAGACTTGATTAGGAACGGATTGAATAACTTTTCCAACAACATCTAGAAGTTTTTGTGTTTTTTCGTACATCTGGGCGCTGCCGGATGCGAACATAGAGGCGCCCTCTTGATCAATAATTTGAATTCTTAAACCTTCGGGGGTCATATCGATGACCAAATTTTTAAGCATTTCTTTCATTTCTGGGCTCGCATTCATCGCGGCTTCTAGATTTTTTTTCACATTTTCAAATTCTTTTTCTTCGCGGCGTTCGATTTCTTGTTCGAGTTTTTCTTTTTCTATTTGCTCAAGATTAGGCTCGCCGGCTACTCCTCCCTTGGTGGGATTTGATATGGCCGGGTTTGGAATATTATTGGATAGATCTGTCGACCGTACACCGTCTGTGGATAAAGATGCGCCGCCCAGCATGCCTCCTGCGCCACTAACGTTTTGTGAAACTTGGGGGGTTGGGTCAAAAAAATCTGAGATTCCTTCCTTTTGTTCTTTTGTGGTAACGCTTAAAAGCCACATCAGTAAGAAAAATGCCATCATAGCGGTCACAAAATCCGCATAAGCAACTTTCCATGCGCCGCCGTGATGCCCGCCGCCTTTTTTGATTTTCTTGATAATGAAAATCGGACGTTTGGTGTCATCTTTTTCTTTTGGTGCATTTGCCATGATGATTACCCCGCCGCGGGTGCTGCGCCGGGGGCCGGCAGGGCGTTAATGGCCTCTTCCAATTCTTGGAAGGTGGGTTGTACATCGTGGGGTAAAAATTTTCGTCCAAATTCAACGGCGACTTGCGGCGCTGCCCCATTTAAATAGGCGATTAGACACACCTTTATGCATTTAAAGTACATGATGGTTGTTTCGGCTTTGCCGTTAATGGCGTTTGCAATCGGGGCGATCATACCATAAGACAACCACACCCCCAGGAAGGTTCCAACCAATGCCGCGCCGATCATTTTACCCAAGACAGCAGGGGGTTCTGAAATAGAGGCCATTGTTTTAATAACCCCCAACACAGCCGCCACAATTCCCAAGGCAGGGATCCCATCTGCCATATTTTGCATCGCATGGCCGGCATGCATTTCGTCTTGAGTGATTGTTTCGATTTCTTCGTCGAGTAATCCTTCGATGATCCGAGCGTCTTCGTTGCCCAATGAAATGATTCGTAAATAATCGCATAAAAAAACAGTCGCATGATGATTGGCATAAAATTCAGGAAATTGTTTAAAAACATCACTGTCATGCGGGTTTTCAATGTGTTGCTCAATCGACAGCCACCCTTTGGTACGGACCAATTTAAACAAGGTGAACATCATTGACAAAAGTTCGATATAGGATTGTTTTGAATGTGAACTGGGTTTGATCAAGCATTTCATTCCCCCCATCGCGCTTTTGATGGTGTGCATTGAATTACCAATCAAAAAGGCGGCAATCGCGCACCCCATAATGATGATAAATTCTGGTAGAAAGGCTTTGGCAATGACACCCAGGATAATGGCAAGGCCGTGTTCAATCCCCGCCGCCATGAGGAAACCACCCCATGTCGCCACAAAAACCAATAATAAACCAACAAGTTTCATAAGACGTGCGTTTCTCGCGCGTTAGAGGGTCTACCCCTTGAAAAATCGCGTTTTTTCGGGGGTAGATTCGGTTCGAACACCCCATTTTGCCGGTAAGGTATTTAAGGGGGATTTAATTGTTTATGGTAATTTAACGGACGGTATTATGGATTGATATTGCTTTGAAATATAATTACATTAGCACAATCATCGATTTTAAAGAGGGATTATTACTATGGGTGCACCACAATTGGAAAATCATACAGGTAGAATACAACAATTTTCAGTCGTCGCGCATGCAGCGCGGACCTATTCTCTAAAGATTTCTTACAAAGGTAAAGATTATACCGTTGATACACTTCCGGCCCTTCCTGAGCTGGGTAGAGGGAGAAAATTTAGTATGGTGACTAAATATGGATTTGAGTCTTCTCATTTTATTAAGCAGCAGGAAGTGGCTTTCGAAGTCGGTGTTGATTATGATCGCGGCACACATGATGCGGCGGAACTTGCCCGTTCTCGTGTTAAAGATGAGGGTCCTGTAGTAATCTCACCAGAAATTATTCATCCTCGTGCTTATCTGGCCGGACGTCGTCCAAGAGATCCAGATATGGTTCGGGTGCAGATGGTAGGGTTTGTGACCGAATATTTAAAACAATCTGGCCTCCGAACGGAATCGTTTGATGCACAGAATCGGTAAGTTCATCCGCCCAACTTACGCGCCGCCCACAGGGATGCATAGGACAGAACGCCGTCGGCTCCGGCGCGTTTGAAACACATTAAACTTTCCATCATGACCCGGTCATAATCCATCCACCCATTCATCGCGGCGGCCTGCATCATCGCGTATTCGCCGCTGACTTGATATCCAAACGTAGGCATTTGGAAAGTGTCTTTCACGCGGCGGATAATGTCGAGATAGGGCATACCCGGTTTGACCATAACCATATCGGCGCCTTCGGCCACATCCAAGGCGACTTCGCGTAAGGCTTCGTCGGAATTTGCGGAATCCATTTGGTATGTTTTTTTGTCGCCCTGTAAGGCGCTTTTTGACCCCACGGCGTCGCGGAATGGCCCATAGAAACCGGAGGCATATTTTGCGGCATAGGACATGATGCAGACGTTTTGGAATCCGGTTTCATCCAGCGCGCGGCGGATGGCCCCAATTCGGCCATCCATCATGTCTGAAGGCGCGATAATGTCATATCCCGCACGTGCTTGGACCACGGCTTGCTGGCAGAGCATATCGACCGTTTCATCGTTTAAAATACGACCATTTTCAAGCAATCCATCATGCCCATGGTCTGTATAGGGATCGAGCGCAACGTCTGCAATTAAACCCATATCAGGTACGGCGTCTTTTATGGCGCGGGCGGCTCGGTTCACCAGATTATCGGGGTTTAAACTTTCGGTTCCGCCCGCATTTTTGCGGGTAGGATCCGTATAGGGAAACATGGCCATGGACCGGATGCCGGCGGCCGAAGCCTCACGCGCGGCGTTGATAATCAAATCCACCGACAGGCGTTCAACCCCGGGCATAGAGGGAATGGATTGGCGGACGTTCGTGCCATCAACCACAAAAACGGGCCAGATAAAATCGGCGGGGGTTAGGGTATTTTCACGAACCAAATCACGCAACCACGGGTATTGACGATTACGGCGCAGGCGGGTGTTTGGAAATCCGGCTTGGGTCGATTGGGGGGAATAGGGTGTCGGCACAAGTGCGGTTGTTGTATTTTGGGATGGGAAAATTGCGGTGTTTTTAAATGCTGTTGTCATGATATACAAATCCTTTCGTAAAAGATAAAAATAAAATTGTATTATGGCGTGGGGGCGTTTGACCACCAACTTTCAGGAACAACGCCATATAGGGGGGTGACAGCGGGGCGACCGATATCACGCGAGAGGCCAATCAAATCAACGGGTAAATATCCAAACGGTATCAAATATGCCGGATCCATAATTTTTGAATCGAGACGTTGTGTTGCCGCGATTAACGCCGCGCGGTCAAATGTCTCGCCAATTTTTGCGGTCAATGAATCGATTTCGGGGTCACAAATTCCAGCATAATTAAATCGCCCCGGTTCGGATGCCGCTTTACATCCCCAATAGAGGGCTTGTTCTCCGCCAGGAGATAGGGTGCTGGACCAGCCATAAAATATCATATCAAAATCATAGGTATTAATCCGGTCCCGAAATGCCGCTGTGTCCAATGTGCGCGTGCGCGCCGTGATCCCTAATTTTTTAAGGGTGCGTGCAAATGATAACGCGATTTTTTCGTCTCCGGCGGACGAGAGCAAAATTTCAAATCGAAACGGGATACCTGTTTTGGCGTTTACGCGTATACTATTTTTAATGACCCAGCCGGATGATTTTAATAACGTATCCGCCTGTTGTAATCGCGTGCGGAGTGGAACGGGCCCCTCAAGGGTGGGTGCGGTTCTGGAAAGATCCGTATTGGGGAATACGCTGGTCGTGCGGTTGAGCATGCTCGCATAGAGATTTTTATTCACCCAATCAAAATCAAAAACGTTGGATAGAGCGCGGCGCACGGCGATATCATTAAAAGGTACCCGGCGGGTATTCGGGATAAAGGTACGCACCATTTCTGCGCGACCATGGGGGTTTTCGAATGTGACGACCCGACCGGCGCGTTTCCCTGGGAAATCATATCCTGTGGCCCATAAGGTCACATCGTTTTCGCGCCGAAAATTAAGATTTCCAGATTTAAATGATTCAAACGCCACCATATCGTCACGATAAAAATCGTAAATCACTTGATCGAAATTATATTGCCCCTTGCGGGTGGGCAGGTCGGCCGCCCAATAATCCGGGACGCGTTCAAATATAACGCGGTGTCCGGGGTCGGCATCGGCAATGCGGTATGGTCCGGACCCGAGGATAGGGTCGAATGTTGCCGCGTCAAACGGTCGGTTTGTAAATGACGCGCGGGATAAAACGGGCAGCATGGCGACAATCATAACCGTCTCGCGGTCGTGGTCGGGTTTCAGGGTGAATTTAATGGTGTGCGGGTCGATGATGGTGGCATCGGCCACCAATTTATACACGCGTCGCATGTTTGGGCGGCCCAGATCGCGCAGAGTTTCATACGTGAATTTAACGTCATCTGCGGTGATCGGCGTATGGTCGTGGAACTGTGCGCGGGGGTCGATGTGAAATGTAATGGATGATCGGTCAGGCGGGACGTCCCAACTTTTGGCGATTAAGGGATACAGGGTGAATGGTTCGTCCCAACTGCGGTCGGTTAAGCGGTCAAATACCAAGGACGGTCCCGGCCCCAGCGCGCGCGGCGGTTTCCCCTTTAACGTAAAGGGGTTTAACGTATTAAATGTGCCGATTTCCGCCTGTTTCAACACGCCGCCTTTTGGCGCGTCGGGATTTGTGTACGGGTAATGTGTGGCGGTCGTTGTTAATTTGGCCACCCCATGCATGGTCAGGGAGGTGTCAGCATGGGAGGGGGAAGAGAGGAGGATGAGGGAGAGTAAGAAGATGAGGCATGTCCTCCTCCTTTCAGGGGGAGGACATGCCTCGAGAGTGTTCGGACATTTATCCATCACCTCACGCCGCCCTTTGTACCGGGCGCGGCCCCATATAAGACAAGACCGATGATGCGGTTTCGGACGCAATGCGGCCACATTCTGCCATCGGCATCCCGCGCGTAAATCCATGCAAGAATCCGGCGGCATACGCATCACCTGCACCTGTTGTATCGACCAATTTTGACGGCGCCACAACAGAAATTTGATAGGTTTGATCGCCGGATAAAATGACAGACCCTTTTGCCCCCAATGTCACCGCGACAACTTCGCATTTACCGCGCACGGCATTTAACGCGGCGGTCAGGTCATCCGTTTGGGCCAGTGATTTAATCTCGGTTTCGTTCGCAAATAAAATATCAATATGCTGATCGATCAAGTTTAAAAAATCGGCGCGGTGGCGTTCAACACAGAATAAGTCAGATAAAGTCAGCGCCACGCGGTGGCCGGCGCTGTTTGCCATACCGCCCGCCGCATAAAATGCCTGTTTACAGTGTGGCTCATCGAATAAATATCCTTCTAAAAATGTAACCGCACTGGATGTGATTAATTCGGGGGAAATATCTTCGACCCGTAATCCAGACGCCGCGCCTAAAAATGTATTCATGGTGCGTGTTGAATCATCGGACACCAAAATTAAACACCGTCCGGTTTTGGCCCCTAATACCAGGGAAGGTGTATTATATTCAATACCCATCGTCCTTAAATCATGACGGAAGACGTCCCCTAATTGATCATCCGCGACTTTGCCGATGTAGGCTCCACGTGACCCGAGTGCCGCGAGATGGGCGATGGTGTTGGCGGCAGACCCCCCCGACATTTCAACCCCGGGCCCCATTTGGGCATAAAGTTCAACCGCGCGCGCTTCGTTGATCAGGTTCATCGATCCTTTGATCATGCCGTATGATTTTTCCTGATCGACCAAAAATTTTTCGGTGGTGCGGGCAAGGACGTCAACTAAGGCGTTGCCAATACCAAGGACGCTTATAAGAGGGGTGGACACGGATGAAATACTCCTGTTTTTGGTTGTTCTTGACAAAAGGATGGATGTGCGACTTGATCAGCACAGATCGTTTTTTCTCTGAAAGACACTGTGATGCCCCGTAAACGTGCTGTCAATTCCCCTGATGATGTGTCCCCCCCCACGCGGGACGATATTGTGGGTGTTGTTATGGAGATAATAGCCCAAAAAGGGTGGGATTCTGTAACCATTTCGGCTGTAGCTCGAGCCTGTGGGGGGGCAGTGATCCCGGAGGTTACCACAAAAGATGATTTATTTCGTTTTATTGTGACATGGGTGGATGATCGAATGATGGCGGCGGTACCCGATGATCATCCCCTTTTAGGGGGGGATTCTGGATGTATTAAAGATCGTTTGTTCGAACTGTTTATGGCGCGGTTTGATGCGATGCAGGAATATCGCGCTGGGTTTATCCGATTGGTTGACGATACGGCGGGAGCGGTGTTTCGTCGCGGGGATGCGTGCCTGGCACGTACGGTCGCCCTGCCGATTTTGAAGGCGATGGGGGGGGTATTGACGACCGTCGGTGTTCAAACAGATGGGATAAAGGGGAAAGTCAAAATTGCATCTATGACGTTGGTTTATATAATGTCTTTAAGAAAATGGGTTAAAGACGAGAGCGGGGATTTAGGAATGACAATGGCGGAACTCGATCACCGTCTTGATCAGTGGTTGCGGGTTAATGATTGGGTGGGGTAAGGTGTGCTTACCTTTATACTATAGTGAATTAAGGAAGTCTGTATATTCCCTTGACTGGACATAATGATATCTATATAACACCAAGAAAATCAAATAGATGGGTGGTGTTATCGTGGATAAATTGGGTTCTGGCGATTCAGAGGAATACATTCAAAAGCCAGATGATCGTGTTATAGACGAAATCGCGGACTCTCTTGCACAGGATTTTCCTTGGAGTCGAGATGATTGGGAAAGATTTATTCAAAGCGTTTTGGTTAAAGGGGAAGTGCCTCATCGCATGTGTCAAGAGGATCGTTTGCGGTATTATATCGTGGTCGCTCAGGCAATTGCAGCAAAGAAGTTTTGTCATCTTCCCTATATTAGCGGGACGTTTGGAGAATCTGATCTTTATCGATTTTTTAGAACAGTTTCTGTTGGATTGGATCCAAAGGGAGATCATAAGGGAACGATTGATTTTACCTGCCGCCGTCTTTCGAGCGTTTTTAAAGATAAGGCTGTGGCGATTTTAGACGATGGCCAAAAAAGGGATGAAAAGAATCCGATTGACCTTATTCTTACAACGCGGAATCTTTTTAAAATTGAGGAGGGCGAGTCCGTCCCTGTTGATTTTTCAGATTTACTGACGTCATCTGATGGGCCAATAAACGGTGTTGTTCCGATGGTTATTCAACTTCCAGTTTATGAAAGATTAGGGGATGTTTCTCCTTTGGATCCTATTGAGGAACAAATAAAGAAAATAGGATCTCAAATCCCTGAAAATAGAGCTGGAAAAATTGCCTTAGAAAAGGCTGTTGAACAAAAGAAACCTAAAAAGAGTTCGCGCGCGGCATCATCGGAACGCACCAATAGAGAAATGGATATTCGGTTAATCCATAATTTTCCTGAAGCTTTTGTTTATGCTTTGTTGTTTCCAACCTCGAGATCGGTTCAGTTTTCACATTCGTACGCAGATGCTCATTCAGATTTTCAAAGCAAATTTTATTCTTTGCTTAAAGGTGGATGGTTGGTACGTGAAATTGCCCCAATTTTATCGGATAAAAAACATAATAATGTCGGAGGTATTCCGAGGCAAATACTTTCTGTATTGGAACATGGGTTTGAGGAATGCAATAGTATTGACGGCAATCGCCGATCAAATCTTGCACGTAAGTTCGTTTTACATGCATTGGCTGTCCAGTGTGCCTTAAGAAAAGATCATCCAAAATTGCAGTCTGTTATAAAAGTAGCGTGCCCAGAATCTTCCTTGGGCTAAAATTAATACGTCATCCCTTTTGGTGGGCGGGGGGGCTTTGCGCTGGTTGCCGTCCCAGTTGGGGGCAGAGTCGGGGTCATTAAATCTTCGGCCATAACGGCACGCCGGTCCGATCCGATTATGGTGGGCGGCGGGTTCCAGGTTGTGGTATCCTTGGGCGTTCCCAAAACATTCGATCCGTCAAAGGGCGATTTTAGCGGTTGCGTTTTATCTGACAAGGGCGGCGGTAAGAGGGGCGGGCGTAAAGCGGGGTCGGTGGCCGGGGGCCGCATTTCCTTTTTTGTCCCCTTTTGGGATCCTGAATCTGGGTTAAATAATGTCACACGAGGGTCGTTATTCCCCGGCGTCATGTTGGTTGGACGTGTAATAGATACGGGATTCCCGGTCATGGGTATAAGGGGGGCCGATTGAATTTGTCCTGTACCAAAATCGGGGGCGTTAAGGATGGGGCGGGGGCCGGTTATTGGCCCTTGTTGTTGTTGAATAACATTAAGGGGCAGGGGGGCATTTTGTCCGTTTAAACTGTAAATCGTGACGGCACCTTTACTTAAGCCCTCGCCCAGGGCGGGCAGCATACCGTCATCAATGCTGGGGTCCATCAAAACGACACTGTGGGGGGGAAGGGTGGTGGCTGCGGGACCATTATTTTGGGAGGTATGCGTCGCGCATCCCGAGATCATCAGGGCCATGCATATAAATTGGGGCGAGGTCTTAATATTGATCATCAAGGTCACCTTGAAGGGGGGTTATGGTTTTTAACATTCCGCGCGGGGACTAAAACCGATCCAATTTTATAGTGTATGGTGCCCTGAAACCTTATTTTTCGCAAGTCCTGAATTAGGGTCTTACACCGCGGAAGGGGTGGGATTCGAACCCACGGTAAGCTTACACCTACGCCAGTTTTCAAGACTGGAGCCTTAAACCACTCGACCACCCTTCCGTGCGGGGCTATGCCGCGATCGTTTTACCCAAGGAACGCGACAAACGCAAGACTTATCAATCGCTCTTGCCATTCACCATAAAAATCAATATCTTGCTTTAAGTTTTAAGTGCCAGATCCCTGCCTGCGCCGGGATAACGCTCTTTTCCGGGGACAATCATGACCACACCACAATTTAAACGCGTTTTATTGAAAGTCTCAGGCGAGGTTTTGATGGGGCCGCGTGAATACGGTATTGACCCCGAAACGACTGACCAAATGGCTTCCGAGATTAAAGCCGTACATGACATGGGGGTTCAGGTTTGTGTCGTTATCGGCGCCGGAAATATCTTTCGGGGCGTGGCCGGGGCGGCGAACGGCATGGACCGGGTGACGGCCGATTATATTGGAATGATTGCGATTATTATGAATGCGTTGGCGTTACAATCGGCACTTGAAAAAGTGGGGGTTGAGACGCGCGTCCAATCCGCCATTCCGGTTGATGCGGTGTGTGAACCTTATATCCGTCGTCGTGCTGTGCGTCATGTGGAAAAGGGGCGGGTTGTCATTTTTGCGGCCGGCATTGGCCAACCTTATTTTACCTCCGATACGGGTGGGGCGTTACGCGCATCCGAAATGCAGTGCGATGTCATGATGAAGGGGACCAAGGTTAATGGTATTTTTACGGCCGACCCGCAAAAAGATCCAACGGCGGTGCATATTCCCGAACTGACCCACATGGACGTGTTGCAACGTGATTTAAAAGTTATGGACCCGGCCGCCGTGTCGATTGCGCGGGATAATAATATTCCAGTCGTTGTGTTTAATATCCGTGAAGCTGGAAGTTTTAAACGTGTGGTGTGCGCCGAGGGATTATATACGATTGTAAGGAAGAAAGCCTGAGATAAGTCAAAAGGAAAAATAAAATGGCATTTGATAAAGCAGACCTTCAACACCGTATGGACGGGGCGGTTACCCAACTGCAAAAGGAATATTCTGGCCTGCGGTCCGGACGTGCGTCCACAAATTTGTTGGAACACGTGATGGTCGAGGCGTATGGGGGCATGTTGCCGCTTAATCAATGCGGGTCGGTGTCGGTACCGGAACCGCGCATGCTAGCCGTCACGGTGTGGGACGCGTCGATTAGTAAGGCCGTTGAAAAGGCCATTCGGGATGGGGGATTGGGGTTAAACCCGATCGCCGAGGGTACTGTAATTCGCGTTCCGGTGCCACAATTGACCGAAGATCGCCGCAAGGAATTGATCAAAGTTGCCGCGAAATATGCGGAAGATGCGCGTGTGGCGATCCGAAATATTCGTCGCGACGGGATGGATCATTTGAAACGTGCCCAAAAGGACGGCGACATTACCGAAGATGATTTAAAGCGGTTGGGCGATGAGATTCAAAAATTAACGGACAGTGCGATCAAACGTGTGGATGACATGTTGGGTCAAAAAGAAAAAGACATGATGGTGGTTTAAAAATGGCATATGATTTAAAGAAGATTTATAGATCTATAGCGGATCTAGGTGCGATGGGGGATTGTGAACATCATCAGCCTTTATCGGGAATGTGTTCGCAATGTGGTCGTTTGGAAGATAGAGAAAGTTTATTTGAATTGGGCTTAAAAGTTGTTCCTACCCCAGATCATCATACATTTCGATTAAAGGAAATAGTATGACAAAATCCAGTATTCCCACCAATCCCGCCGCGCCGCGCCATGTCGCCATTATTATGGACGGCAACGGACGATGGGCCTCGAGCCGCGGTCTGCCGCGCACCTTTGGTCACCAACGTGGGGCCGAGGCGGTCAAGCGCGTGGTCGAATCCGCCGCCGAAATTGGGATTGATTATCTGACCTTGTTTGGGTTTTCGTCTGAAAATTGGAAACGTCCGGAAGATGAAGTGTCAGAACTGATGCGCCTGTTGCGCTATTACCTGCGGGCGGAAACGGCCGAACTCCATAAAAATGGGATACGGTTGCGGGTGATCGGTCGGCGGGCGGATCTGGCATCAGATATCGTTGCAATGATTGATCAGGCCGAAGAATTGACGGCACATAATTCGCGTCTGACTTTGGTGATTGCGTTAAATTATGGGGGACGGATGGATTTATTGCATGCCGCCGAACAATTGGTTGATCATGCATTGGCGATGGGGCATAAACCCAGCCGCGAAGAGATCGAAGCGCAATTCCCAGCGTTTTTGATGACCGCCGGTCTGCCCGATCCGGATGTATTGATTCGAACGAGTGGAGAACAGAGGATCAGTAATTTCTTGTTGTGGCAATGTGCATATTCAGAGCTGATTTTTACGCCGACCTTGTGGCCTGATTTTAAACGTGAAGATTTGGAATGGGCGATTACCGAATATGCAAAACGTGATCGCCGATTCGGTGGGGTCAAGGCGAAGAAGTGAGAGCTGTAGGTTCAACGTGAGCGGACCACTTTTCCCTAATGGGAGAGGTGTAAAGCGGCGAGAAGGTTTTTAAAATGTCTCAACCCTTTATCTCCCCCCGTTTTTTAAAACGCCTGATCTCGGCACTCATTCTTGGGCCGGTTGCATTGGTCATGCTGGTGGGGAACCCCCTATCGTTTTTAATGGTCGTTATTCCGGCGTTTTCGTTGTCAGTATATGAATGGATAGGGTTCGTCCGTGCCGTGCCGCGGCATAAAGTTTTTACGGCTGTTGTGGGCGCGATTTATATTCCGGCCTGTTTTTGGGCATTTGGCGCGTTGCGGTTTGTCGATGGAGAAGGGTGGTTTGCGGTTCTAATGTTATTGTTGGCTGTGTGGGCCAGTGATACGGGTGGATATATTTTTGGCAAGGCTTATGGCGGTCCGAGATGGGTCCCGAGTATTTCACCCAATAAGACTTGGGCAGGATTGGGCGGCGCGATGTTAGGAGCAGGACTTGTGACCATGGTTGGGGGATTAATTCTCTATGCGATGGATCAAGGCTCGTTTGCCTTTGTGACGGATTTTTTTTCTGGATGTATGTTGGGTCTGGTCTGTCAAATCGGTGATTTGTTTATATCGGTTTTTAAACGCCGTGCGGGGCTAAAAGATACTGGTACCTTGATCCCGGGGCATGGGGGTATTTTGGATCGGATTGATTCGTTGATGATGGCGGCGTTGTTCAGTTATGTGGTATTGGCCGTAATTTAGGTTTTATTTTCCCCTGCGACCCGATGGGATCTTGCCGGACTGCTTTGGTCGCTCTATCGTATAATCTGGCGCTTTATTACTGTAGGATGTTTTATGGACTCTATCACCGACTTTATTACTCTTATTCTTTCAAATATTTGGCTGTATGCCGTGCCGTTTTTGGCGGTGCTGTCGGTGTTGGTGATCGTGCATGAATGGGGTCATTATGCGATGGCGCGTCTGTGCGGGGTGCGGGTCGACGAATTTGCCGTGGGCATGGGGCGCGAAATTTGGGGCCGAACAGGTCGTGACGGAACGCGATGGAAAATTTGCCTGCTGCCGATTGGTGGTTATGTGAAAATGTTTGGCGATGCCGACCCGGCCGGGGCGAGCAAAACCGACCAAGTGGGGGAGGGGTCAACGGCGCGTATGATGACACCGTCTGAACGTGATCAGGCATTTTTCAGTAAGACGGTGGGCCAACGGGCGGCGATTGTTTTTGCAGGACCGGCAATTAATTTTATCTTTGCGATCGTTGTGTTAACGGGTCTTTTTATTACACAAGGTCGGGAAATTACGCCCCCGGTCATTGCGGCGGTTCAGGTCGAGAGTGCAGGGGATTTGGGCGGGTTACGCCCGGGGGATCATATTGTGTCCTTAAACGGGAAACAGGCCGAAAGTTTTGATGATTTGAAACGGACGGTGATGCTCGCGCTTGATCAACCGATCGAGATTATGGTGGATCGTGCGGGCCAGGTCGAAACATTACATATTGCAGCAAAACGTGTCGATGATTTGGATCGGTTCGGGTTTAAACATCAACGCGGATATTTGGGTGTTTTGGGCCCCAGTAACGGTTTTGATTTGAAAACCATTACTGCTGTTGCCGGGGTTGATACGGCAAAGAATATTAATAAAACAAGGTCTTTATTGTTGAGCCATATTGGTAAAGGCCCTTTTATTGTGTCGGTTGAGGGGTTGGGGGATATTAAATCGGTGCGTGTGGATCCGTCGATGGCCCAAAATGGGGATTTAAAAATACCCGGCGCGCCGCATTATGGCGCGTTTGTTCCGTACGGGGGCAACGTAAAAGAGTATAAAAAATATAGTCTTTTCAGTGGCATTATTCAGGCAACGTATCAAACATATCGCATCTCGGTTGATTCCTTGGGGGCGTTGGGGCAGATGATAACCGGTGTAAGAAGTGCAACAGAACTGGGGGGGGTCATTCGTATTGGAACCTTGGCCAGTGATATGGCGCAAGCTGGATTTATCGCGATTTTGACGTTTACGGCTTTGTTGTCGATCAATCTGGGTTTGATCAATTTGTTTCCGATCCCAATGCTCGACGGGGGGCATTTGGCGTTTTATGCCTATGAATCCATGCGCGGGAAACCCATGCCTGACCATTTCCAAGATTATGCCTTTCGGTTTGGGTTGGTCGTTTTGGTATTTTTGATGGTGTTTTCTAATTTGAATGACATATTGCAGTTGGTGTTATAATCGAATGTCGTCGCGGCTTATGCCGGGACGACACTTTTCTTCCCCACCTGTGTACAAACGATTTTTCCCCTCTTTCGCAGTTCATGCCCTTCTGCTATTTTGCGGCATCATCTTTTTCGCCTTTGTCAAAGGAACGCTTCCCATGCGCCTCTATTCCCTTATCCTTTTTGTGTTTCTGTCTGCCGTGTTTATCGGGGCGAGTCCAACCATTGCCTATGCGGCCGGGGATGGGACACCGCTGCGCGAAATTCGGGTGATTGGAGCCGAACGGGTTGAACCCACGACCGTGGCTGCCTATATGTCCCTTAAAAAAGGGGATCCGTTGACGGATGACACCATTAACGCCGCGATTAAAAATCTGTTTGCGACGGGCTTGTTTGCCGATATTGCGATGACCCAACGGGGGGATATTTTGCAAGTCACCGTGAAGGAAAACGCGATTATTAATGAAATTGCGTTTGAAGGAAATGACCGCGTGTCGGATGAATCGTTGGGGATAGAAACGCAACTTAAGCCACGTCAAGTATATAGTCGTGACAAGGTCCAGGAAGATGTCGCCCGTATCTATCAAATCTATCAAAAATCGGGTCGATTTGCGGCGGCGGTCACCCCTAAAATCATTGAACTTGATCAAAACAGAGTTAATTTGGTATTTGAAATCGACGAAGGTCACGTGACAAAAGTGGACTCGATCCGGTTTATTGGGAATAAACGTTTTTCTGATTCAAAATTACGTGAGACCATCACCACGCGTGAAAGTCAGTGGTACAGTTTTCTAACCTCGAGTGATCGTTATGATCCCGACCGATTGGCGTTTGACGAAGAACAACTTCGGAAATTTTATTTAAGCCAAGGCTATGTCGACTTCCAAATGATTTCATCAGAAACTGAAATGTCACCGGATAAGGGGTCTTTCTATGTAACGTTTACGATCGAGGAAGGTGAACGGTATCGCGTGGGGACAACGAATGTGACATCATTTTTACAAGACGTGAATGCGGCGCCGCTGCAGAAAAAAGTTACGATGAAAACGGGTGATTGGTATGATGCAACTGAAATTGAAAGTTCAACCGATGCCTTGACCAAGGCTCTTGGAGATATGCAATATGCATTTGTGAATGTGCGTCCAGATGTGCAACGCAACAGCGAGTCTCATACGGTAGATATTGTTTTTCAAATTAACGAAAGTCCGCGCGTATTTGTTGAGCGTATTGATGTTCATGGAAATATGCGAACCCAAGACAAAGTGATCCGGCGTGAAATGTTATTGGTTGAGGGCGATCCGTTTAACCGGACTTTGCTTGCCAAATCAGAAAAATCGATCCGAGATTTAGGGTTTTTTGAAAAAGTAGTTGTACGCAATTTACCGGGATCAACGCCGGATCGTACTGTGATTGATGTTGAAATTTCGGAACAATCGACGGGTGAGGTGTCAATTGGGGCAGGATTTTCAACATCCGACGGTCCTTTGGCTGATTTACGATTAAGTGAAAAGAATTTTTTGGGTAAGGGGCAAGATTTGTCGTTTGCGACGATTTTATCCGGCAAGAAAACTGAATTTGATGTATCGTTTACCGAACCTTATTTCTTGTCGCGTGATATTTCCGCCGGGATTGATGCGTTTCATATGACGCGTGATTTACAAGATGAAAGCTCGTACGACCAAAAACGGACGGGTGGGGCGTTACGTCTCGGGTACCCTTTATCAGAACGTTGGCGCCAAACGGCGAAATATCGCTATGAAACCAACGAGATCAGTGGAGTTAAGGATTCGGCCTCGCGGTTTGTTCGGGCCCAAGAAGGATCGCGTACAACCTCGGCCATTTCACAACGCACCACGTATGATAATCGGGACAGTGTGTTGTTTCCGACAGACGGTTGGCAATATTGGTTAGAAACCGAATATGCAGGTGTGGGGGGAGATGCATCCTTTGTATCGGGTAAAACGGGGGCGAGTTATTATTATCCCGTCACAAAAACTGTTGTATTTAATGTTTTGGGCGAAACAGGGATCATTCATGGGTTGAGTGACGACGTTCGCATTAGTGAACGTTATTATATCGGCGGGACGACCTTGCGCGGGTTTGAACGATCGGGGATTGGGCCGCGTGATCGTGCGACTCGTGATGCGTTGGGTGGAAACCAATTTTACCGAACGACAGCTGAATTATCATTCCCTCTCGGGTTACCTAAAGAATATGGTATTGAAGGTCATGCCTTTAATGATGCAGGGTCGTTATGGGGGGTTGATGAAACTGGATCCGGGATTGATGATAAAAGTGGTGTACGAGCGAGTGGGGGGTTGGGCGTATCTTGGCGGTCGCCACTTGGGCCCCTGCGACTGGATTACGCAGTCCCTTATGCCAAAGAAGACTTTGACAAAGAAGAGCATTTCCGCTTTAACTTTGGAACGCGGTTCTAGGGCGTTGGGTCTAGATTTTATATTTTTCGATTTATTTAAAAAAGGATAATTAAGATGTTTCGTTTTCTGATGATTGCTGTTGTTGCCTTGTTGTCTGTTGTAGGAATGTCCTCGGGTGCCCGCGCGGATTTGTCGCTTGCGGTTGTGGATATGCAGGAAATCTTAAATAAATCGGACGCCGCGAAAAGTATTTTGGATCAAGTTAAAGCCCAACGCACAAAATTAGCTCAAGAAATTAAAGATATCGAAGCACCTTTGAAAAAAGATGAACAGGCATTGATCCAGAAAAAGGACACAGCCAAGCCGGAAGAATTTATGGCTCTTAAAAAGGAATTTGAGAAAAAATTACAAGATGCGCGTGCCAAAGTTCAAGACAAACGTAAATCAACCGATGATGCCTTTAATAAAGCTGTCGCGGAGTTGCGTGATAATGTGATTGCAGTTGTCAGTGGAATTTCAACGGAAAAGAAAATTCAATTGGTAATTACAAAACAGAACGTCGTGATTGGTGATAATAGTTTGGATATTACATCTGATGTCATGGCCAAATTGAATGTGCGTGTTAAAACAATCAAGATTAAATTTAATTAGGGTTTATGTTGAGCCGTTGATCTCGCGATGAAAGTCGGTGTTCAGACATGATTTATGATTAAATCTGGACACGGGGTTTCTTTCGTAAGGCAATTCTTGCAATACTTTGAACCTATAATTTTTTAAGGAGAGGGCGGTATGGCGGATCCACGATTTTTTACGCGGCGCGGTCCGTTTTCTCTGCGACAGATTGCGGATCAAGCAGGGGCTGTTCTTAAGCCAGAATTTGCGGGCCTAATGGTTAATGATGTGGCCCCACTTGATACTGCGGAGGTCACAAACCTTTCTTTTATCGATAATCGGAAATATCGCGATCAATTTCAAAAGAGCCGTGCGGGAGCCTGTTTTATGCGCTCTGAAATGGCTGCACTTGCACCTTCTGGAATGGTGTGTTTGGTTACCCCACTTCCTTATAAATCCTATGCGTATGCGGCTCAGATGTTTTATCCGGAATCGCAACCACTTTCTGCAATATCAGAACATGCTATCATTGATGTAACAGCGGTAATTGGTGAGGCTTGTCGGATCGATGCGGGGGTTGTCATTGGTCCGGGTGCGCACATTGGGGCGGGCAGTTGGATCGAGTCGAACAGTGTGATTGGCGAGAATGTTCAAATCGGTACGCATTGTCGTATTGGGCCGAACGCGAGTGTCGCGTATGCTTTGATCGGTCATCATGTTCGGTTATATCCGGGCGTGCGGGTGGGGCAAGACGGATTTGGATTTGCTATTGATCCGACAGGGCATGTCAAGGTCCCACAACTCGGGCGTGTGATTATTGAAGATAATTGTGAAATTGGGGCGAATACATGTATTGATCGGGGGACGATCGGAGATACTGTGATTGGTACGGGGACGTGGATTGATAATTTGGTTCAAATTGCGCATAACGTTAAAATTGGCCGTGGATGTATTATTGTTGCCCAGGTGGGTATTTCGGGTAGCAGCGTTCTTGAAGATTATGTGGCTTTGGGTGGCCAGGCGGGCGTTGCTGGTCATTTACATATCGGTAAAGGTGCGCAGATTGCGGCGCAATCAGGTGTCATTGGGGATATTCCGGCGGGTGAGACCTATATGGGGTATCCGGCCTTGCCAAAGACCCAATTTATGCGGCATGTTGCATATCTAAACCGAATGACCAAGCGGACTGGCTTATCGTAATTAAGGGCGAGAGATCTTATGAGTATTATTGAAACGGCTGAAAAGTTACAGGTGACAACAACCGGATGGGATGTCCGTAAAGTAATGGACATGATCCCGCATCGTTATCCCATTTTGTTGGTTGACCGTATGTTGTCCATTGAACCGGGATTAAGTGCTGTTGGATTGAAAAACGTTACCATCAATGAACCGTTTTTTAATGGGCATTTTCCGGGCTATCCCGTTATGCCTGGCGTGTTGATTGTCGAGGCGATGGCCCAGACAGCGGCGTGTTTGGTTATTCATACCTATGGAGAATCGGCCGTTGGAAAATTGGTCTATTTTATGACGATTGATAGTGCGCGGTTCCGAAAACCGGTTGTGCCGGGGGATACGTTGCATTTGCATGTGACCCAAATTCAAAAGCGTAACAAAGCCTGGAAGTTTCAAGGTGAAGCAAAAGTTGATGGTCAAAAAGTCGCCGAAGCAGTGTTCAGCGCGATGCTGATGGATTA
>CAZLPZ010000001.1:0-21143 GCA_964561535.1 uncultured Pseudobdellovibrionaceae bacterium | reverse complement strand
TAAAATCGCACGTGGTGATTGATGGGCATACGCGCGTTGGCGCGGGGACGGTCATTCACCCGTTTGCATCTTTGGGCGGCGACCCTCAAGATTTAAAATTTGGTGGTGAAAAAACCGAACTGGTCATTGGCGAAAAAAATACGATCCGCGAATATGTCACGATGAACACGGGAACGGCGGGTGGCGGCGGCGTGACACGTGTTGGGTCAAATGGTTTGTTTATGATGGGCGTGCATGTGGCGCACGATTGTGTTGTGGGTGATCGGGTGATCATGGCGAATCTGGCTACGCTTGCGGGGCATGTCACGGTCGGAAGTGATAGCGTGATTGGAGGTCTTGCAGCCATTCATCAATTTATTCGGGTGGGTGAGGGAGCGGTTGTCGGTGGCGTATCTCGTGTTGTGTCTGACATTATGCCGTATGGACGTGCGCGGTGCGATGATGCGATGCTCGAGGGGCTTAATCTGGTGGGACTTCAACGTCGAGGCTTTACGAAAGATCAAATTCGCGTCATGCTGAAGGCATTTGATGATTTGTTTGACGATGCGTCTGGGACGTTATCAGAACGGACCGAGCAAGTCGCAAGGCAATACGCAGATCAACCCGCTGTCATGCAAATGATCGAATTTATCCGCGAGGGCACGAAATATCCATTATGCCAACCTATGAAAACACAAACAACTTGATATCACGGACACCGCTTGGGATTATTGCCGGGGCGGGGATGTTACCGTTGGCTCTGGTTAAAAAATGTGAACAAATGGGTTTACCGGTGGCCGTGGTGGCGTTGAATGGGTCGGCGAATCCGGATGATTTTGCGCCCCATTTGCGCACGTCATTTTCGATTGGACGTGGTAAATCCATTGTTCGTTTTTTTCAAAATAATGGTGTGCAAAATATTGTTATGATCGGAGCGGTGCGGCGACCATCGTTTTGGGAACTCCGCCCTGATTTCTGGACATTGATTCGTGCGATCCCATTACTTCTGCGCCTTCGACTGGGTGATGATGGATTATTGCGTGCGGTACGTAAAATTTTAGAACGCGAAGGATTAAGGGTTCAGGGGATTCAAACATATTTACCTGATTTAATCGCAGCCGTCGGACCGATGGGACATCGTATTCCCGATAATGACGCTGTTTATGATATTCAACGTGGCCTTGCCGTGGCGCGTGTGTTGGGACTCGCCGATGTTGGACAATCAGTTGTGGTTCAGGGAGGAATTGTATTGGGGGTCGAGGCAATCGAGGGGACAGGTGCGTTAATTAAAAGATGTGGAGAATTAAAGCGCGTCGGTCCAGGGCCTATTCTGATTAAGGCATCAAAACCAGATCAAGATCGTGATATTGACTTGCCGACTATTGGCCCTGATACGATTACGGCAGCGGCAATAGCGGGCTTTCGTGGCATTGCGGTTCAGGCAGGGAGTACGTTAATTGTCGATCCTGTTCAAGTTACTGAGCTTGCCGAGGCACACCAATTATTTGTTTTTGGGGTAGGGGAAGGAGGAAGATGATTAGAGGGTTGGATGATTAGATAATTAGAATTTTTTCTATGATCTAATCATCCAATTTCCAATCATTCGTCATCATGTATCCTTTAAAAATATTTATCATTGCCGGCGAGATTTCAGGCGATTTGTTGGGAGGCGCGATTTTGCGTGCGATTGCCGAGCAGACTGAGCGGTCTTTGGATGTGCGCGGTATTGGTGGTGATGGCATTAAAAGAGGTGGAATGCGTGTATCGTTATTTCCGATGCATGAATTATCGATCATGGGGATTGCTGAAATTATCCCAAAAATTCCTTTCTTTTTGCGTCGTATTCGTGAGACGGTTGAGGCAATTGAAGGATTCAAGCCTGATCTGGTGATCACAATTGATAGCCCTGATTTTTGTTTTCGTGTCCAACAGAAATTGCGTTTACGGGGGATTTTGCGGGGAGCCAAACAAATTCATGTTGTGGCGCCTTCCGTTTGGGCGTGGCGAGCGGGGCGGGCGAAAAAAATTTCCAAGTTTTTGGATGGTTTGGTTTGTTTCTTTCCTTTTGAACCCCCATATTTTGAAGAACATGGGTTGCGCGCAATGGCGATGGGGCACCCGGCGATCAATGGCCCGGCTGCAACGGCGGATCCAACCCAGTTTAAAAAAATGTTGGATATCCGCCCGGATGAAATCACATTGGGATTATTTTTGGGAAGTCGTGCGCGCGTTGTTGAACGACATGCATTGCCTTTTATTGGAGCAATTAATGTACTTGGCCAGACGCATAAAAACCTCCGTGTGTTGATTCCTACTTTCCCAGTTCTTGCCGATCGTGTTCGTGTGTTGTGTGAAGGATTGGGAGTGCGATATCATGTCGTCACCGATCCTGTGATGAAACCGATGGCGATGCGGGCGTGTGACGTTGCGCTGGCTGTATCAGGGACGGTAGGTTTGGAACTTGCCATTGCCGATGTTCCCCATGTCGTTGGGTATAAGATGAGTTGGTTAACCCATAAAATTGCGCGTCTATTGGTAAAGCCTGGCCAATTTGCCCATTTGGTCAATATTTTAATGGAAAGGGCGGTCGTTCCTGAATATGTTCAGGAATTATGTACGCCTGATCTGTTGGCCGCGACTCTTGCGCCCTATATTGATAACAAAGATGTTGCGGCAGCCCAACGCGATGCCTTTGCCGTGGTGCGTCATGCGATTGGAGAGGGGGCGGATGTTACGCCGGCGGCAAAAGCAGCAAGATTTATTTTGGAGTATTTGTAAAGTTGATAAAAATAAACTGAAGAAGAAATTAGTAAAAATTCCCTGTCCTTATATAATAAGGAGAGGGAATTGTCTCTAATTTCTTGTAATTTTCTGCTTCTTTAAAAGGACTATAATATGCCCATTTCTCCCGGTGTTGTAACAGGTGATGATTATCGTTCCCTGGTGGCGGCGTGCAAACGCGGGGGGTACGCATTGCCGGCTGTAAATGTAACATCGACATCGACGGTGAATGCGGTTCTTGAATCGGCAGCACAAAATAAATCGGATGTTATTATTCAAATTTCAAATGGCGGGGCTGAATTTTTCGGAGGACGTGGAATTGTATCGCGGGATGCGTTGATCGCCCGCGTTTTGGGGGCCGTGTCGATGGCCCAGCATGTTCATTTAGTTGCCGCCCAATATGGTGTATGTGTTGTGTTGCATACGGATCATGCGCACCGTGATTTACTCCCGTGGGTGGATGCATTGGTTGGACACAGTGAAGGGTTTTATGAGGGGACAAAGAAAACATTATTCAGTTCTCATATGATTGATCTGTCGGCAGAAAAAATTGATGATAATCTGGAAGTATCGGAATTTTTTTTGAGGCGCCTTTCCAAAATTGGGATGAGTCTTGAGATTGAATTGGGAGCAACCGGCGGCGAAGAAGATGGGGTGGGATCAGATCATATTGATAGCACACGGCTTTATACACAACCTTCTGACGTTCTGCGTGCTTACGAACAATTGTCGCCGATCGGGCATTTTTCTGTGGCGGCGTCCTTTGGGAATGTCCATGGGGTATACGCACCTGGTAATGTTCAGTTGCGGCCGGAAATTTTGCGTGAGTCCCAAGAACTTGTTGCACGTACACAGGGGCTGGGACCGAATCCATTGGATTTCGTTTTTCATGGGGGGTCGGGATCCGAACCTGATAAAATTGCCGCGGCGATCAAATATGGTGTATTTAAAATGAATATCGATACCGATACTCAATTTGCCTATGCGTGGCCTGTCGGTGAATATGTGATCGCGCACGAATCTGCGTTTCGCTTGCAAATCGATCCTGATACCGGGAAGCCTTATAAAAAAGAATATGACCCGCGCACATGGTTGCGACTCGCTGAAAAAGGGTTGATTGACCGTATGACCCAGGCCTTTACCGATCTGGGGTCGGTGGGTCAGTCAATTGCGGGGTAGGGGATGGGTTCTTATAAAAATCTGACCACTTTTGATTTTTTAAAAACTTTTGCTGTCATCATGATGATCATAGATCATGTGGGGTTTTATTTTTTGACCCCGCCTTTGGGGGCTGATATCGGTGATCCCGCCCTGTGGCTGCGTGTTTTCGGACGGTTTTGTGTCCCAATTTGGTTTTTCTTGATCGGGTATGCGCGTACACAGACAATTCCCCTGACATGGGTCGCGGGCGCGGTGATTTTGATTGCTGTAAATGTGATGACGGGAATGTTTATTTTTCCTTTGAACACGTTGGTCAGTATGATGATTATTCGGTTGGTTATTCCGGTTTTGGTACCTCGTCTGTTTGCGACACGCGAATCCATGATGGGCGGGATTGTGATTCTGTTTTTAGGTTTTTCCCTGACAAACGAAATTTTTGAATACGGGACGATGGGAGTGTTAATTGGATTGATGGGGTATGCCATTCGGGGACATCGCGACGGGAAAAATGTTGGTGTTTTAAATGATCGCCTGACGTTGGGCCTGTTTTTAAGTTTGGGTGTGGCCGCTGTTTTGGCGTCTCAATATATGTCATTTCGGTTTGATTTGGTTCAGACCGGGACTACGATGGCCGGGATGATGCTCGCTTTTGTAGCTTTATTTTTTATCCGTCCAAGAGAATATCCAATTTTAAATAAGGTATTACCTCATTTTTTTCGGTCAGGAATTCAGGTGTGCGGCCGCCGAACGTTGGAGATTTATGTTATTCACCTCATCTTATTTAAGATCGCGGCATTGGTTTTTGGTTTGGGTTTTCCAATTTATGGATGGTTTGATTGGGACTGGACAATTTATGGGGCGTTTCAAAACGTGAAATGAGGGATTTTTCAAAGGGATGATCCTATTTTTACCTATAAATTGCTGGAAAATCCCTTGCGCCGATGGGGGCAATATGGTACGACAGGCGCGGGTTCTGGTGTTCCGATATTGTCAGGACATTCTGATGGTTCGTTGATGCAGATTCCCGTGTTTTTTTTAAGACTAACCCTTTATTCTGTTTGATCATTATGGCTTCTTTCACCTCTCCTGTTGTGCGGCGTTATGTGGCGGCCTTGTTGGGTTCGGTTGGTAAAACATCCGCAGCGCGTACGGCGTTGGCGGCCGCCGTTGATCAATTCGCTCAGATGATTTCTGGATCGTCAGATTTGCAATATTTGCTTGCATCACCTGTCATCCCTGTCGGTGATCAAGGCCGCGCAGTGGCGGCAATCCTTGCACGGGGTGGGTTTGATGCCGCGTTTTCCGGCTTTGTCCGGGTGGTTATTCAAAATGGTCGGGCATCATCGTTGGCCGAAATTTTGGGAGCGGCACGCGCAGAAATAGATAAACAAGCTGGTATTTTGGACGTCTATGTGGATGTCGCCGTGCCGATGACAGGGCAGCAGGAAAAGAAACTTATTGAAACAGTATCGCGTGCGACGGGGGCAACTGTGCGTTTGAAAACACGAGTGGCCAATGATGTGATTGCCGGGATGCGCGTGCGGTATAATGATGTGATGATTGATGATACGGTGTCTGGGAAACTCTCAAAATTGACCAAGGCCTTGGCCGTACGTACAGTATTTTAAATTTTTAATAAGCCCTTTTAAAAAGGAATAACATAGCATGAGCATGGATATTAAACCGTCGGAAATTTCTGACATCATTCAAAAGCAAATCGCGGATTTTAATGCGACTGCCGATATTGCCGAAGTGGGACAGGTTTTGTCCGTCGGCGATGGTGTTGCGCGCGTCTATGGCGTCACGAATGTCCAATCCGGCGAAATGTTGGAATTTTCAAACGGCATTAAAGGGATGGCGTTAAACCTTGAATCCGATAATGTCGGCGCGGTGATTTTTGGGGATGATCGCGGGATTCGCGAGGGCGATATTGTGCGCCGTACGGGCCAGATTGTTCAGGTCCCCGTGGGGCGTGCCTTATTGGGGCGCGTGGTAGACGCATTAGGTAATCCGATCGACGGCAAAGGGCCCATTAATACCAAAGAATTCCGTCGGGTTGAAGTGAAAGCCCCCGGGGTTATTCCGCGCAAATCGGTCACCGAACCGATGCAAACGGGTCTCAAGGCGATTGATGCGTTGGTGCCGATTGGCCGTGGGCAACGCGAGTTGATTATTGGGGATCGTCAAACCGGAAAAACCGCTGTGGCGATTGATACGATTATCAACCAACGTGAGATTAACAAAGACCCTGATGTTAAAAAACATCTGTATTGTATTTATGTTGCGATTGGTCAAAAACGATCGACCGTGGCACGGTTGGTGCGCGAACTGGAAGAAAATGGCGCGATGGAATATTCGATCGTGGTGGCCGCAACCGCGTCCGAACCCGCGCCGATGCAATTTTTGGCGCCCTATACCGGTTGTGCGATGGGCGAATTTTTCCGGGATAACGGCATGCATGCATTGTGCGTGTATGACGATTTGACCAAACAGGCCGTTGCGTATCGCCAAATGTCATTGTTGTTGCGCCGCCCGCCAGGCCGTGAAGCATACCCAGGCGATGTGTTCTATATCCACTCTCGTCTGCTCGAACGTGCCGCGAAAATGAATGACGAAAATGGCGGGGGGTCATTGACAGCACTTCCCATCATTGAAACCCAGGCCGGTGACGTGTCGGCGTACATCCCCACGAACGTGATTTCCATTACCGATGGTCAGATTTTCCTTGAGACTGGGTTATTTTATAAAGGCATTCGTCCTGCGATCAACGTGGGCCTGTCGGTCTCGCGGGTCGGGTCCGCGGCCCAGATCAAAGGCATGAAACAAGTTGCCGGGAAAATTAAATTGGAGTTGGCGCAGTTCCGCGAGATGGAAGCGTTTGCGCAATTCTCATCCGACCTTGACCCTGCCACGCAAAAATTGCTGGCGCGGGGGGCGCGGTTGACGCAGTTACTTAAACAGCCCCAATACAAGCCGATGCCCGTGGCCGAACAAGTCTGCGTGATTTTTGCTGGAACCAAAGGATACTTGGATAACGTGGCCGTAAACGACGTGTCGCATTTTGAACAATTATTCCTGGCGGCATTGCGGTCAACGGCGGCGGAATTGCTCGCGACAATTGCCAAGGAACAAAAATTGACCGATGACACTGAACGCGCGTTGGGAGTTTTCTGTGAAAAATTTGCCCAGAATTACGCGGGCGAGAAAAATAAAAAAGCGGCGTAACCTTATAGACAGGGAGATACAAATAAAATGCAACAGGTACAGGTTCGCACTTTGCGAGATTTTAACGACACCACAGATTTGGCGATGGCGCAATATTTCGTTCTCGAAGGGGAAGATGTTAGGCTTGTTGTTGATGGTCGTTATGCTAGTAGAAATCGTCCAAGAAGGTCAGGATTTGAGGTCCTTCCTCAAGCTGTCAGGGCTATCATTCGGCCAATACAACAAGGAGATCATATCGTTGTGAATATCGGCGTACATGATCAAAGCCCACGGCAAGTTTTTGATACTGTAGCTATGCTTGGAAAAACAAAATCAGGAGAAACAGAGATTCTAGCACTAGGTTGCGGTGGTGATGTTTGTGCTGTTGCTCCATTTTCTGTTGACGATCAAATACTCATGGGGGTTCCCAAAGATTTTGGATTGCCTTCTTTTTTTATGAGATAAAGTTTTAACATGCCCTCACTTCGTCAATATCGCGATCGCATTGGTTCCGTGAAAAACACACGGAAGATCACGTCCGCCATGAAAATGGTCGCGGCGTCCAAATTAAAACGTGCCCAGGGCGCGGCCGAGGCCGCACAACCTTATGCGCGCGCCTTTGCTGACATGATGCGCAATGTGGCATCGGGAATCCCGGCGGGCGCGACCGTGTCGCCGTTACTCTCCGGCAATGGCCGTGATCAAACGGTGTTGTTGGTCGTCATGTCGTCCGACCGTGGATTGTGCGGCGGGTTTAATGCCAATCTAATGCGGTTTGTGCGGGGCGAAATCCGAGCGCTTGAAAATGCCGGCAAAACCGTGAAAATCCTGGCCGTGGGGCGCAAAGGGCGTGATGCGTTAAAACGCGATCATGCTGATAAAATTATTGATGCCGTCATGGGTGTGGGTGGTAAAACCGTGCCCAATTTTGATGAGGCTCGCCGCGTGGCTGATACGGTTTTAACCGGGTTCAATGCCGATCAATATGACCGCGTGGTGTTGGTGTTTAATGTGTTTAGATCGGTTCTGGTTCAAAAACCAACTGCACAACAAATTATTCCGTTTGATATGACGGCGGGGCAGGGTGGTGGAACTGCGGTGAATGATAAGGGTCTCCCCCCTACCCTTCCCTTGCAGGGGGGGAAGAAAATAGGAGTAAACGGAGAGAGGGGGATTCCTTTGGCGCCGTATATATACGAGCCGAACGAAGAAGAAATTTTGGCGCAACTCTTGCCGCGTAATGTGGCGGTGCAAATGTTCCGCGCGATGCTCGACAGTGCCGCGGGCGAACAAGCCGCGCGTATGACCGCGATGGATAATTCAACGCGCAATGCAGGCGATATGATTAAACGTCTGTCGATCACGTATAACCGTGCCCGTCAGGCCGCGATTACAAAAGAATTGATTGAAATTATTTCTGGTGCGGAGGCGGTGTAAGAAAGGAAAAAATTATGGTTGAATCTAAAAAATTAGGACTAACTGAAAGAAATCGTTCAACCTGGCGTAAGATTTCAGGGCATTCGGAGGTGAGTGGGACTGTAAATCCGTGTGCCAAGAGTGAGTTGGATAAGCACATTAGTTCCATGGGTTCTGCAGACCCTAAAGTAACAGACGCAGAAGCCGCGAGAGTTTTGGATGTTGCTAAATTAGCGGTTGCTCTTAAAAAAGAGGACGATGGTTGGGATGATTATCCATCTCCACGTGGCCCCGAGGTGTATGGTTAAAACTAGATCCTTGCCTTCCATCTACGCCCTTCGGGCTACGGCGGACAAATCGTGGGGATTATAAATAAGCAGATAAGATGATAATTCAAACACGAGGTTCCGGCCAGCGCTGGGGTGATACTAGAAATTAATAAAGGAAACAAAGAAATGAACACTGGAAAAATTTTACAAATCTTGGGTCCCGTCGTTGACGTTCAATTTGATGGCGACAGTTTGCCCGCGATTTTGAACGCGGTCACAACAACTGTACCTGCCATTGACCCCACGCAACAGCCGCGCGTGTTGGTTTTAGAGGTTGCCCAACATTTGGGTGAAGGGACGGTGCGCTGTATCGCCATGGATTCAACCGACGGCCTGACCCGCGGCGCGCCCGTGATTGATACGAATAACGCGATTATGGTGCCCGTGGGCCCGGAAACAAAGGGTCGGATTTTTGATGTGGTGGGACATACGATTGATGAATTGGGTCCGTGCGAGTCAAAACAATTTATGCCGATCCATCGCGCGGCGCCGACATTCACCGACCAATCGTCCGAGGCCGAGATTTTGCCGACTGGGATTAAGGTGATTGATTTGCTGTGCCCGTATTTAAAAGGCGGGAAAATCGGTTTATTTGGTGGCGCGGGCGTGGGTAAAACCGTGACGATCCAAGAATTGATCAATAACATTGCGATGGAACATTCGGGCGTGTCCGTGTTTGCAGGTGTGGGCGAACGGACCCGTGAAGGAAACGATCTGTATCACGAAATGATTGATTCTGGCGTTGTGAAGCCTGGGAATTGGCAAGAATCAAAAGTGACGTTGGTGTATGGTCAAATGAACGAACCTCCTGGCGCGCGTGCGCGGGTGGGTTTGACCGGGCTGACGATGGCCGAATATTTCCGCGATGTGGAAGGTCAGGACGTTCTGTTTTTCATGGACAACGTATTCCGCTTTACCCAAGCTGGGGCCGAAGTGTCGGCGTTGCTGGGTCGTATTCCATCTGCTGTGGGGTATCAACCCACCCTCGCAACCGACATGGGTGCGTTGCAAGAACGGATTACATCGACGAATAAAGGGTCGATCACGTCCGTGCAGGCCGTGTATGTGCCCGCCGACGATTTGACCGATCCGGCGCCGGCGACGACATTTTCGCATTTGGACGCAACGACCGTGTTGTCGCGGCAGATTGCAGAACTGGGGATTTATCCAGCCGTTGATCCATTGGATTCAACGTCGCGTGCGTTGGATCCACGCGTTGTGGGCGATGATCATTACAACACCGCAACGGCGGTGCAGCGTACGTTGCAACAATATAAAGCGTTGCAAGATATCATCGCGATTTTGGGAATGGATGAATTATCGGAAGATGATAAATTAACCGTGTCGCGCGCGCGGAAAATTCAGCGATTCTTGTCACAACCCTTCCACGTGGCCGAAATTTTCACAGGGTCGCCCGGCGTGTTCGTGCAACTGGCCGATACGATCAAAGGATTTAAAATGATTGTGAATGGCGAGCTGGATCATCTGCCTGAATCCGCGTTTTATATGGTTGGCACGATCGAGCAAGCGATTGAAAAAGGTAAGAAGCTGGCGTTAGAAGCGGCGTAATCTGAAATGAGACAAGTTGGACTGAATCTAAGCAAAGCATATAGAGATACGCCAGGTCATGTGGCGAATAAGGCGATTGGTGAGATTAATTATCTATCCGAACGTGTTGATTCGGGTTCTGGATCTTTTGCTTCACTTGTGCGTGTTTGGAAATTATGTGATTTGATTTCAATGAACGCGCAGTCATTTGGTTTGGATGGGATGGATAAAAATGATCTTGAGTGGGCCAAAATTCATTTGGACAATGCACTACGTCGACGCGGTTTTACTATAGATAACAGGATTTAAAAAATGACCAACCAACCCTTCCACTTCCGCCTCGTATCGCCAGAATCCGAAATCGTGAACGCTCCCGCGACGTTCGTGAGCATTCCGGGAACCGAGGGTAATATGGGTATTTACGCGGGCCATATGCCGGTTATATCGGGCTTGAAATCCGGTATGGTCGAAGTGACGTTTGCGGACACGGGCCGCGCCGCCGAACGATATAAAATCCAAAACGGATTTGTGGATATCAATGCCACGACTTGCACCGTGATTGCCGAACAAGTGAACGGGATTTAGTGGCTGTCGCTTATACGGTACAGACGAATCCACGCCACTAACCCTTGACCTGTCGTTGTTTTGACGGCGGCAATTTCTTTAATATTTGGGAGTTTTCTTAATTTATTCCAAATTAATCGTGCAGCATATGTTTGAAACATGGATATAGCGATTAATCCGTTTGGGGCCAAATATTTTAAGCTGTTTTGAAATACATCCATGGGGTCGGGGGTATAATAAAGAATTTCATTAAAAATAATTAAATCAAACAAAGAATCATTTGGAGACGGTGTGAAATCCTTTAGGGATAAACAATGAAAATTAGCCGATGGGGCTGGGTTTTCAGGATTTTTTGTTGGGTCAATTGCATTGAAGTTTGTATTTGCTTTTTCAATGGCTTTTTTGTTGATATCAAGGCCAACATATTTTCTAAAATCACATCTTCTGGCGAGAATTCCTTCGCCACATCCGATATCGAGAATAGATCTTTTTTTTCCCTGAATTAAATCGGACCATCCAATAATGATGCTGTACCGGTGGCTTTCGGGAAGAGAGTTTAAATATCCCCATTTTTCGTCTGCATATCTTTTGTCACAATCCTTATAAAGAATGGATTGGATCATTTTATAGGGCAGGGGGATTAAGGAAGCCGCGTTTAAGGAGAATGATATCAGTCTGCGCATAAAAGGGGAGGGGAGTGGATCGGTCATTCCAGAATAATATAAAAAATAAATTTTTATATCAACCCTTCATTCCTGAAACTGAAAATCTTTTTGCGCGCAACGATCAAATGATCATGCACGGTGATGTTGAACGGCCGCGCGGCATCAATCACCAAATTGGTCAAAGTGATATCGTCCTTACTCGGTTTCGGGTCGCCGCTGGGGTGATTGTGCACCATGATGAACGCGGTGGCCCCCAGTTCGAGGGCGCGTTTCATAATTTCGCGCGGATAGGCGGGCGTGTGGTCAACGGTGCCGGTTTGTTGGACTTCGTCCGCGATTAATTCATTTTTCTTGTTTAAAAACAGTAGACGCAGTTCTTCACGTAGGGCATTTGCCATTGTCGCGTAAACATAATCCATTAATCGTTCCCATGACGATATAATTGGGCGGTTCATCACATCGGCGCGGATCATGTGCGTGGCCGCGGCGGCAACCGTTTTGATCGCGGCGGCGGAATTTTCGGTGAGCCCCTTGTGTTTTGCCAGTTGTTCAATTGGCGCGGCAAAAACGGCGGCGAGCGATCCGAAATGGGAAATGAGCGTTTTCGCCAGCGGTTTGACGTCGCGGCGCGGAATAGCCAAGAACAAGATTAATTCCAGCAATTCATAGTCTTGCAACGCATCCGCCCCGCCGCGAATGAACCGATCGCGCAGACGTTCCCGATGCCCGGTATAGTGGGGGGAATCCCTCTCCTCTTGTGGGAGAGGGTGGCGCGCCGAAGGCCCGCCGGGTGAGGGGGAAAGGTTTGTTTTATTGACATGAGATTCCACCTCCGCCTCAGGGTATAAAGAAAGAATATTTCCTGTTGTTTTTTGCCGTTCCATTTTACATAATCAATAACCAAAAAAAGATACAGAAAGAAAGGGAGGCGGGTTTCCACCACGTATTGTTATATTTTATGAGATAGCGGCTTATCATTCTAAATTCCCCAGATAACGGGTCGCGAGGGAAGTTTGAGGCCCGTCCGCCATAATCATACGGGCGGTGCGGCCATTGATTGACGATACACACGCATGAATTTGATCATCGATAAAATGAACCGCGCAGGAATTATCGATGGCGAGGCAGGGTTGTATCTGACCGTCCGCAATCAGGCGGGGCAAAATTTTAGCGAGTTCGGGTTGGGCATCATAATGGGGAGATGCTGCGCCTTTTAAAAACCCTAAGCCGCTTACCGCTTTAGTATCCTCTGGTGGCAAATCGTCTTCGTATGTTTCAAATTGTTCAAACCAACAAATCGCGCCTGCACTGACTCCTGAAAGGATAATTCCATTATCCCAAGCTGATTTTAAGATTTTATCGACCCCCCGTTCTTGCCACACAGGCATCATGGATTGAGGATCACCGCCCCCGACATAAATAATGTCTTGGTCCAGTAAGAATCCGGCAGTGTCCGTGGTGTGCGGTTTTGAAAGTGAAAGGTGAGATGGTATGCAATCATATTGTGTGAAGAATTGATCGAATTTTTGAATGTAGCCTTCGGCATCCCCTGATGCCGTGGGCAAAAAACAGATCTTTGGTTTGGGGCGTGATGATTGGCCGATAATATAAAGATCAAGCAAGGGATTCTCTGGTTCCACACCAAATCCGCCGCCGCCCAGAGCGATGATCTGTTTTTTGGGAACTGTCATTTAATGAGAGTCTCTTCAATCTTCTTCGCCAATTCAAAATCTTTCTCGGTCACTTTATCGCCCGCGTCATGGGTGTTCAACCGGATTTCGACTCGGTTATAGACATTCGTCCAATCGGGGTGGTGGCCCATTTTTTCGGCGATATCAGCCACGCGGGTCATGAAGGCAAAGGCCGCGGTGAAGTCCAGAAAAATGAATGTTTTACACAGGCGGTCGTTGGACGTGGCCCAGTGCGTCGATGTTCCCTTGTTCAGGACCGTTAAGGCGATGGCCACGGTATCGGACGAGAGGGGGGGCGGGGGTGTTTGGGGCATTTTTGTGATCCGGTTATTGGGTGGTGTTGAATTTTTTAGGCGAAGGGTTGAGTTGTTGGTGTTATCCACAGATATTCATAACAATATTTTTTACCACTACTTTAGTGGCGGAGCCAGTATATTATCGAAAATAAAGATCTTTTTGGTGTTTGAAATAAAGGGTGTTGTTGAATAAATTATGCTTGATTGTCATCCCCGCCTGCGTGGGGATGACGGCCGCACATATTTCTGTTTATCTTAACTACACAATACTCGAAAATAGGAATAATGTCAACTATATTCCATACGGCGGTTTGTGGAGGCCTTTGGGGGATAGCGTGAAAATTTCGTACCCCGTGTCGGTCACGGCCAAAGAATGTTCGAATTGGGCGGATAATGACCGGTCGCGCGTGATGGCGGTCCATCCGTCGGTCAAAATTTTGGTCTCCAGTCGTCCGGCGTTGATCATCGGTTCAATCGTAAAGAACATGCCAGGTTTTAGAACAGGGCCTGTATTGGGGCTGCCAAAATGCATGACAGATGGTTGCATATGGAAGATTCGCCCCAGGCCATGGCCACAAAAATCTTCCACGACGCTGAAACCTGCGGCGTGCGCGACGGTTTGAATGGCGTGGCCAATATCGCCTAATCTTGCCCCGGGTTTTACCACTTCTATGCCGGCCATCATGGCTTGATAGGTGACATCGACCAACGTTTTTGCCTTTGGCGTAACCTTGTCACCAATTAAAAACATGCGGCTGGTATCGCCGTGCCAGCCGTTTAGAATAACGGTAATATCAAGGTTAACGATGTCCCCATTGACTAATTTTTTTGGACCTGGAATGCCGTGGCATACGACGTCATTAATTGATGTACAGATGGATTTTGGGAATCCTTTGTAATTTAGCGGTGCGGGTATGGCGCCATGATCGATGATAAAGTCGTGACACCGTTTATCCAGATCTTCGGTGGTGACGCCGGGGACGACAAAAGGGGTGATGTAATCGATGACGCTGGCCCCTAAAAGACCTGCGGCGCGCATGCCATCAAAATCAGCATCTGTGTGAATTGTGATATCGTCGTCATATTGGCCGTACATTATTATGTCCTTTTTAGTAGCATTCCGCCTTGACAGGCGGCGGAAAGTGCATAGGCTATATAACATTATTTTGGTCTTAAACCACAAGGGAATTATCGCCGTGTCTGATCCTGTTTTTGCTTCAAAGGGCGTTGGTTCGCCTGGTTTAAAGACTTTTCGCGCCGCGCTTGTTATTATTGGAAATGAAATTTTGTCAGGACGGACACAAGATGTAAATACCCAATGGATTGCGGAAAAATTAACGCCCCGTGGCGTCGTTTTAGGTGAAGTACGCGTTGTCGAGGATACGGAAGAGGCGATCGTTTCGGCGGTTAATACCCTGCGCCCCAATTATGATTATGTTATTACAACAGGCGGTATTGGTCCGACGCATGATGATATTACGGCCACAAGTATCGCCAAGGCCTTTGGCGTTGGGGTTATTCTGGACCCTGATGCGCGGGCTGCTTTGGTGACATATTATGGATCTGAAACGGATTTAAATCCTGCGCGATTAAAAATGGCGATGGTTCCGGAAGGGTCTGTTTTAATTGATAATCCGGTATCGGGTGCACCGGGATTTCGGATGGGAAATGTGTTTGCTCTGGCCGGAGTGCCTCGTATTATGCAGGCGATGCTTCAACATGTGATGACACTGATGGAGCAAGGCGCGCCATATTTATCGAATACGGTGTCATGTCACTTAAAAGAAGGTGATGTGGCTCATGATTTGGAAGTTTTACAAAATAAATACCCTGATATTGTGATGGGATCATACCCTCATTATCGGGGGGGGCAGTTGGGATTGTCGTTGGTGTTACGTGGGACAGATGCCGAACGTTTACAAACAGCGACAGATGAGGTTATCGAGATTATACGCAAATTGGGGGATGAGCCCCGGGCAGTGTCGTTGCAGTCACAGCCGGTATAGAAGGGGGATGTCCTCTCTCTTTGAGGGAAAGGACAATCAAGACTTGCCCCACCCCCCTTAAAAATGCTATCCATAAGGCCTTGGTTTTTTCATGATTCACCTTTTGGATAAAGGCTTTTTTGTATGTCAAGCGACCTGGCAACCCCGATGAAACAATCGACCGTTACGATCGAACAGGAAATGCGCAAATCGTATCTCGATTATGCCATGAGTGTGATCGTAAGCCGCGCTTTGCCGGATATTCGCGACGGGTTAAAACCTGTGCATCGCCGCATTTTTTATGCGATGCAAGAAGGCGGATATCATTCGGATAAACCCTATAAAAAGTCGGCCCGGATTGTCGGGGATGTTATGGGGAAATATCACCCCCATGGTGACTTGGCAATTTATGATGCGTTGGTACGGATGGCTCAAGATTTTTCCTTGCGTCTACCCTTGATCGATGGCCAGGGAAATTTTGGATCGATGGATGATGATCCACCGGCTGCGATGCGGTACACCGAGGCGCGGTTAGGGAAATCGGCTGAGGCGTTACTGGAAGACATTGATAAAGACACGGTTGATTTTAAACCGAACTATGACGATTCAACTTTGGAACCTGTGGTTTTGCCAGCGCGATATCCGAATTTGCTGGTGAATGGGGCGGGGGGGATCGCGGTCGGGATGGCGACGAATATCCCGCCGCACAATTTGGGTGAAGTCATTGATGGCTGTTTTGCCTTGATTGAAAATCCGGAATTACCCAATGAAGATTTGATGCAGATTATTCCTGGACCCGATTTTCCAACGGGCGCCCAAATTTTGGGCCGTGTGGGTATTCGGTCGGCATACATGACGGGCAACGGGTCGGTCACGATGCGATCGCGCGCAACGATCGAAGATATTCGTGAAAAACGCCAGGCGGTTATTATTCATGACGTACCGTATCAGGTGAACAAGGCGACGTTGTTGAAACGTATTGGCGAGGTGGGCCGCGAAAAAATTGTTGAAGGCATATCCGAGGTCCGCGATGAATCGAGCCGCGAGGGGGTCCGGATTGTTGTTGAACTGAAGCGCGATGCACAAGCGGATGTGGTGTTAAACCAACTGTATAAATTCACCCAAATGCAGACGAATTTTGCATGCAATATGTTGGCGCTGAATCACGGTCGCCCGCAGACATTAATTTTGCGGGATTTTATTGTAGCGTTTATCAAATTTCGCGAGGAAGTTATTACCCGGCGGACGATTTATAATCTGGGCAAGGCGCGGGACCGTGCGCATATCTTGGCCGGTTTGGCCGTAGCGGTTGCCAATATTGATGAGATTATTACCTTGATCCGCGCGGCAAAAGACCCCACGGTTGCCCGCGAACAATTGGTGGCCAAACGCTGGCCCGTGCGCGATATCGCGCCGTTGATTGCTTTGATTGATGACCCTGAATATACGTTGGATGATCAGGGCACGTACCAAATGTCGGATGAACAGGCCAAGGCTATTTTGGAATTGCGCTTGCATCGATTGACCGGATTGGAACGTGACAAGATTGGGGATGAGTTGCGGTCCATTACGGATGAGATCGCAGAATATCTGGCGATTTTGGCATCAAAAATTAAATTATTCGAGGTGATGCGCGCCGAACTGCAACAGATCCGGGATAAATTCTCAAATCCGCGCCGTACCGAAATTGTCGACAGCGAATTTGAAGAAGATATCGAGGCGCTGATCCCGCGTGAAGATATGGTCGTGACGATCACACATGGGGGGTATATTAAACGTGTGCCTCTGGTCACATACCGCGCCCAAAAGCGGGGGGGCAAGGGGCGGTCGGGTATGTCGACCAAAGACGAGGATTTTGTCTCGGATTTATTTATTGCCTCGACTCATACGCCGATTTTATGTTTTACGTCGCGGGGTATGGTGCACCGGTTAAAGGTGTGGCAATTGCCCTTGGGGAATCCCCAATCACGCGGCAAGGCGTTGGTCAATATGATGCGTCTGGAGCCCGGCGAGAATTTATCGGTGATCTTGCGCATGCCGGAAGATGACGCGGTGATTGATCGATTGGATATTATGTTTGCGACCAGTCACGGTAACGTGCGCCGGAATAAATTGAATGATTTTAAATCGATCCGGTCGAACGGTCTGATCGCGATGAAACTGGACGAGCCTGGCGAAAAATTGGTCGACGTTAAAATATGTGCGCCGGATGAAGATATTGTGATTGCCACCAAACGCGGTAAGGCTATCCGGTTCCTGGTCACCGATATTCGTGTGTTTGCCGGCCGGACATCGACGGGCGTGCGCGGTATTCGGTTGGGCGCGGATGATGCGGTGATTTCCATGTCGGTACTTAAACATATTGATGCGACATCGGATGAACGCACGGCATATTTAAAAATGGCGGCGCGTTTGCGCGGGATTGAGGATGCCGAGAATACAGAAATGCCAGAGAGCGCGGTGTCGACCGACAGTGCCGAGGATGCTGACGATGGTGCCGAGAACGCAACGTCGTCCGGATCGGCGTTTGTGCCGTTACTGCCAGAACGGTTTACTGATTTACAAGCGCGCGAACAATTTTTATTGACCGTATCAACCAAGGGCTTTGGTAAACGGACGTCGGCATATGAATATCGGTTAACGGGCCGCGGCGGGTCGGGTATTGTCAACATGGGATTGTCGGCGAAAAATGGCGATGTGGTCGCGACGTTCCCGGTCACGGACGCGCACCAAATCATGTTGGTGTCGGATAACGGACAGTTGATCCGCACCGGGGTGCGCGATGTGCGCATGACGGGAAGGTCAGCCCAGGGTGTTACCATCTTCCGCATGTCCGGCGACGAACGTGTGATTTCCGTCGCGTGGTTAAAGGAAGAAGAGGGGGCGGGAGATGAGGGTGGTGTTGAAGGCGGTGTAGAGGATTTAGGAGAGTAATGGGATAGTTATTTCGGCCTTGACGTGTCATCCCGGCATAGGCCGGGATCTCGTGACGTGCATATTCCTATTTTTTCATCCCCTTATTTTTTCTGGACCCCGGCCTTCGCCGGGATGACAATTCTTTCCAGACGTCATTTTAGGAATAAAAAAACCACATAAAATTATTTCGTTAACTCTTTCATAATTATCTTGCGCTGCCTGGACAAAAGGCGTAAAAATTGTATCCGCTTATGTCTTTTTACGGATGGGACGGATTTTGGGGAGAGGTGCCATGAGGCATATTTTTTCCTTTTTCCGGGATCCGTTCATCAAAAATTTTGTTATTACGCAACGAATATCATGAACAGGGGATAAAAATGTTGGCGGGATTAAAAGAAGCTGGGAGCCAGTTTAGTAAAGGCCTTAGAAATTCATTTACACGCGCTGCCGCTGCTGGGATGGCAGTGTTGGGGATGGGGATGGCCGCTCCTGCAAATGCCCAAACGGTGTTGTCTTATGCTGGGGATTATAACCTTCCCACAATGGTCAGCGAATTTCATGGAAGTTTTACGGTAACGCCTTCAATTCAAACGATTGTAACAGAACTCGCACCGGAACTTTCTAATCCTAGCTATACATTTGGAACTATTGTGAATCCGGGGTCTACTTTTTCCTTTTTGTCAAATGCAGGGTTGTTATCGACAGAGCCTGTAGGGTTTGCCTCAAATTTGCAGCTTTTTGATGTTAATCAACGATCTTCCGCCACTGTTTCTGGGGATAATTTTCAATTGCACGTTATATCTGATGGGGTGGGTCTTTTTCCGACTGCACAAATTTTGCTGGGGGGATATGGAACTGATTCCGTTGCTGGGGGGGAGCCGTTTTATCGGTTTAGTCCTGGTTATGTAAAATGGAATATCCCCGACGGTGAAAGTATTACGGTTAGCCTAAGCTTGTCGGCGCTTTTTCAAGAAAATTGTATTGGGACGGATTCATGTATTGGGAGTGGCGGTGTTTTATTTGGTTTTGGAACGCGTCAACAATTTAATAGAAACTATATGTATCTTTCTGCGGATTCTAGAAATGGAACGAATTATTCGGATGTTATAACAAAAACTTATATAAATTCATCAGGGGTCGGTCAGACTGTCTATGGTCAATTTAATGCGGAAAGTTTTGCACATGTTTCCTTGGATGCGCTTAAGAATCCGGGAGGTGGTGGCATTGATACCACGATACATCAAATATCTGCTGTTCCAGAGCCTAAAAATTGGGCATTGTTACTTGCAGGAGCTGCTTTGGTTTTTGGAGCGGCCTTTTCGTCAAGAAATAAAAAACAGGCATCAAATCCTGTTCTGAACCCCCATTTGGCTGCTTAAAGTTATTAATAGGTTACTTTATTCTTAACTTTTATTTCGCCGTTCAAAACAACCCCAGAAAGTTGAAAATTGAGTATACCTTAATAGGTCAGTAAATCCCGGCATTTATCTGCCGGGGTTTTTTATTTCGAATTTTAATTAACCTTTTTTAATTTATTGGGGGTGTAAGATGGAATCTGATATTCCAAATGGGAATATCTTGTCAATGGATTTAGGTGATGGGCGAATATATGAATGTCCGATCGAAACAATCAGGGATGACATTGATCCAAATGGCGGGGATATTGTTAATTATTTCCATTATGATGGTGCCTTTTTTTCAAATTCAATCCCTGACCAAAAAGAATGAAATTCGAAGCGGATCCAAGGGGCAGGTGTCGGATGTGGCCCAAGCGTTGGTTCAATTTGCCCTGACAAATGGACGTTATCCCTTGCCGGCGAATCCAGTTTTTGGTTTGGATGACCCGAATTCGGGGATTGAGGCGACGGCAATGTTAGGGGCGACCGAAGTATTAAGAGATAGCGGAATTAAGAATGGTCCGAATAATAAATGTGGCCTAACGAATCCGAATGATAAAATGTATTGTGGGGATGGTATGGTCGCCACAAATATTGCAACAGCTCCTTTTGGGTTAAATGATCCCGGTAATCGCATTATCATTGGAGCGCTTCCTTATACCGTTTTGGGGTTAACACCCCAGCAATCATTGGATGAATATGGGAATAAAATGACCTATGCGGTGACGTATGGATTAACAAAAGCGCGGACTTTTTCGAATGATAAAGGGAATATTTCGGTGCGAGATCAATTAACGGCCGGTCAACCCCAGGGATGTGAATTGGTCATGGACAGTGGCCCGTCGTCCGATAAAACCCATTTCGTTGTCGTTTCTCATGGTCAAAATAGATTGGGGGCCTATTCAATGAATGGCGGCGATCGGACTTGTACTGGGCTGGATGTGGCAAGCCCAGACGAATTTGAAAATTGTGACGATAATCAAAGATTTCGTATGCTGTCGACTCGACGAAACGAGTCGTGTACAAATGCGGCCGTTTCCTTTATCCATCGCATGCCGGGCGCCAATACACCCACGTCGTTTGATGATATGATTGCGTTTCGGACGACCTTAAATACTGGAAACTGGACGGCTCAGAGAACGGTGGATACTAATGGGGTGAATATTTACCAAACCAAATTAGGGTATCGGAACAGTAAAGAAAAAGTCGTT